>NZ_NEJR01000013.1:0-159849 GCF_002113165.1 Pseudomonas sp. B19(2017)
TGCCCGCGAAGAGGCCGGTACAGGCTTACTGCTGGCCGATGGACTGCAGGTACTCCGAGCGGTCATCACTGCGCTGCGCCACACAGGTATCCCAGGCCGCCTGGAACGCTTTGCTGCCGGGCTTCTCGGCAAAGGTCTCGACGTTGCAATCGGCATCGCGCAGCTGCACCCACAGCTTCTCGGCTGCCTCCATGCGCCCGACCAGCGCGGTAGCCTTGTCGCCTTCATCGGCATACTGGTCGCGAATGCGCTGGAGCAGGTCGTCATACGCCGCTTTCAGCTCGCGCTCGGCGGTCTGCTTGTTGAAAGCCGCGCAGGCGTAGGTCTGCTGATCGGTGTCGACATTGTCGCACGGGGTGCTTTCTTCCTCGCCGGCCTGGGCGCCCGATACGACAGCCAGCAGTACCAGCCATGCCATTGATTTCATCCATTTTCTCCTCAACAGGCTGACGAATCGCAGGGATTCTCGCTCAGCCGAAGGCAAGGCGGTAGCTCCCTGACGAAATGTTCATAAAGCCGCCGGAAACGTCGTTATCGAGACTGTGTCTCATCGCCAGACACCGTGCCAGAAGGCCTGTTGTCGCGCATTGACGCTTTCGGCAAACCCCCTGTCGTTTTTGCATCGGGGCGCCTTTGGGCACAGGCATATGCTGGCCCTAAAGCGCCGGCACAAGGTTTGGCGCAAACCCATTCAATAAAAGGGGACAGCCTGATGAGCCCAGCCGAACTTCACGCCGACAGCATCGTCATCGACGGCCTGATCATTGCCAAATGGAACCGCGAGCTGTTCGAGGACATGCGCAAAGGCGGGCTGACTGCGGCCAACTGCACGGTGTCGGTCTGGGAAGGCTTCAAGGCTACCGTCGACAACATCGCTGCCAGCCAGAAGCTGATCCGCGACAACAGCGACCTGGTGATGCCGGTGCGCACCACCGCCGATATCCGCAAGGCCAAGGAGCTGGGCAAGACCGGCATCCTGTTCGGCTTCCAGAACGCCCACGCCTTCGAAGACCAGATCGCCTACGTCGACGTGTTCAAGCAGCTGGGCGTGGGCATCGTGCAAATGTGCTACAACACCCAGAACCTGGTCGGCACCGGTTGCTACGAGCGTGACGGCGGCCTTTCGGGCTTTGGCCGCGAGATCGTGGCGGAAATGAACCGCGTCGGCATCATGTGCGACCTGTCCCACGTCGGCTCCAAGACCTCCGAAGAAGTCATCCTCGAATCGAAAAAACCGGTGTGCTATTCGCACTGCCTGCCATCGGGCCTGAAAGAGCACCCGCGCAACAAGTCGGACGAAGAGCTGAAGTTCATCGCCGACCACGGCGGCTTTGTCGGCGTGACCATGTTCGCGCCGTTCCTGGCCAAGGGCATCGACTCGACCATCGACGACTACGCCGAGGCCATCGAGTACACCATGAACATCGTCGGTGAAGACGCTATCGGTATCGGTACCGACTTCACCCAAGGTCACGGCCAGGAATTCTTCGAGTACCTGACCCACGACAAGGGCTACGCCCGTCGCCTGACCAACTTCGGCAAGATCATCAACCCGCTGGGCATCCGTACCGTGGGCGAATTCCCCAACCTCACCGAAACCTTGCTCAAGCGCGGCCACTCCGAGCGCGTGGTGCGCAAGATCATGGGCGAGAACTGGGTCAACGTCCTCAAGGACGTGTGGGGCGAATAAGCCGCTCTCCAAGCCTGAAAGCCCCTGCCAGCAACGCCGGGGCATCCTAAACAAAAAATTTTATGGAGTTGAGTTTCCATGGCCAAGATCGCCCCGCAATTGCCAATCGAAGTCGACAGCGAGACCGGTGTCTGGACCAGCGACGCCTTGCCGATGCTGTATGTGCCGCGCCATTTCTTCGTCAACAACCACATGGGCATCGAAGAAGTCCTGGGCGCTGACAAGTACGCCGAGATCCTCTACAAGGCCGGCTACAAGTCCGCCTGGCACTGGTGTGAAAAAGAAGCCGAGTGCCACGGCCTGGAAGGCGTGGCGGTGTTCGAGCACTACATGAAGCGCCTGAGCCAGCGCGGCTGGGGCCTGTTCGAGATCCAGGACATCGACCTGGACAAAGGCACCTGCAGCGTCAAGCTCAAGCACTCCGCATTCGTGTACGTCTATGGCAAGTGCGGCCGCAAGGTCGACTACATGTTCACCGGTTGGTTCGCCGGCGCCATGGACCAGATTCTCGCTGCCCGCGGCAGCTCGATTCGCACCGTGGCCGAACAGGTCTATGGCGGGTCTGAAGAAGGCCACGAAGATGGCCTGTTCGTCGTCAAGCCGTTGTAAGCCGGAGATAGCGTCATGGCATTCGAAGCAATGTTCCAGCCGATCCAGATCGGCAAGCTGACCATCCGTAACCGTGTGCTCAGCACCGCGCACGCCGAGGTCTACGCCACTGACGGCGGCATGACGACCGACCGCTACGTGAAGTACTACGAAGAAAAGGCCAAGGGCGGTATCGGCCTGGCGATCTGCGGCGGCTCGTCGGTGGTGGCCATCGACAGCCCGCAAGAGTGGTGGGCATCGGTCAACCTGTCGACCGACCGCATCATCCCGCACTTCCAGAACCTGGCCGACGCCATGCACAAGCATGGCGCCAAGATCATGATCCAGATTACCCACATGGGTCGTCGCTCGCGCTGGGACGGCTTCAACTGGCCAACCCTGATGTCGCCGTCGGGTATCCGTGAACCCGTGCACCGCGCCACCTGCAAGACCATCGAGGTGGAAGAGATCTGGCGCGTGATCGGCAACTACGCACAAGCTGCCCGCCGCGCCAAAGAAGGCGGCCTGGACGGCGTGGAATTGTCGGCCGTGCACCAGCACATGATCGACCAGTTCTGGAGCCCGCGGGTCAACAAGCGTACCGACGAATGGGGCGGCACCTTCGAAGGCCGCATGAAGTTCGGCCTGGAAGTGCTCAAGGCCGTGCGCGCCGAAGTCGGTGACGACTTCTGCGTGGGCATGCGCATTTGCGGTGACGAATTCCATCCGGACGGCCTCAGCCACGAGGACATGAAGCAGATCGCCGCGTACTACGACGCCACTGGCATGCTCGACTTCATCGGCGTGGTCGGCTCGGGTTGTGACACCCACAACACCCTGGCCAACGTCATCCCGAACATGAGCTACCCGCCGGAGCCGTTCCTGCACCTGGCGGCCGGCATCAAGGAAGTGGTCAAGGTACCAGTGCTGCACGCGCAGAACATCAAGGACCCGAACCAGGCCACGCGCATTCTGGAAGGCGGCTACGTGGACATGGTCGGCATGACCCGTGCGCACATGGCCGACCCGCACCTGATCGCCAAGATCAAGATGGGCCAGATCGACCAGATCAAGCAGTGTGTCGGTGCCAACTACTGCATCGACCGCCAGTACCAGGGTCTGGATGTGCTGTGCATCCAGAACGCCGCGACTTCCCGTGAATACATGGGCGTGCCGCACATCATCGAGAAGACCACCGGTGCCAAGCGCAAGGTGGTGGTGGTTGGCGCCGGCCCGGCCGGCATGGAAGCGGCTCGTGTGGCTGCCGAACGTGGCCATGACGTGACCCTGTTCGAGAAGAAGGAGCAGATCGGCGGGCAGATCACCATCGCCGCCAAGGCGCCGCAGCGTGACCAGATCGCCGGTATCACCCGCTGGTACCAGCTGGAGCTGGCGCGCCTGAAGGTCGACCTGCGCCTGGGCACTGCCGCCGACGTGGCCGCCATCCAGGACCTGCGCCCGGACATTATCGTGTTGGCCGTGGGTGGGCATTCCTTCCTGGAGCAGAACGAGCACTGGGGCGCCGCCGAAGGGCTGGTGGTCAGCAGCTGGGACGTGCTCGACGGCAAGGTGGCACCGGGCAAGAACGTGCTGGTGTACGACACCATTTGCGAGTTCACCGGTATGTCGGTGGCGGACTTCATTGCCGACAAGGGCAGCCAGGTCGAGATCGTCACCGACGATATCAAGCCGGGCGTGGCCATGGGTGGTACGACGTTCCCGACCTACTACCGCAGCATGTACCCGAAAGAAGTGATCATGACCGGCGACATGATGCTGGAAAAGGTCTACCGCGAAGGTGACAAGCTGGTGGCGGTGCTGGAGAACGAATACACCGGCGCCAAGGAAGAGCGCGTGGTCGACCAGGTGGTGGTAGAGAACGGCGTGCGTCCTGACGAGCAGCTGTACTACGCACTGAAGGAAGGTTCGCGCAACAAAGGCCAGATCGATGTGGAGGCGCTGTTCGCCATCAAGCCACAGCCGATCCTCAGCCAGCCGGGCGAAGGCTACCTGCTGTACCGCATCGGCGACTGCGTGGCCCAGCGCAACGTGCATGCGGCGATCTACGACGCCTTGCGCCTGTGCAAGGACTTCTGATCGCACTGTCGGCACACACCGGCCCCTGTGGGAGCGGGCGCGCCCGCGAAAGCGTCAGCATGAACAACAGAGTTGTCTGATCTGACGCATTCGCGGGCACGCCCGCTCCCACAGGGCCGGTGCAGGATTCCAGGGGCCTGAACCCCTTGCAACCGCTGTTGTGGGAGCCTCCCATGTTGAACACCCTTCTACCCATCCTGCTGTTCGCTGCCCTTGGCCTGGCGGTGCTCGGCGCGCTGCGCCGTGTGCGCATGTGGCGCCGTGGCCGGCCGTCCAAGGTCAACCTGATCGGCGGCCTGTTGGCCATGCCGCGCCGCTACCTGGTGGACCTGCACCATGTGGTCGAGCGCGACAAGTACATGTCCAAGACCCACGTGGCCACTGCGGGCGGCTTCGTGCTGTCGGCGGCCCTGGCGATCCTGGTGCATGGTTTTGGTCTGCAGAGCAAGATCCTCGGCTATGCGCTGCTGGTGGCCACGGTGATCATGTTCACGGGCGCCATCTTCGTCTTCAAACGCCGCCTCAACCCGCCTTCGCGCCTGTCCAAGGGCCCATGGATGCGCCTGCCGAAGAGCCTGCTGGCGTTTGCCGCGAGCTTCTTCATCGCCACCTTGCCGGTCGCCGGCATTTTGCCGGCCAACACCGGTGGCTGGGTGATGGTCGGCATTCTCGGCCTGGGCGTGCTGTGGGGCGTGTCGGAGCTGTTCTTCGGCATGACCTGGGGCGGCCCGATGAAACACGCCTTTGCCGGTGCCTTGCACCTGGCCTGGCATCGCCGCGCCGAACGCTTCGGCGGCGGCCGCTCCACCGGCCTCAAGCCGCTGGACCTGGAAGACCCGAATGCGCCGCTGGGCGTGGAAAAGCCGGCGGACTTCACCTGGAACCAGCTGCTGGGCTTCGATGCCTGCGTGCAGTGCGGTAAATGTGAAGCCATGTGCCCGGCCTTTGCCGCCGGCCAGCCGCTGAACCCGAAAAAGCTCATCCAGGACATGGTCATCGGCCTGGCCGGCGGCACCGACGCGCAGTTCGCCGGCAGCCCGTACCCGGGCAAACCGATCGGTGAGCACGGTGGCCACCCGCACCAGCCGATCGTCAACGGCCTGGTCGACGCCGAAACGCTGTGGTCGTGCACTACTTGCCGGGCCTGCGTCGAGGAATGCCCGATGATGATCGAGCACGTCGATGCCATCGTCGACATGCGCCGCCACCTCACCCTGGAAAAGGGCGCCACCCCGAACAAGGGCGCCGAGGTGCTGGACAACCTGATCGCCACCGACAACCCGGGCGGTTTCGCCCCCGGCGGGCGCATGAACTGGGCCGCCGACCTCAACCTGCAACTGCTGTCGGAGGTGAAAACCACCGAGGTGCTGTTCTGGGTCGGTGACGGTGCCTTCGACATGCGTAACCAGCGCACCCTGCGTTCGTTCGTCAAAGTGCTCAAGGCCTCGGGCGTGGACTTTGCCGTGCTCGGCCTGGAAGAACGCGACAGCGGCGACGTGGCACGCCGCCTGGGTGACGAAGCGACCTTCCAGCAATTGGCCAAACGCAATATCCAGACCCTGGCCAAGTACAAGTTCCAGCGCATCGTTACCTGCGACCCGCACAGCTTCCATGTGCTGAAGAACGAGTACGGCGCCCTGGGCGGCGACTATCAGGTACAGCATCACAGTACCTACATCGCCGAACTGATTGCGGCCAACAAGCTCAACCTTGGCCAGCACAAGGGCGGCAGCGTCACCTACCACGACCCGTGCTACCTGGGCCGTTACAACGGCGAGTACGAAGCCCCGCGTGCAGTGCTCAAAGCGCTGGGCATCGAGGTGCGCGAGATGGAGCGCTCGGGCTTCCGCTCCCGCTGCTGCGGCGGTGGCGGCGGTGCGCCGATCACCGACATCCCGGGCAAGCAGCGTATTCCGGACATGCGCATGGACGACATCCGCCAGACCGAAGCCGAGCTGGTGGCCGTGGGTTGCCCACAGTGCACCGCCATGCTCGAAGGCGTGGTCGAACCGCGCCCACAGATCAAGGACCTGGCCGAGCTGGTGGCTGACGTGCTGATCGAAGAGGACGCGCCTTCGGCCCCAAAGCCGCAAACGGCCAAACGTGAACCTGCGGAGGTGCATTGATGAGCGACATTATCCGCCGCGACCCACGCGCCGAGTGGATCGCCCGTAACCGTCTGCACCCGCTGCATGCAGCGATGCAGACGCAGCAGACCAGCTGGATGGGGCCCAACGGCCTCATCCGCAAGAACCCTCATGCGATCGCCGCAGGCTTCATCGGCCCGGCCGGCATCAAGCGCATCGACCGCAGCGGCGCCCAGCAGGGCACCGCGGTGGGCGGGCGGCGCACGGCGGCGGCCGAGGTCAAGCTGCCGCTGCACCAGGTACCGGCGCCGGCGTTCTACATTGCCGTGGTGCCGGACATGGTCGGCGGCCGCCTGAGCAGCCACGACCGCGACCTGCTCGGCCTGGCCCACAGCCTGGCCGGCAGCGACGGTGCGGTGCTGGCGGTGGTGTTTGGCGAACACAAGGAAAGCAACTTTTCCACAGCCGGGGTCGACCGCCTGCTGGTCATCGAAGGCGAGGCTTTCGAAGGTTATGCACCGGAGCAACTCGTTCAAGGCCTGCGGGCTGTGGATAACCAGTTCTCCCCGCGCCACTGGCTGCTGCCCGACAGCCGCACCGGTGGCGGCGAACTGGGCCGGCGCCTGGGCGCGGCACTGGGCGAGCGCCCGGCGACTCGGGTATGGCAGGTCAAGGAAGGCCAGTGCATCGGCCGCGCCGGCGCCGGCCAGCAAGACCTGCAGCGCGCCGTACCACGCCTGATCCTGGCGGCGGCCGAGTGCGCCGAGCCGGTCAGCGAAACCCGTCACGAAGCGTTGCCGGTGGAGTTGTCCACAAGCGTGGCGCGCAGCCTGTCGCGCATCGAAGACCTTGGCTCGGTGGCCGTCGACCCGGCCACCATTGCCATGGCCGAGGCAGAGTTCATCGTTTCGGGCGGCAACGGCGTCAAGGACTGGGACCTTTACCACAAGGCCACCGCGGCCCTCGGCGCCACCGAAGGCGCCTCGCGGGTGGCGGTGGACGACGGCTTCATGCCGCGCAACCGCCAGGTGGGTGCCACCGGTACCTGGGTTACCGCGCGGGTTTACGTGGCTGTGGGTATCTCGGGCGCTATCCAGCACCTGCAAGGCATCGGCGCCTGCGACAAGGTGGTGGCGATCAACATGGACCCGGGCTGCGACATGATAAAACGGGCCGACCTGTCGGTGATTGGCGACAGTTCGGCGATTCTGAAGGCACTGATCGAGGCTGTGGACAACTACCGCAGCGGCGGCCAGCGCGACGCGGCATAAGGGCACGAGCATGAGTACGAAAGTGATCAGCCTGGTTTCCATCGGTGCCCACCCAAGCTCTGGCCGCGCCCGCCGCGCCGAGCAGGATGCCCGCGCGGTGGAGCTGGGTTTGCAGCTGGCTGGGGATAACTTGCAGGTGGTGCATGCAGGCGACCCACGGGAAGAGGCGCTGCGCGCCTACCTGGGCATGGGCCTGGACCATCTGGACGTGCTGGAGCAGCCGGCCGGTGCCGATGTGCTGGGCGTGCTTGGGGACTACCTTCGCGATGCTGGCGCCCAGCTGGTGCTGACCGGCAGCCAGGCCGAGACTGGCGAAGGGTCGGGCATGTTGCCGTTCCTGCTGGCCGAAAAGCTCGGCTGGCCGCTGATTGTGGGGCTGGCTGAAGTGGAGTCGATCGACAACGGCACCGCCCAGGTGTTGCAGGCGTTGCCACGCGGTCAGCGGCGTCGGCTGAAGGTGCGCCTGCCGTTGCTGGCGACTGTGGACAACGCCGCGCCCAAGCCACGCCAGAGTGCTTTCGGGCCGGCGCGTCGGGGTGTGCTGGCGGCGCGCAACGTGGCCATCGTCGAAGACGAGCTGCTGGCTGAAGCCGAGCTGCAACCGGCCCGCCCACGGCCCAAGCGCTTGAAGGTGATCAAGGCCAAGAGCGGCGCCGACCGGATGAAGGCTGCAACGGCCAAGGCCAGTGGCGGCGGAGGCAAGGTGCTGAAGGACGTTTCGCCACAGGAGGGCGCCGAGGCCATCCTCAAGCTGCTGGTGGAAGAGGGCGTGCTGCGCTGAAGCCTTACGCCGTCCCCGTGTAGGAGCGGCCTTGTGTCGCGATGTGCTGCGCAGCAGCCCCGGCAATCTTGAGTCGTAGTGGAGATGCTGGGGGCCGCGTTGCGGCCCATCGCGACACAAGGCCGCTCCTGCATTCAATGTTCAGCATCGCCCTGATGTTTTTGCCCACCAAATCTGTTCGCCAAGGTGTGGATAAAGTGTTGGCGCATGGCTGCAGGCCTTGTATGACGGTGGCTTCAAGGTTTTGATCAAAAAACGACCAGTCATTATCCCGACCCGCGCATGCGCGCGCTCAAGCCTCTTCCCGATTTTGCCCACAATCACTGTTAGCCGGTCTGTGGATAATCTGTTTGGCGTCTTCTAGGAGTCACGTATTCAAAGGCTTCGGCAGGTTTGATCAAAAAGTGATCAATCTCGTCTTGATCCTGCTCAATCCTTGATAATCAGGGCCTTGAGTCGCTTATCCACAACCTGACTGAAAAAAATTCGTCGGTTGCTCACAAACTCTGTTGGTGTCTCTGTGGACAAGGTGTACGAACTCCGCTGTAGCCCAGGAATGACGCCGCTTTGGCCGTTATGATCAAATAATGATCAATGTACGGCCTGGTATTTTTGCCAGTATCAAATCTTGCAGGCTCTCGATAGCGTATCCACGAAAGCGCCATATTGTGGATAAATCATGGCTAGACGTTTGTTGGGGACTTATCGGCAGCATTCGGTTTTGAGCAGCATTCCTTTTCAAGTGAATGCTTATTCACCCTATGGCGTCATGGCAGCTGCTGCTGTGCCTGGGCTGGCGTTCTGTGGTCAGTATCGTGATCCGCTGACGGGTGGCTACCCGTTGGGAAATGGCCGACGCTTTTACAGCCCAACCCTGATGCGATTCATGGCATTTGACTCCCTGAGTCCGTTCTCGAAGGGAGGTATCAACGGGTACGTCTACTGTGGCGCTGACCCGGTGAACCGCCATGATCCAAGTGGTGCCGCTTGGCTGAATGTTCTGCTCAGAGTCGTCGGCCTGGCGTCCAGTAGCGCCACCTTGTTTGGTGCAATTGTTCGCACCATGAGGAATATCGTGGGGCGTAGGGTTGCTATCCGGGAAAGTACCCATAACAACACGCCTTTTGTGCATCAAGACCTGGCCCCTGAGTTGAGGGTAGCCAATCAGCAGTTCGCCATGACGGGCGCTTTCGGTGTAGCCGGGCAAGTAACTGCTGCTGCATACGGCGTTAACCCGACCATGCAAACACTCACGGATGTGTTTGCGGCAGGTAATACGGTCGCCAACCTGAGCGGTGGTTTGATAGGGAGTTCTGCAGCAGGGCGAGAAGCGTTCGGATACTTGCGAGATCAGCCACGTGAAATTGTGTCAGTGGCCTCGGAAACAATTGTGGACCTTACAATGGTGGACGAAATGTTGTCCGCAGTAGGCAGGGGGGTCCAGGGAGCAGCACGGCGGATAAGGTCGACCCGCCCTGCTGCACCTCACGTTTTGCAGGTATAGCCCCGCAGTACGCTTACTGCGCCTGCACTTCTTTCAGGTAAGGCGCCGGCTCCGCCCCCAGGTTGTTCAGCAGACGCTGGCTGTACCAGTCAATGAAGTTGACCACGCCAAACTCGTAGGTCTTCGAGTACGGCCCTGGCTGGTAAGCGGTGGAGTTGATACCACGCTGGTTCTCTTCGGCCAGGCGACGGTCCTGGTCGTTGGTCGCGTCCCATACCTTGCGCATGTTCTCAGGGTTATAGTCCACGCCTTCCACGGCATCCTTGTGCACCAGCCACTTGGTGGTGACCATGGTTTCCTGGGCGCTGATCGGCCATACGGTGAACACGATCATGTGGTCGCCCATGCAGTGGTTCCACGAGTGCGGCAGGTGCAGGATGCGCATCGAGCCCAGGTCCGGGTTCTTGATGCGGCCCATCAGCTTCTGGCAGGCCTGCTTGCCGTCCATGGTCATCGACACGGTGCCCTTGAGCAGCGGCATGCGCACGATGCGGTTACGCAGGCCATGGCTCTTGTGCAGGTACGGGATTTTCTCGGCTTCCCAGGCGGCAGCGGAGGCGGCCACGTGGTCCTTGAATTCCTGGCTGGCGCGTGGGTCGTTGGTGTCGTCCCACTCCAGCAGGGTTTGCAGCAGCTCCGGGTGCGAACCGTTGCAGTGGTAGCACTCGCGGTTGTTTTCCAGCACCAGCTTCCAGTTGGCCTTTTCCATCAAGGTGGTCTGTACCGCCACCTTGGTGTTTTCCATGTCGTACGGTTCCATGTAATGGTCCAGGGTGGCCAGGAACTCGTCGATGGCGGGCGGGTTTTCCGCCAGGCTGATGAAGATGTAGCCACCGGCGACCTTCACGTTCACCGGCTTCAGGCCGTACTGGTTCATGTCGAAGTCGGCACCCATTTCGGTGCCGGCGAACAGCAGGCGACCGTCCAGCTCGTAGGTCCACTGGTGGTAAGGGCAGACCAGCTTGGCCACCTTGCCCTTCTCGCTGACGCACAGGCGCGAGCCACGGTGGCGGCAGACGTTATGGAAGGCATGCACCTTACCTTCGGCGCCACGCACCACGATGATCGGGTTCTTGCCGATTTGCAGGGTGATGTAGTTGCCCTTGGCCGGGATCTCGCAAGTCATGCCGGCGATCAGCCACTCCTTATGGAAGATCTCCTGCATGTCGATCTGGAACAGACGCTCGTCGTTGTAGAAAGGCTGGGGCAGCGAGTAGGTGCGCTCGCGGGTCTGCAGCATCTCGGCGGTTGCCTTGCGTGCTGGTTCCAGTGGATCGCCCAGGCTCAGGGTTGCGGTGACGTCCATCGTGTATTCCTCGGGGCCGTGTGCGGCCGGCAAAAGGTGGCTAATCGTTGTTGTGGTGCCGCAAGGCTGCTCATCAAGAAACAGCTGGTTGTTTTGCCGTGGAGTGTGCGTCCGAAGGCGCCATGAACCGTATCCATGGGCGACATGGCCGATTTGAATTACGACGCGCCAGCCCTTGCAGCGCGGGGCTGGTCGCGATAAGCACGCCGATGTCGCTGGCAGGAATGTACGTCGTCTTCAGCTTGCGCATTATCCAAGCCATAAAAGGCCAATAGTCGGCTGCTGGAGATGAACATGTCCGATACCTTCCTCAATCCGGTCACCACCCAGACCTGGGCCAACGGCCGCCACATCGTGCGCTGCGTCAAGGTCATCCAGGAGACCTGGGACGTGCGCACGTTCTGCTTCATGGCCGACCAGCCGATCATGTTCTTCTTCAAGCCAGGGCAGTTCGTCACCCTGGAGCTGGAGATCGAAGGCAAGCCGGTAATGCGTTCCTACACCATCTCCAGCTCACCGTCGGTGCCCTACAGCTTTTCGATCACCGTCAAGCGTGTACCGGGTGGCCTGGTGTCCAACTTCCTTCACGACACCATGCACGAAGGCGCCGAGCTGCCGGTGCACGGCCCGGTGGGGTTGTTCAACGCCATCGACTTCCCTGCGCAGAAGGTGCTGTACCTCTCGGGCGGTGTCGGTATCACCCCGGTCATGTCGATGGCACGCTGGTTCTACGACACCAACGGCAATGTCGACATGGTCTTCGTGCACAGCGCCCGTTCGCCGAAGGACATCATCTACCACCGCGAGCTGGAGCAGATGGCCTCGCGCATCCCCAATTTCAGCCTGCACATCATTTGTGAAAAGCATGGCCTGGGTGAGCCGTGGGCGGGTTATCGCGGTTATCTCAACCAGCGTCTGATGGAGCTGATCGCGCCGGACTACATGGAGCGCACGGTGTTCTGCTGTGGCCCGACGCCGTACATGAGCGCGGTCAAGCGCATGCTCGAAGCGGTCGGCTTCGACATGAAGAACTACCACGAGGAATCGTTTGGTGCGACCCCGCCCGAGGCCAAGGCCGATGCGGTGGAGCACGCAGAGCAGGCTGCCGACGCGCCGGAACTGGACGCGGCCGACCTCAACCTGGTGGAGTTCATCGGCAGCGAGAAGAGCATCCGCATTGCCCCGGGCGAGACCGTGCATGCGGCGGCGGCGAAGGTTGGCCTGATGATCCCGAAAGCCTGCGGCATGGGTATTTGCGGTACCTGCAAGGTACTCAAACTGGGCGGTGAAGTAGAGATGGAGCACAACGGCGGCATTACCGAAGAGGACGAAGCCGAGGGCTACATCCTGTCGTGCTGCAGCGTGCCGAAAGGGGATGTACGGATCGATTACTGATCTGAAATTGCAGGGGGGCTGCTTTGCAGCCCATCGCCGGCAAGCCAGCTCCCACAGGTACTGTATAGCGCGGTCGGTGTGGGAGCTGGCTTGCCGGCGATGGGCCGCAAAGCGGCCCCTATGGTTTCAAGTACGGAATCGGGCCACCAGGCCATTGAGGTCCACCGCCAACCGCGACAACTCCGCACTCGCCGCACTGGTCTGATGCGCCCCGGTAGCACTCTGCACCGACAGATCATTGATGTTCACCAGGTTGCGGTCCACTTCCCGCGCCACCTGCGCCTGCTCTTCCGCAGCGCTGGCAATCACCAGGTTGCGTTCGTTGATCTGCGCCACCGCCCCGGCAATGGTATCCAGCGCCAAGCCCGCGCCACGGGCGATATTCAGGGTCGATTCGGCACGTTCGGTGCTGGTGCGCATCGACTCCACGGCCTCTCCGGTACCGCCCTGAATGCTGCCGATCATCCGCTCGATCTCGCTGGTCGACTGCTGGGTACGGTGGGCCAGCGCCCGCACTTCATCGGCGACCACGGCAAAACCACGGCCTGCCTCGCCGGCACGTGCCGCCTCGATCGCCGCGTTGAGTGCCAGCAGGTTGGTCTGGTCTGCCAGGCCACGGATCACGTCGAGCACCTTGCCGATATCACGCGACTGTTCGGCCAGGTGGGTGATCAGCTTGGCGGTGGCTTGTACGTCGCCGCTCATGCGCTCGATGGCGCCCACGGTCTCCATTACCAGGTCGCGGCCATCGCCAGCCGAACGGCTGGCTTCGCTGGAGGCTTCCGAGGTGCTGACTGCATTGCGCGCCACTTCCTCTACGGCGCTGGTCATCTCGGTCACCGCCGTGGCGGCCTGTTCGATTTCGTTGTTCTGCTGCTGCAGGCCACGGGCGCTTTCGTCGGTGACGGCGTTCAGCTCTTCGGCAGCCGAGGCCAGCTGGGTGGCGGAGCCGGCGATCTGCTGCAGGGTATCGCGCAGCTTGTCCTGCATGCGGGCCATGGCCCGCAGCAGGCGGGCGGCTTCGTCGCTGCCTTCGGCGCGGATGATGTGGGTCAGGTCGCCATCGGCAACTTGCTCGGCGCTCTTGAGGGCTTCTTCGATCGGCTTGACGATGCTGCGGGTCAGCAGGAAGGCACAGAGCAAGGTCAGCACGGTGGCGGTGACCAGCAGGCTGATGACCAGGGTAAAGGCGGTGCTGTACTGGCTGGCAGCTGTCTGGTTGGTGGCGCGGGTCTGCTCGGTGTTGATGCGCACCAAGGTCTCCATGATCTTGTTGATCTGCTCGGAGTTGGCCAGTAGGTCGCGGTTGAGCAGGTCGCGCAATTCGTCGATACGGCCGGCCTGGCTCAGGCTGCGCATGCGCGACTCAAGCTGGCGGTATTGGGTGAGTAGCTGGACGTATTGATCGTACGCGGCCTGTTCGTCGGCGGCGCTGATCAGCGGCAGGTATACCTGGCGGGCACGGTCGATCTCGAGGTTGCGCTGGTCCAGCAGGCTCAGGGTCTCCTGCTGGGTCTGCGCCTCGCGGTTCACCAGCAGGCGGTAGGAGAGGCTGCGCAGGCGCAGGTTCAGCGCATTGATCTCATCGAGAACCTTGATGCTGGGCACGCTGATCTGCTCGATGACCAGGCCGGCCTGGCGGATGTTGCCCATCTGCACCAGGGAGAAGATACCGAGGCCGAGCATCAGCAGGCCTATAAGGGCAAAGCCGAGCAGCGCGCGCGGGGCGATGTTCATGTTGCGTAGTGACATGGTATGGGCAGATCCAGGCTAGTGAGGGTGACGCAGTCAGTGCGACGGAATATGACTCTCCGGGATATCGGTCGGGCCGAGTCACGCTTGAGGGCGCCCGGCGAAAATTGTGCGGTTGCAGGCGTTTCCTGACCGGCGGTTGACCCAGGTCGGAACAAGGGTGTGGATCCTCTGTCAATCTGCGGGTTAGACACTTCGTGAATCCGATATTTAATGGCGATGGGCTGCACTTTTCTTTATCGTGTGCGCCCCTCGCAACAACCTGAGATAGACCCATGCTGGAATCCTCCCTGAATCAAATCGAGCAACTGGTCAACGACCTGCTGCAGAAGAACGCCCAACTCACCGAGCAGAACTCCGCCCTCGGCCAGGAACTGGCCCAGGCCAAGGAAGAGAACGAGACCCTGCAACTGTCGCTGATGGAGCAGGAAGAGAAGAACGGCAGCACCGCCGCGCGCCTGCAAGCCCTGGTCGAGCGCGCCAACGCCGGCGTCGTAGGCGCATGACACTGCGAGCACAGCCGATCAATGTTGTGTCGATCCTCGGCAACGACTATTCGATCAAGGCGCCTGAAGGCCAGGAAGCAACCCTGGCCCAGGCGGTGCAGATGCTCAACACTGCCCTGGCCCAGACCAAGCGTCAGTACCCGACCCTGATCGGCGACAAGCTGCTGGTGCTGGCCGCGCTGAACCTGTGTTCGCGGCAGATCGAATTGCAGGATGAGCACCGCAAGACACTGGAGCGTACCCAGGCGCAGATCGACGCCACGGTGGACGCCATCGTGCGGACCATTGCTGAACAATAAGGCCCTGCACTGGTCCCTGTGGGAGCGGGTTTACCCGCGAATACGTCAGTGGCTTCACCATCGCATTCGCGGGTGAACCCGCTCCCACAGGGGCGGCGGATTGCTTCAGAGTACTGGATTAACTGGATACGCAAGTGTATACACTTTTCGCAAAACAATAATTTGCGGGGAGTAGGGGCATGCGTATCTGGCGTAAGAGCATCCAGTGGCAGCTGATCACCAGCATGGGTGCCGCCTTGCTGGCGAGCATCCTGGTGGTGGTCATCATCTTCACGGTGGCGCTCAACCGCCTCACCGAACGCTACCTGGTCGATACTGCGCTACCCGCCAGCATCGAGGCCATTCGCAACGACATCGAGCGCATGCTAGGCCAGCCGCTGGTGGCAGCGGCTGACATTGCCGGCAACACCTTGCTGCGCGACTGGCTTGCCGCCGGTGAAGACCCTGCCCAGAGCGCACCATTCATCGAGTATCTGGCTGCCGCCAAGCAGCGCAACCAGGCCTTCACCACGCTGTTCGTATCGACCGAAACCGGCCATTACTACAGCGAGAATGGCCTGGACCGTACCCTCAGTCGCAGCAACCCCAAGGACAAATGGTTCTACGGCTACATCGACAGCGGTGCCGAGCGCCTGATCAACATCGACATTGACGGTGCCACGGGCGAGCTGGCGCTGTTCATCGACTACCGTGTGGAAAAGAATGGCCAACTGGTCGGCGTGGCCGGCATGGGCCTGCGCATGACCGAGCTGTCGAAGCTGATCCATGACTTCAAATTCGGCGAGCACGGCAAGGTGTTTCTGGTGCGTAACGATGGCCTGATCCAGGTTCATCCGGACGCTGCCTTCAGCGGTAAACGCCAGCTCACCGAACAGCTGGGCGCGGATGCTGCCAAGGCGCTGATGACCGGCGGCGAAGGCCTGCGCAGCAGCCGCTTCAGCCGTGACGGCGGAAGCTACCTGGCTCTCGGCCTGCCCCTGCGCGATCTCAATTGGACCCTGGTGGCCGAGGTGCCGGAGGAGGAAATCTACGCACCAATGCAACAGGCGGTATGGCTGACCAGCCTGATCGGTGGTGCCGTGGCCCTGGTGTCGCTGCTGCTGGTGGTGCTGCTGGCGCGTGGCCTGGTGCGGCCGATTCGCCGCGTCACAGCGGCGCTGGTGCAGATTGGCAGCGGCGCGGGTGACCTCAGCCACCGGCTGGACGATTCACGCCAGGACGAACTGGGCGACCTGGCGCGTGGTTTCAACCGCTTCCTCGACAGCCAGCGCCGGTTGATCGGCGAGGTACTGCACACTTCCGAGCGGCTGCACCTGGCGGTCGAGCAGGTGACACAGGTGGTGGACAACACCGCCGAGCGTTCCGGGCGCCAGCAGGAAATGACCGAAATGGTCGCTACCGCCGTGCACGAAATGGGGTTGACCGTGCAGGACATTGCCCGCAACGCCGGCAATGCGGCGCAGGCCTCGCAATCGGCGCGGGATGAGGCATTGCAGGCGCGTGAGGTGGTGCAGCGTTCGATCCGGGGTATCGAGGGTATGTCGGGTGATATCGGCAAGGCGGCCGAAGCGGTCAGCCAGTTGGCCGATGAAGTAGCCTCGATCGATGAAGTCTTGGCGGTGATTCGTAGTATTTCCGAGCAGACCAACCTGCTGGCGCTGAATGCCGCCATCGAGGCGGCCAGGGCTGGGGAAATGGGGCGTGGGTTTGCCGTGGTGGCCGATGAGGTGCGTACCTTGGCACGGCGCACGCAGCTGTCCACCGACGAAGTGCAGCAGATGATCCAGCGCCTGAAACAGGGCGCGGGTTCGGCGGTGAGTTCGATGCAGGCGGGGCAGCAAGCGACGGGTAGCGGGGTGGCGTCGAGCCAGCGCACCGGGGCGTCATTGGGGGCGATCACTGACCAGGTGGAGCACATCAGCGACATGAACCATCAAGTGGCTACTGCGACCGAAGAGCAGTCGGCGGTGACCGAAGAGATCAATCGTACGGTGCAGGGGATTTCTGACCTGGCGCGGGAGACCGCGGCGGAGGTGCAGGGTTGTCGCGAAGAGTGCCAGGCGCTGCGTGGCTTGGCGGATGACCTGGCGCGGCAGATGGGTGGTTTCAGGCTTTAGATCAGTGTTGGTTTCTTCGCGGGCTTGCCCGCTCCCACAGGTACTGCGCAGCGCTCGACGGCTACGATATTCCTGTGGGAGCGGGCATGCCCGCGAATGCGGCCTGTCAGGCGCCGATGATGGCGCGGATGTCCGCCGCCAACTCGCGCACCCGCTCTTCCTCGGTATCCCACGAGCACATGAACCGCGCCCCGCCACTGCCAATGAAGGTATAGAACCGCCAACCCCTGCCGCGCAGCGCTTCGATCGCGTGCTCTGGCATCTGCAGGAACACCCCGTTGGCCTCCACCGGGAACATCAGCTCGACCCCCGGCAAGTCACTCACCAGCGAGGCAAGCAACTGCGCGCAATGGTTGGCGTGATTGCCATGGCGCAGCCAGGCGCCATCTTCCAGCAGGCCCACCCAAGGCGCCGACAAGAAACGCATCTTGGATGCAAGCTGCCCGGCCTGCTTGCAACGGTAGTCGAAATCCTCGGCCAGCTGGCGGTTGAAGAACAGGATCGCTTCGCCCACCGCCATACCGTTTTTTGTACCGCCAAAGCACAGTACATCGACGCCGGCCTTCCAGGTCAGCTCGGCCGGGCTGCAACCCAGGAACGAGCAGGCATTGCTAAAGCGTGCGCCGTCCATGTGCAGGTTCAGCCCCAGCTCCTTGCAGGTGGCGCTGATCGCCTTCAGCTCGTCGGGGCGGTAGACGGTACCGACCTCGGTGGCCTGGGTAATGGTCACCACCCGTGGCTTTGGGTAGTGGATGTCCTGGCGCTTCAGCGCCACTTCCCGGATCGACTGCGGCGTCAGCTTGCCGTTGACGCTGGGCGCGGTCAGCAGTTTGGAGCCGTTGGAGAAGAACTCCGGCGCGCCGCATTCGTCGGTTTCGACGTGGGCGGTCTCGGAGCAGATCACGCTGTGGTAGCTCTGGCACAGCGAGGCCAGGGCCAGGGAGTTGGCGGCGGTACCGTTGAAGGCGAAGAACACCTCGCAGTCGGTTTCGAACAGGTTGCGGAAGTATTCCGCGGCGCGTTCGGTCCACTGGTCGTCGCCGTAGGCGCGGTCGTGGCCACGGTTGGCCTTCTCCATCGCCGCCCAGGCTTCGGGGCAGATACCGGAATAGTTGTCGCTGGCGAATTGTTGGCTCTTGTCTGTCATGGCACTGTCCTGTGAACGACGCAGAACAGCACTCTAAACCATCGATTCAGCAGTTGCCTATACAAGCTGTGCATCGGCAGATTGCTCTGGCGTATGTGCTGGCCTTTTCGCGGCCACGCCCGCTCCCACAGGCCTGTGCAGATCCTTGTGGGAGCGGGCGTGCCCGCGAAGAAGCCAACACCACAACGAATGTCGTAAACGCGCCATTGCAAGGCGTGCGCAGGCATCTGACCCGCCCCGCCCAGTCATAACATCGCCACAAAGGGCCACAGTGCCCCACGACAAAAAATGATCGCTGCCGGGAGATACACGATGTTCAGCAAGCAAGACCAGATCCAGGGTTACGACGATGCACTGCTGGCGGCGATGAATGCCGAAGAACAGCGCCAGGAAGACCACATCGAGCTGATCGCCTCGGAAAACTACACCTCCAAGCGCGTGATGCAGGCCCAAGGCAGCGGCCTGACCAACAAGTACGCCGAAGGCTACCCGGGCAAGCGCTACTACGGTGGCTGCGAGCACGTGGACAAGGTAGAAGCCTTGGCCATCGAACGCGCCAAGCAGCTGTTCGGTGCCGACTACGCCAACGTCCAGCCGCACTCCGGCTCCTCGGCCAACGGCGCGGTCTACCTGGCCCTGCTGCAGGCCGGTGACACCATCCTCGGCATGAGCCTGGCCCACGGCGGCCACCTGACCCACGGCGCCAAGGTGTCGTCCTCGGGCAAGCTGTACAACGCTGTGCAGTACGGCATCGACACCAACACCGGCCTGATCGACTACGACGAAGTCGAGCGCCTGGCTGTCGAGCACAAGCCGAAGATGATCGTTGCCGGCTTCTCGGCCTACTCCAAGACCCTCGACTTCCCACGCTTCCGTGCCATCGCCGACAAGGTCGGCGCGCTGCTGTTCGTCGACATGGCCCACGTGGCCGGCCTGGTTGCCGCTGGCCTGTACCCGAACCCGATCCCGTTCGCCGATGTGGTGACCACCACTACCCACAAGACTCTGCGCGGCCCGCGCGGTGGCCTGATCCTGGCCAAGGCCAACGAAGAGATCGAGAAGAAGCTGAACGCCGCGGTATTCCCTGGCGCCCAGGGCGGCCCGCTGATGCACGTGATCGCCGCCAAGGCCGTGTGCTTCAAGGAAGCGCTGGAGCCTGGCTTCAAGGCCTACCAGCAACAAGTGATCGAAAACGCCCAGGCCATGGCCCAGGTGTTCATCGACCGCGGCTACGACGTGGTTTCCGGTGGCACCGACAACCACCTGTTCCTGGTCAGCCTGATTCGCCAGGGCCTCACCGGCAAAGATGCCGACGCCGCCCTTGGCCGCGCGCACATCACCGTCAACAAGAACGCCGTGCCGAATGACCCGCAGTCGCCATTCGTCACCTCGGGCCTGCGCATCGGCACCCCGGCCGTCACCACCCGCGGCTTCAAGGTCGCTCAGTGCGTGGCCCTTGCCGGCTGGATCTGCGACATCCTCGACAACCTCGGTGACGCTGACGTCGAAGCCGATGTGGCGAAGAACGTCGCGGCCCTGTGCGCAGATTTCCCTGTTTACCGCTGAGTGGGGTCCCACACCATGCAACGTTACTCGGGCTTCGGCCTTTTCAAGCACTCCCTCAGCCACCACGAGAACTGGCAGCGCATGTGGCGCACGCCAACCCCTAAAAAGGTCTATGACGTGGTTATCGTCGGCGGTGGCGGCCATGGCCTGGCAACCGCCTACTACCTGGCCAAGGAACACGGCATCACCAACGTCGCGGTGATCGAGAAGGGTTACCTGGGCGGCGGCAACACCGCCCGTAACACCACCATCGTGCGTTCCAACTACCTGTGGGACGAGTCGGCGCACCTGTACGAGCACGCCATGAAGCTGTGGGAGGGCCTGTCCCAGGACCTCAACTACAACGTGATGTTCTCCCAGCGCGGCGTCTACAACCTGTGCCACACCCTGCAGGACATGCGTGACTCCGAGCGCCGCGTCTCCGCCAACCGCCTCAACGGCGTCGATGGCGAGCTGCTGAACACTGCCCAGGTCGCGGCCGAGATCCCGTACCTGGACTGCTCGAAGAACACCCGCTACCCGATCCTCGGTGCCACCGTGCAGCGCCGTGGTGGCGTGGCCCGTCACGACGCCGTGGCCTGGGGCTTCGCCCGTGCTGCCGACGCCCTGGGCGTGGACCTGATTCAGCAGACCGAAGTGATCGGCTTCCGCAAGGAAAACGGCGCGGTCATCGGTGTGGAAACCAACAAAGGCTTCATCGGCGCCAAGCGCGTCGGCGTGGTCACCGCCGGTAACTCCGGGCACATGGCCAGGCTGGCCGGCTTCCGCCTGCCGCTGGAGTCGCACCCGCTGCAAGCCCTGGTATCCGAGCCGATCAAGCCGATCATCGACAGCGTGATCATGTCGAACGCCGTGCACGGCTACATCAGCCAGTCCGACAAGGGCGACCTGGTGATCGGTGCCGGTATCGACGGTTGGGTCGGCTACGGCCAGCGCGGTTCGTACCCTGTGATCGAGCACACCCTGCAGGCTATCGTCGAGATGTTCCCCAACCTCTCACGCGTGCGCATGAACCGCCAGTGGGGCGGCATCGTCGATACCTCGCCGGACGCCTGCCCGATCATCACCAAGACCCCGGTCAAGAACATGTTCTTCAACTGCGGTTGGGGTACTGGCGGCTTCAAGGCGACCCCCGGTTCGGGCAACGTCTTCGCCGCGAGCCTGGCCAAGGGCGAAATGCACCCACTGGCCGCGCCGTTCTCCATGGACCGCTTCTACAACGGCGCACTGATCGACGAACACGGCGCCGCCGCCGTCGCCCACTAACCGGAGACACCGTCATGTTGCATATTTTCTGTCCCCACTGCGGCGAGCTGCGCTCCGAAGAAGAGTTCCACGCCTCTGGCCAGGCGCACATCGCCCGCCCGCTGGACCCCAACGCCTGCTCCGACGAGGAGTGGGGTACCTACATGTTCTACCGTGACAACCCGCGCGGTATTCACCACGAACTGTGGGACCACGTTGCCGGCTGCCGCCAGTACTTCAACGTCACCCGCGATACCGTGACCTACGAAATTCTGGAAACCTACAAGATTGGCGAGAAGCCGCAAGTGACCGCCAGCGGCAAGCAAAGCAGCGCCGCGTCGACCGTCAAAGGCCAAGGGGAAAAAGTATGAGCCAGACCTATCGCCTCGCCAGCGGCGGCCGTATCGACCGCAGCAAGGTCCTGAACTTCACCTTCAACGGCAAGACCTACCAGGGTTATGCCGGTGACAGCCTGGCCGCCGCGTTGCTGGCCAACGGCGTTGATATCGTTGGCCGCAGCTTCAAGTATTCGCGTCCACGCGGCATCATTGCCGCCGGTACCGAAGAACCGAACGCCATCCTGCAGATCGGCTCCAGCGAAGCCACCCAGATCCCCAACGTGCGAGCCACCCAGCAGGCGCTGTATGCAGGGCTTGTAGCCACCAGCACCAACGGCTGGCCGAACGTCAACAACGACGTCATGGGCATCCTTGGCAAGGTGGGCGGCAGCATGATGCCGCCGGGCTTCTACTACAAAACCTTCATGTACCCGAAATCGTTCTGGATGACTTACGAGAAGTACATCCGCAAAGCCGCCGGCCTTGGCCGCGCGCCGCTGCAGAACGACCCGGACAGCTACGACTACATGAACCAGCACTGCGATGTGCTGATCGTCGGTGCAGGCCCTGCTGGCCTGGCCGCGGCCCTGGCCGCTGCCCGCAGCGGTGCCCGTGTGATCCTGGCTGACGAGCAGGAAGAGTTCGGCGGCAGCCTGCTCGACACCCGCGAAACCCTCGACGGCAAGCCTGCCACCGAGTGGGTCAACGCCGTGGTCAAAGAGCTGGAAAGCCTGCCGGAAGTGACCCTGCTGCCACGCGCCACGGTCAACGGCTACCACGACCATAACTTCCTGACCATTCACGAGCGCCTCACCGACCACCTCGGCGACCGCGCCCCGATCGGCCAGGTGCGCCACCGCGTGCACCGCGTGCGTGCCAAGCGCGTAGTGCTGGCCGCCGGTGCCCACGAGCGCCCGCTGGTGTACGGCAACAACGACGTGCCGGGCAACATGCTGGCCGGTGCCGTGTCCACCTATGTGCGCCGCTACGGCGTGGCCCCGGGCCGCAAGCTGGTGCTGTCGACCAACAACGACCACGCCTATCGCGCCGCGCTGGACTGGCACGATGCCGGCCTGCAAGTGGTCGCCATCGCCGACGCCCGCCACAATCCGCGTGGCTCGCTGGTCGAAGAAGCACGTGCCAAAGGCATCCGCATCCTTACCTCCAGCGCCGTGATCGAGGCCAAGGGCACCAAGCACGTTACCGGCGCCCGCGTGGCCGCCATCGACGTACAGGCACACAAGGTCACCAGCCCGGGCGAAACCCTCGAGTGCGACCTGATCGCTACCTCCGGTGGTTACAGCCCGATCGTGCACCTGGCTTCGCACCTGGGTGGTCGCCCGGTATGGCGTGAAGACATCCTCGGCTTCGTACCGGGCGATGCGCCGCAGAAACGCGAATGCGTGGGTGGCATCAACGGCGTCTATGCCCTGGGCGACGTGATCGCCGATGGCTTCGAAGGCGGCGTTCGCGCAGCCACCGAAGCAGGCTTCAAGGCCACCGTTGGCAGCCTGCCGAAAACCGTTGCGCGCAAGGAGGAGGCCACCGTGGCGCTGTTCCAGGTGCCGCACGACAAAGGCACTGCCCGCGCACCCAAGCAGTTCGTTGACCAGCAGAACGACGTCACCGCAGCCGCCATCGAACTGGCCACCCGCGAAGGCTTCGAGTCGGTCGAGCACGTAAAACGCTACACCGCGCTGGGCTTCGGTACTGACCAGGGCAAACTGGGCAACATCAACGGCCTGGCCATCGCCGCCCGTTCGATCGGCATCACCATTCCGGAAATGGGTACCACCATGTTCCGCCCCAACTACACGCCGGTTACCTTCGGTGCAGTAGCGGGCCGCCACTGTGGTCACCTGTTCGAACCCGTGCGCTTCACCGCCCTGCATGCCTGGCATGTGAAGAACGGCGCCGAGTTCGAAGACGTCGGCCAGTGGAAGCGCCCTTGGTACTTCCCGAAAGCCGGTGAAGACATCCATGCTGCCGTGGCCCGCGAATGCAAGGCCGTGCGTGACAGCGTCGGCCTGCTGGACGCCTCGACCCTGGGCAAGATCGACATCCAGGGCCCGGACGCGCGCGAGTTCCTCAACCGCATCTACACCAACGCCTGGACCAAGCTCGACGTGGGCAAGGCCCGCTACGGCCTGATGTGCAAGGAAGACGGCATGGTCTTCGACGACGGCGTGACCGCCTGCGTCGGCGACAACCACTTCATCATGACCACCACCACTGGCGGCGCCGCGCGTGTACTGCAGTGGATGGAGCTGTACCACCAGACCGAATGGCCGGAGCTGAAGGTGTACTTCACCTCGGTCACCGACCACTGGGCGACCATGACCCTGTCCGGCCCGAACAGCCGCAAGCTGCTCAGCGAACTGACCGACATCGACATGGACAAGGAAGCCTTCCCGTTCATGACCTGGAAGGAAGGCAACGTCGGCGGCGTACCGGCCCGGGTGTTCCGTATCTCGTTCACCGGCGAGCTGTCGTACGAAGTCAACGTGCAGGCCAACTACGCCATGGGCGTGCTGGAACAGATCATCGAGGCGGGCAAGAAGTACAACCTGACCCCGTACGGCACCGAAACCATGCACGTACTGCGCGCCGAGAAGGGCTTCATCATCGTTGGCCAGGACACCGACGGCTCGATGACCCCGGACGACCTGAACATGAGCTGGTGCGTGGGCCGCAACAAGCCGTACTCGTGGATCGGCCTGCGTGGCATGAACCGCGAAGACTGCGTGCGCGAGAACCGCAAGCAGCTGGTAGGCCTGAAGCCGATCGATCCGACCAAGTGGCTGCCGGAAGGTGCCCAGCTAGTGTTCGATCCGAAGCAGCCGATCCCGATGGACATGGTTGGCCACGTCACCTCCAGCTACGCGTCCAACTCGCTGGGCTACTCGTTCGCGATGGGTGTGGTCAAGGGCGGCCTCAAGCGCATGGGCGAGCGTGTCTACTCGCCGCAGGCCGATGGCAGCGTGATCGAGGCGGAGATCGTGTCTTCGGTGTTCTTCGATCCGAAGGGTGAGCGGCAGAACGTCTAAGGCCCCGGTACCAACTGATGCCCGGTTTGGAATGAGGTCTCTGTGGGAGCGGGCGTGCCCGCGAAGAAGGCGGTGAATCCACCATCGCATTCGCGGGCATGCCCGCTCCCACAGGATGATCGTCTCCCGCAGGCATCGTGGTCGAATCCAGAATTCAAGGCAGGTAAGAAATGAGCGCTATCAACGTCTTCCAG
Source organism: Pseudomonas sp. B19(2017) (assembly GCF_002113165.1). Classification (NCBI taxonomy): domain Bacteria; kingdom Pseudomonadati; phylum Pseudomonadota; class Gammaproteobacteria; order Pseudomonadales; family Pseudomonadaceae; genus Pseudomonas; species Pseudomonas sp. B19(2017). The sequence goes on from NZ_NEJR01000013.1 coordinate 24,931, forward strand.
CAAAACCCCGGCGCCGAGGCCAAGGCCCAGTCGCCACTGCACCACGCCGACCTGGCCAGCCTGGTTGGCAAAGGCCGCAAGAACGCAGGCGTGACCCTGCGTGAACGCAAGTTCCTCGGCCACCTGACCATCCGTGGCGACGGCCACGACCCGGAATTCGCCGCCGGCGTGCACAAGGCCCTGGGCCTGGAGCTGCCAGTGGCCCTGACCGTGGTCGCCAACAACGAAATGTCGCTGCAATGGATGGGGCCGGACGAGTGGCTGCTGATCGTCCCGGGCGGCCAGGAGTTTGCCGTCGAGCAGAAGCTGCGCGCAGCCCTCGAAGGCCAGCACATCCAGGTAGTCAATGTCAGCGGCGGGCAAAGCCTGCTGGAACTGCGCGGCCCGAACGTGCGCGAAGTGCTGATGAAATCCACCAGCTATGATGTTCACCCGAACAACTTCCCGGTAGGCAAGGCCGTCGGCACCGTATTCGCCAAGTCGCAACTGGTGATCCGCCGCACCGCCGAAGACACCTGGGAACTGGTGATTCGCCGCAGCTTCGCCGACTACTGGTGGCTGTGGCTGCAAGACGCTTCGGCCGAGTACGGTCTGAGCATCGAGGCTTAAGGAGAGCGAACATGAGTCGGGCACCGGATACCTGGATTCTCACCGCCGACTGCCCGAGCATGCTCGGCACCGTCGACGTGGTGACGCGTTACCTCTTCGAGCAGCGCTGCTACGTGACGGAGCACCACTCCTTCGATGACCGGTTGTCGGGGCGTTTCTTCATTCGCGTGGAGTTCCGCCAGCCGGACGATTTCGACGAAGCCGGCTTCCGTGCCGGCCTTGCCGAGCGCAGCGATGCGTTCGGCATGACGTTTGAGCTGACTGCACCCAATCATCGCCCCAAGGTGGTGATCATGGTGTCCAAGGCCGACCATTGCCTTAATGACCTGCTGTATCGGCAGCGCATCGGTCAGCTGGCCATGGACGTTGTCGCGGTGGTGTCCAACCACCCGGACCTCGAGCCGTTGGCGCATTGGCACAAGATTCCCTACTACCACTTCGCCCTCGACCCGAAGGACAAGCCGGCGCAAGAGCGCAAGGTGATCCAGGTGATCGAAGAAACCGGCGCGGAGCTGGTGGTGCTTGCCCGTTACATGCAGGTGCTGTCGCCGGAGCTGTGCCGGCGCCTGGATGGTTGGGCGATCAACATTCACCACTCGTTGCTGCCCGGGTTCAAGGGCGCCAAGCCTTATCACCAGGCTTACAACAAGGGCGTGAAGATGGTTGGCGCCACGGCGCACTACATCAACAACGACCTGGACGAAGGCCCGATCATCGCCCAGGGCGTGGAGGTGGTGGACCACAGCCATTACCCTGAAGATCTGATTGCCAAAGGGCGCGACATCGAGTGCCTGACCCTGGCGCGGGCGGTGGGGTATCACATCGAGCGGCGTGTGTTCCTCAACGCCAACCGGACGGTAGTTCTGTAATAACCTGTACCGGCCTCTTCGCGGGCATGCCCGCTCCCACTGGTGTTGCGCTGCTCTCAAGGCTAGCGCGGTACCTGTGGGAGCGGGCGTGCCCGCGAATGGCCCAACACAATTTCACCTGCCGTTAAAAGGCATCTCCCTGTCGCTTCCAGTCAGTGCATCCCGCCGTATCAGGCCCACAATTCCCTGCATTCCAGAAACACATGCCGCCCCGGATGGCGGCGCGTTCAACCACCGCTGCATAAATAAAAATCAAGCGAGGTAAGAGCATGTCTGGCAATCGTGGAGTGGTATATCTCGGCGCCGGCAAGGTCGAGGTGCAGAAGATCGACTACCCGAAAATGCAGGACCCACGCGGCAAGAAAATCGAGCACGGCGTGATCCTGAAGGTGGTCTCCACCAACATCTGCGGCTCCGACCAGCACATGGTTCGCGGCCGCACCACCGCCCAGGTCGGCCTGGTCCTGGGCCACGAAATCACCGGTGAAATCGTCGAGAAGGGCCGCGACGTCGAGCGCATGCAGATCGGCGACCTGGTCTCGGTACCGTTCAACGTCGCCTGCGGCCGTTGCCGCTCCTGCAAAGAGATGCACACCGGTGTCTGCCTCACCGTCAACCCGGCCCGCGCAGGCGGTGCCTACGGCTACGTCGACATGGGTGACTGGACCGGCGGCCAGGCCGAATACGTGCTGGTGCCATACGCCGACTTCAACCTGCTGAAACTGCCAGAGCGCGACAAGGCCATGGAGAAGATCCGTGACCTGACCTGCCTGTCCGACATCCTGCCGACCGGCTACCACGGTGCCGTGACTGCTGGCGTCGGCCCGGGCAGCACTGTGTACGTTGCCGGTGCCGGCCCGGTCGGCCTGGCCGCCGCTGCCTCGGCGCGCCTGCTGGGCGCCGCCTGCGTGATTGTTGGCGACCTGAACCAGGCTCGTCTGGCTCACGCCAAGGCCCAGGGCTTCGAAGTGGTCGACCTGTCCAAGGACACCCCGCTGCACGAGCAGATCGTCGACATCCTCGGCGAGCCGGAAGTGGACTGCGCCGTAGACGCCGTAGGCTTCGAGGCTCGCGGCCATGGCCACGAAGGTGCCAAGCACGAAGCCCCGGCCACCGTGCTGAACTCGCTGATGCAGGTTACCCGCGTTGCCGGCAATATCGGTATCCCGGGCCTGTACGTGACCGAAGACCCGGGCGCGGTCGATGCTGCTGCCAAGATCGGCGCGCTGAGCATCCGCTTCGGCCTGGGCTGGGCCAAGTCGCACAGCTTCCACACCGGCCAGACCCCGACCATGAAGTACAACCGCCAGCTGATGCAGGCGATTATGTGGGACCGCATCAACATCGCCGAAGTGGTGGGCGTGCAGGTGATCAACCTGGATCAGGCGCCGGAAGGGTATGGCGAGTTTGATGCGGGTGTGCCGAAGAAGTTTGTGATCGATCCGCACAAGATGTGGGGTGCGGCGTAATACGCACAGCCTCAGCGAAGCCCCTCAAGTGAGGGGCTTTTTTATGAGAGTTTGCTCGGCTGACTAATGCTTATCATAAAAAATTATCAAAGCCCACGCCTGACGAAATTGTTAATATTTTGAATTTCATTTTTAATTTCTTTCTTGATCCTGGAAAGTTCTTCTGTACGTAGTTCTATATTTTTTGATAGGAATTTTTCATTATTTAGGGCGACTGACAGTCTTGAATTGGCTTCCTGAGCCTCGAGAGCCAACCTCTGGTTCATTGCCTTGACACGTCTTTTATCAGCCCATTCGCTGGGATCTGGAGTTAATGGTCTGTTGTTGAGTTGAGCATCAAGCGCAGCGCTTTCTAAGTGTGGCAGTTCTCTTCGCTGTTTAATTAGGCTTTGCTTATCTCGAGCTATGCTGTTTTTTAAGGTTTCTGCTTTGAGTTTTAAATCTTTTTCCTTGCTGAGTAAGAGTGTGGAGTGTTTGTCTTTTATGTAAACTTGAGGGTGCTTGCGCGATTTTAGGATTTTTTGGACGCCTCGGAAGAGCCTAACGTGGCCCGATGGGTCAGTGAAGTTTATTGGGTCATTCTCGCAATAGGCATAAGCATTAAAACCGCCACTGTCAAAAGGGCTAAGGCTGTCGGGGCTGTTAAAGCGCCGACGTAAAGGGCTGAAAAGCCTGTATCCAATTCCCAAAGCGTACGCTAGTGAAAACGGGTCGAAGCATTGTCCATTGAATGCAATAAGCGCTGCGATTTTTTCCGATTTCAAGAAGCCATAAGGCGAATATGCCACCATGTCATGTGCTACGCCCAGTACAGAGCTAGCCTGGTCAACCTTTAGAGTTTTGGCCGTCTGTCCTTCTTCAAACTGAACGATCGGCGTTCCTTCTGCCCATAGCATACGGTGATAATTGCCCTGCTCCGAGAGCCGGGCAGAGAGGTGGTCGTTTTGATAAAAATGCATGGCACGATGCTGCGGTGAACTGCCCTGTTCCTGTAAGAATGCATGACTCGGTCCGATGTCGTTTGCAGTTTGGTTTGTCATGATCCCACCTCGGTAATGTCGTAATTTCGGCTTACTTTGGGGCCGCGCACCATTGGCATCAACTAGCAATTTTGCTAGGTAACGTAGGGTAGGAACAAACCTGCAAATCGTCAGTCAAACCCCTCGTTTCCCAGGCCATCCCGGCCAACGAGGTCCCTCCCGATGAAAGCAATCACCCTGGCAACCCTGATGACCCTGGCCGCAAGCCCGGTGTTCGCCTTCAACCTCAGCGATGCCGCCAACGCCGTGTCCGCCATGCAGAGCCAGCAACCGCAAGGCCAGGTGCAGGCGCCCGCAGCGCAAGCCAATCTGCTCAATACCCTGGGTAGCCAATTGAACATCACCCCCGAACAGGCCGTGGGCGGGGCGGGGGCGATGTTGGGGTTGGCGCGTAACAACCTCAGCAGTGAGGACTATGGCCAGTTGACCAAGGCAGTGCCGGGGCTGGACCTGCTGGCAGGGGCCGGTGCGCTGGGTGGGTTGAGTGGGTTGGGGGATTTGCTGGGCAAGAACAGCGAGAACCCGTCGGCATTGAGCAATGCGCTGGGTGGCAATGTGGAGAACCGCAGCGACCTGGACAATGCGTTCAAGGCGCTGGGCATGGATACCGGGATGATCGGGCAGTTTGCGCCGTTGCTGCTGCAGTACCTGGGGCAGCAGGGGATTGCCGGGTCATTGTTGCAGAATTTGGGGAGTTTGTGGACGACGCCGGTGCCGGCGCCGTTGGCTCAGCCTTCGGTCTGAGGGTTTTGAAGGGACAGTGCTGGCCCAATCGCCGGCAAGCCAGCTCCCACAGGGTTATCACAGACTTCAGGGCTGACGCTGTAGTTGTGGGGCAACTGTCTTGATCAAGATTCAAGCGCCTGCGCAGTTTTTGTGGGAGCGGGCATGCCCGCGAACACCGGCGAAGCCGGTGGCCTACACCGCGCTGGATTCTTCGCGGGCGCGCCCGCTCCCACAGAACATAAGCAGATCTGCGTCGGGCCGATAGTCAGGCAGCTTCGGTGAAGTCCACCAGCCGCACCGGACGACGGAAGCCGGCGGTCAGTACTGCCAGATACGCAAGGCCTAGCGCAAACCAGCACAGGCCAATCACCAAAGTCAGTGCCGACAGGCTGGTCCACAGCCACAAGGTCAGCGCCAACCCCACCAACGGCACCACGCCATAGCACAGCAGCCCCTTGAGGTTACGCTGTGCACCATCGTCCATCAGGTGAGTCTTCACCACCGCCAGGTTCACCGCCGAAAACGCCACCAGCGCACCAAAGCTGATCAGCGAGGCGAGGGTAGCCAGGTCGATCACCAACGCCAGCAGCGAAAATGCCGACACCAGCGCAATGGCAAACACCGGGGTACCAAAGCGCGGCGACAGGTAACCAAAGCTGCGCCGAGGCAGTACGTTATCGCGCCCCATGGTGAACAGGATGCGCGACACCGCTGCCTGCGAGGCCAGCGCCGAGCCCAGGCTGCCGGCCACATACGCCGCCGTGAAGAAGTTGGCCAGGAATTGCCCGCCCGCCTTGAACATCACCTCGTTGGCCGCCGCATCGGCATTGGCGAATGTGCTGCCCGGCAACACCAGCTGGCTGACATAGGCCAGCACGGTGAACAGCAAGCCGGCGAACAGGGTTGTGAGGATGATCGCCCGTGGCACGTCGCGGCGGGCATCGCGGCATTCTTCGGCCAAGGTCGATACGGCATCGAAGCCAAGGAACGACAGGCACAGCACCGCCGCGCCGGCCATGATCGGGCCGAAACCGGGCTTGGAGCCATCGCCCATCAGCGGCGTCAGCAGGTCCAGCGGCTGGCCGGCCAGCGACTGGCAGGACAGCGCGACGAACACCACGATGAACACGATCTGCGCGCCAACGATCAGGTTGCTGGTCTTGGCCACCGAGTGAATGCCGACCACATTGAGCACGGTCACCAGGGCAATCGAGGCCAGCGCGATCGACCACGCCGGGATGGCCGGGAAGGCGATGTTGAGGAACAGGCCGATCAGCAGGTAGTTGATCATTGGCAGGAACAGGTAATCCAGCAGCAGCGACCAGCCGGCGAGGAAGCCGACGTTTGGGCCGAAGGCCATGTTGGTGTAGGAGTACGCCGAACCCGCGACCGGGAAGCGCTTGACCATGAAGCTGTAGGACGCGGCGGTGAACAGCATGGCCACCAGCGTGACCATATAGGCGCCGGCAGTGCGACCGCCGGTAAGCTCGGTGACGATGCCGTAGGTGGTGAAAATGGTCAGCGGGACCATGTACACCAGGCCGAAAAACACCAGGGCGGGCAGGCCGAGGACACGGCGGAGCTGGGCGGGGGTGGAGCTGGGTGGGTTGGCCATCGTTCGATCCAGAGCGTTTTTGTAGTTGTGCTTTGGTCGATTTTTATCCACTTAGGTGGGGTGTGACAAAGAAGTAATCCTAATGCTGATTATTAGCCTGGGTTTTAATCGGAAGTCTGTGATACCTGTACCCGCCTCTTCGCGGGCTCGCCCGCTCCCACAGGATTACCACAGCCCCTGAAGGTGGCGCCGCCCCTGTGGGAGCGGGCGAGCCCGCGAAGAGGCCGGCACAGGCAATAGAGCTTTCAGCCCATTTCCGCCCGCAGCTGCTCGATCCGCAAGTCCTTTTCCACCCACAACTGGTTCACCCAAGCCTGCACGGTCTGACGAAACTCAGGATCATTCTCGTAATCCCCCGCCCACAGCGCCGGGTCCAGCTCGCGCACCTGAATGTCGATAATCACCCGGTTGATGCTGCCATTGAGCAGGTCCCAGAACCCCGGCGCCTTGTTGCCGGGATAGACGATGGTCACGTCGAGCAAGGCATCCAGCTGCTCACCCAATGCCGCCAGCACGAACGCCACGCCACCCGCCTTTGGCTTGAGCAGGTAACGATACGGCGACTGCTGCTCCAGGCGCTTGGCCTCGGTAAACCGGGTGCCTTCCAGGTAGTTCACCACGGTCACCGGCTGGCGCTTGAACAGCTCGCAGGCGGCCTTGGTGATTTCCAGGTCCTTGCCCTTCAGCTCCGGGTGCTTCTCCAGGAAGGCCTTGCTGTAGCGCTTCATGAACGGGTAATCCAGCCCCCACCAGGCCAGGCCCAGCAACGGTACCCAGATCAGTTCCTTCTTCAGGAAGAACTTGAAGAACGGTGTACGGCGGTTGAGGCTTTCGATCAGTGCGGGGATATCGACCCAGGTCTGGTGGTTGCTCACGGCCAGGTATGAGGTGTCCTTGCGCAGGTTCTCGACACCGCGGATGTCCCACTTTGTAGGGATGCACAGGGCAAAGATGGCCTTGTCGATCTCCGACCAGGTCTCGGCCACCCACATCACTGCCCACGAGGCATAGTCACGGCCGCGGCCCGGCAGCACCAGTTTGAGCAGGGCGAAGACCAGCAGCGGGCAGATCAACACCAGGGTGTTGAGCAGCAGCAGGGTGGTAGTGAGAATGCCGGTCAGCAGGCGACGCATAAAGAGACTCTTGTTGTGGGAGATAAACGGTTGGCAATGATAAGCAGGGCGCTGGCCAACGCCAAATTTCCCATGCCCGGCGGCGCAGACAAATGTTTCACAATTTGTTGGTTAACCTTGTGACAGCGAACCTATCCTGCCAGTGCAGTCTAAGCACTGACACTCCTCAAGGAAGCCTGCCTGTGAAATCTCTGCTTGCCCTGTTGTCGTTGTTGGCGCTGCCGGTCATGGCCGCCGAGCCCACCCTCTATGGCCGTTACGAGAACATAGCCCTGCCCGAACTGGGCGAAACCCTGAAAGCCAAGATGGATACTGGCGCCTTTACCGCGTCGCTTTCGGCCAAGGATATCGAGCTGTTCACCCGCGATGGTGACGAGTGGGTGCGCTTCCGCCTGGCGACCAAGGATTCGGACGGCAAGGTGTACGAGCACAAGGTCTCGCGCATCAGCAAGATCAAGGGCCGTGCCGATGAAGAAGACGAAGGCGATGCGCCGGAAATCTCCAAGCGCCCGGTGGTCGACCTGGAGCTGTGCCTGGGTGACGTGAAACGCACCGTCGAGGTTAACCTGGTGGACCGCAGCAGCTTCAACTACCCGCTGCTGGTGGGGGCCAAGGCATTGCGCGAGTTCAAGGCGGCGGTAAACCCGGCGAAGAAGTTTACCGCCGGCAAGCCGGGCTGCTGATGGCGAGGCGCCTGTAGCGGCCCTTTCGCGGGCTCGCCCGCTCCCACAGGTATGGCGCATACCCTGTGGGAGCGGGCGTACCCGCGAAGAGGCCCTTCAGGCTACCGGCGCGGTGGCAACCATGGAAGGCCGCTTGACCACCTCGGCATACCACGCCGCCAACCCAGGCTGCTGCTCACGCCAGCCGAACCCGGGCTGGCGCAAATCCAGATACCCCAGCGCACAGGCCACGCCAATCGCTGCCAGGTCGAACCCGGACATCAGCTCAGGCAAATGCTCCTGCTCCAGGTTGGCCAGGCTACGGCGAATCTTGTCGCCCTGTGCCTGCAGCCAGCCGTCCCAGCGCTTGTCTTCAGGCCGCAGGAAGCTTTCATAGCGCGACGACACCGCCGCATCCATGATCGCATCGGCCTGCGACACCAGCGTCATGCGGCGCCAACGCGCCGAGCCTTCGCGCGGCAGCAGCGGCAGGCCGACGTGCTGCAGGTCCAGGTATTCGCAGATCACCCGGCTGTCGTGCAGTACGGTCCCGTCTGCCAGGCGCAGGGCCGGGATCTTGCCGATCGGGTTGTCCTGGTTCAGTTGCAGGTCGCCGCTGACCGGGCTGATGTTCACCGGCTGCAGCTTTACACGCTCAAGCTGGCCAGTCTCGTGCAACACCACCATGACCTTGCGCACGAATGGCGACAATGGCGAGTGGAACAGGGTCATCGTGCTCATGCGTCAGTTACCCTGCAGGCTCGGTGGCAGGCACACACCGGTGCCGCCGATGCCGCAGTAGCCGTCCGGGTTCTTGGCCAGGTACTGCTGGTGGTAGGCCTCGGCGAAGTACACGGTCGGCGCCTGGTCGATTTCGGTGGTGATCTCGCCGAAGCCAGCCTTGGTCAGTTCGGCCTGGAACGCGTCGCGGCTGGCCTTGGCCTGTTCCAGCTGTTCCGGGCTGGTGCAGTAGATGGCCGAGCGGTACTGGGTGCCGATGTCGTTGCCCTGGCGCATGCCCTGGGTCGGGTTGTGCAGTTCCCAGAACATCGCCAGCAGCTCGCGGTAGCTGACCTTGTCCTTGTCGAACACTACCAGCACCACTTCGGTATGGCCGGTCAGGCCCGAGCACACTTCCTCGTAGGTGGGGTGGGGGGTGAAGCCGCCGGCGTAGCCAACCACCGTGCTGACCACGCCCTCACGCTGCCAGAAGCGGCGCTCGGCGCCCCAGAAGCAGCCCAGACCGAAGATGGCGAAGTCGATGGCGCCTTCGAAGAAGGGGCCGAGCAGAGGCGTGTCCTTGAACACGTAATGGAACTCGGGCAGCTTCATTGGCGTTTCGCGGCCAGGCAGGGCCTGCTCCGCGGTAGGCATGACGTTTTTGTTCACCAGGATTTCCGAACGCAGGACCATGGCCGTTCCTCTGTATGGCAGTTGAATAGGTGTTGGGGCCTTCGCGGGCATGCCCGCTCCCACAGGGTCACCACAGGATTTGAATGTTGTGGGATACCTGTGGGAGCGGGCGTGCCCGCGAAAGGGCCCGAATGGTTTCTATAGTGCCCGAGGTTTACGCGGCTGTCAGGCCAGTGGGCCACGCGGGTAACGCTTCAGCCGTTCAGCCAGCTCGCGCCCCGGAATCGGCCGGTCGAACAGGTAGCCCTGGCCCACGTCGCAGCGGTGCCGGCGCAGGAACGCCAGCTGCTCCGGCGTCTCGATACCCTCGGCCACCACTTTCAGCTTGAGGTTGTGCGCCATGGCCACCACCGCCGAGGTGATTTCCATGTCGTCCTGGTTGTCCGGGATTTCATTGATGAAACTGCGGTCGATCTTGAGGATGTCGATCGGAAACTTCTTCAGGTAGCTCAGCGACGAATAACCGGTGCCGAAGTCGTCCATGGCCAGGGTCAGGCCCAGGGCCTTCAGCTCATCCAGTTGGCGGTGGGTGTCTTCGCTGGCCTCCAGCAGCAGGCCTTCGGTCAGCTCCAGCTCCAGCAGGTGCGGGGGCAGGGCTTCTTCCTTGAGGATGGTGCTGATCGACGCCACCAGGTCCGGGTCGGAGAACTGCTTGGGCGACAGGTTTATGGCTACATGCAGGTTGCCCATGCCGGCCTCGCGCAGTTGCTGGCTCATGCGGCACGACTGGCGCACCACCCATTTGCCGATGGGGATGATCAGGCCGGTCTCTTCCGCCACGCTGATGAACTGGTCGGGGCGGATCATGCCGCGCTCGGGGTGGTTCCAGCGCAGCAGCGCTTCCAGCCCCAGCAGGCGGCCACTGCGCAGGCACAGCTTGGGCTGGTAGAACACCTCCAGCTCGTTCTGGGTCAGGGCGCGACGCAGGTTGTTTTCGACGAACAGCTTGTAGCTGGCTTCGGCATTGAGTACTTCGGTAAACACCTGCACCTGGTGTTTGCCGTTGGCCTTGGCCTTGTGCAGCGCCAGGCCGGCATTTTTCATCAGGCTGGCCGGGTCGGCGCCGTGCAGTGGCGCGCAGGCCAGGCCCACCGAGGCGGTGACGTTGATCAGCTGGTTGTCGACGAACATCGGCTTGTCGAGCGTGTTCAGCAATTGCTGTGCGACACCCTGGCCATCTTCCAGGCGGGTGTCGTCGAGCAGCACGGCGAACTCGTTACTGGCAAAGCGTGCCAGGATGCCGCCGGCATGGAGGCTGTTGCGCAGGCGACGGGCCAGGCTGATCAGCAGCTTGTCGCCGGTCTGGTGGCCGAGGCTGTCGTTGATGCGCTTGAAGTTGTCGATGTCCACCAGCAGCAGGCACATCGAGTTCTCGCCATCACGGGCAAAGCGCTCGTCCAGGCTGCGGATGAACGCCGGGCGGTTCCCCAGGTTGGTCAGGTTGTCGGTGTAGGCCAGGCGTTCGATGCGCTGCTGGGCCAGCTTGGTCTGGGTGACGTCCTCGTAGATGCCGATGTAGTGGGTCAGCTCGCGGTTGTCGCCGTAGACCTTGGATATCGACAGCTGGCCCCAGTAGGGCTCGAGGTTCTTGCGCCGGCTCTTGAATTCACCCTGCCAGCTGTTGCCCATGGCCAGGCTCGACGGCGAGTCGAACAGCAGTTCGCTGAGGTTCTCCAGCGCCGGCAGCTCGCCCAGGTGGCGGCCTTGCACTTCCTCGGTGCTGTACTGGGTGATGGCGGTAAAGCTGGGGTTGACGTACTCCACCACGCCGTCGCGGTTGACCAGCAGGAAGGCGCTGGCGCTCTGCTCGACCGCCCGCTGGAACAGGTGCAGGGCGCTGGCGGCGGTGCGCCGGTTATGGTTGGTGATGACCTGGGCGAACTGGTCGGCCAGCTCGCCGGCAAAGGCGATTTCGTCCGACTGCCAGGCCCGGGTCTGGCCGGTCTGCTCAAGGCACAGCACACCGACTACCTGACCATCGACGCGAATGCTGGCATCAAGCATCGCCTTGTTTTCCGGGTACAGGCTTTGTGCCAGGGCGCGGGTGCGCGGGTCGTGGCCGGCATTATGGGCATCGATGGCGCGGCTGGTGTGCAGCGCGTCGAGGTAATCGGGGAAGCGGCTGGCATCTATGGCTTCGGGCTGGCGGTGCTCTTGCGCTTCCCGGTACCAGGCGGTGATCGGCTCCAGGCGCTGGTCTTCCAGGTGCCAGATGCTGGCAATGTCGACCTTGTAGATCTCGCAGGCGCTCCGGGTAATCAGCTGGGCGGCTTCCCGCAATGAATTCCCGACGCTGTAGCGCTGGCGGGCCAGGCGCAGGATCAGGTCCTGCTGGCCGCGTACCCGCTCCAGGTGCTCGAGTTGTTCCTGCTGCGCGCGCTGGTTCAGTTGCAGCGCCAGTTGCAGCCGGTTGTTGCGCGATTCCAGGTCGCTGGCAGGGGCTTCGCCGGTATCCTCGGCGTGGTCGTCGAGCACGCTCAGGTAGCCGCGCAAAAGGTGGCGATTGTGCTGCTTGTAGGCTTCCCCGGCCTCCAGCAGGCGTAGCGATGCAGTTGGCGTGTGCAAGGTGTAGCGCACGCGGTAGTAGCCGCGCTGGGCCAGTTGCAGCTGGATCTCGTCGTGCAGCCGGTAGCGGGCCTCGGGCTCCATCAGGCTGGCATAGGGCGCGTCTACAAGGGCACACAGGTCGCTGGCATGCAGGCCGAACTGGCGCTCGCAGGCCGGGTCGAGGTAGAGCATGGCCCAGGTGGCTTCGTTGAGCCTTTCGAAACGCAGCATGCCGAGCCGCGAGGGCACGGGTAACTGCGTGACGACCTCGGCCACCACACGGCTGGCGGCATCGGGTTGGCTTTTCATCGAAGACTCGCTTGAAGAGGTAACGCGGCTTTGGGGCGGCGGCGGATTCGGCAAGGTTGCATCATGTCCCGGGGGCTGGCAAGCAGCCATGCGTGATGCTGTGGACGGGTTATCGGCTGGTGGGGTGGAATCTGTAGATTTGTTGAAGTTTTTGGGGCCGCTTTGCGGCCCTTCGCGGGCTTGCCCGCTCCCACAGGTGTGGCGTCGGCCTCAGAAAATGCGCGGTTCCTGTGGGAGCGGGCAAGCCCGCGAAGGGCTGCAAAGCAGCCCCAATGTGCCTTTTGCCAGGCAAAAAAAAGCCCCGCCAAGCGACGGGGTTGAGGTACGAGCGTGGCAGCTCGAAAGGGTACTGCCCCTCGCAAGGAGGGGCAGTGTGCTGCCTTACAGCAGCATGGTGCGGATATCGCCCAGCACGTCGCCCAGGCGCTTGGTGAAGCGCGCGGCGGCAGCGCCGTTGATCACACGGTGATCGTAGGACAGCGACAGCGGCAGCATCAGCTTCGGCTGGAAGGCCTTGCCATCCCAGACCGGCTGCATGGTCGCCTTGGAGACGCCCAGGATAGCCACTTCCGGCGCGTTGACGATCGGCGTGAAGCCGGTGCCGCCAATGTGGCCGAGGCTGGAGATGGTGAAGCAAGCGCCTTGCATCTCGTCGGCCGACAGCTTCTTGGTGCGGGCTTTTTCGGCCAGCGCAGCCGCTTCGGCAGCCAGTTGCAGCAGGCTCTTCTGGTCGACGTTCTTGATCACAGGCACCAGCAGGCCGTCCGGGGTGTCCACGGCAAAGCCGATGTGCACGTACTTCTTGCGGATGATGGCCTTGCCGCTTGGCGCCAGCGAGCTGTTGAAGTCCGGCAGTTCCTTGAGCAGGAACGCACAGGCCTTGAGCAGCAGTGGCAGCACGGTCAGCTTCACGCCAGCCTTCTCGGCCACGGCCTTCTGCGCAACGCGGAAGGCTTCCAGCTCGGTGATGTCGGCGGAGTCGAACTGGGTAACGTGCGGCACGTTCAGCCAGCTGCGGTGCAGGTTTGCAGCACCGACCTGCATCAGGCGGGTCAGGGCCACTTCTTCCACTTCACCGAACTTGCTGAAGTCCACGGCAGGGATCGGCGGGATGCCGGCGCCGCCGGTCGCACCGGCGGCTGCCGGAGCTTCCTTGGCCTTCTGCATCATTGCCTTGACGTAGACCTGCACGTCTTCTTTCAGGATGCGGCCGTGCGGACCGGTCGCGGCAACCGCGCCCAGGTCGACGCCGAATTCACGGGCCAGCTGGCGTACTGCCGGGCCGGCGTGAACCTTGGCGTTGCTGCCGGCAGCCGGTGCGGTAGCGACCGGTGCAGGAGCAGCAGCCGGAGCGGCTGCGGCAGGTGCGGCGGCCGGAGCCGCCTCAGCCTTGGCCGGGGCAGCAGCGGCGGCCGGAGCGGCAGCAGGCGCGGCGCCAGCAACCTTGAGCTTGAAGATCAGGTCGCCAGTGCCGACTTCGTCTTCCAGTTTGCACAGCACTTCTTCGACCACGCCGGCAGCCGGCGACGGGATTTCCATGGAGGCCTTGTCGGACTCCAGGGTGATCAACGACTGGTCAGCTTCGACGGTGTCGCCGACCTTGACCAGCACTTCGATGATCTTGGCCTTGCCCGACGAGCCGATGTCCGGCACGTGGATGTCCTGCACGCTGGCGGCAGCCGGGGCTGCGGCCGGAGCTGGGGCAGGGGCGGCTTCAGCGGCAGGAGCCGGTGCAGCAGCCTGGGCCGGAGCGGCAGCAGGAGCCTCAGGGGCCGCAGCAGCGGCGCCCTCGGCTTCCAGGACCAGCAGCTCGTCGCCTTCTTTCAGGCGATCGCCCAGCTTGACCTTCAGTTCCTTGATCACGCCGGCCTTCGGTGCCGGGATCTCCATGGAGGCCTTGTCGGACTCCAGGGTCAGCAGGCTCTGGTCAGCCTCGATACGATCACCGACCTTGACGAACAGCTCGATGATTTCACCTTCACCGCTGCCGATGTCAGGTACGCGAATGAGTTCGCTCACTTAAAAATACTCCTCAGCAGTCCAGTGGGTTGCGCTTGTCCGGGTCGATACCGAACTTGACGATAGCGTCTGCAACAACCTTTGGTTCGATCTCGCCGCGGTCAGCCAGGGCTTCCAGGGCAGCCAGCACCACGAAGTGGCGGTCAACTTCGAAGAAGTGACGCAGCTTCTTGCGGCTGTCGCTGCGACCGTAACCGTCGGTACCCAGGACCTTGAACTCTTTGCTCGGTACCCACTGGCGAATCTGCTCGGCGAACAGCTTCATGTAGTCGGTGGAGGCGATGACCGGGCCCTTGCGACCGTTCAGGCACTGCTCGACATAAGTCTGCTGTGGCTTCTGGCCAGGCTTCAGGCGGTTGGCGCGTTCCACGGCCAGGCCGTCGCGACGCAGTTCGTTGAAGCTGGTGACGCTCCACACGTCGGCACCGACGTTGAACTCTTCACGCAGGATCTTCGCCGCTTCGCGCACTTCGCGCAGGATGGTGCCGGAGCCCATCAGCTGTACGTGGTGCGCGGCTTCGCGGGTGTCTTCTTCCAGCAGGTACATGCCCTTGATGATGCCTTCCTCGACACCGGCCGGCATGGCTGGCTGCTGGTAGGATTCGTTCATCACGGTGATGTAGTAGAAGATGTCCTGTTGCTCTTCGGTCATCTTCTTCATGCCGTCCTGGATGATCACCGCCAGCTCGTAGCCGTAGGTCGGATCGTAGGTGCGGCAGTTCGGGATGGTGCCCGCCATCATGTGGCTGTGGCCGTCTTCGTGCTGCAGGCCTTCACCGTTGAGGGTGGTACGGCCGGCGGTACCGCCGATCAGGAAACCACGGGTGCGGCTGTCGCCAGCGGCCCAGGCCAGGTCGCCAATGCGCTGGAAGCCGAACATCGAGTAGAAGATGTAGAACGGCAGCATCGGCTGGTTGTGGCAGCTGTACGAGGTACCGGCAGCGATGAACGACGACATGGCGCCGGCTTCGTTGATGCCTTCCTCGAGGATCTGGCCCTTCTTGTCTTCGCGGTAGAACATCACCTGGTCTTTATCGACTGGCTCGTAGAGCTGGCCGACCGACGAGTAGATGCCCAACTGGCGGAACATGCCTTCCATACCGAAGGTACGGGCTTCGTCCGGGATGATCGGGACGATGCGCTGGCCGATTTCCTTGTCCTTGACCAGCTGCGCCAGAATACGCACGAAGGCCATGGTGGTGGAGATTTCGCGGTCGCCCGAGCCGTCCAGGATCGCTTTCAGCGTTTCCAGTGGCGGGGTCGGTACGCTGAAGCTCTTGGCGCGGCGCTGTGGCACGAAACCGCCCAGGGCAGCACGGCGCTCGGCCAGGTACTTGGCTTCGGCAGAACCTTCTTCCGGCTTGAAGAACGGCAGGTTCTCCAGGTCGGCATCCTTGACCGGGATGTCGAAGCGGTCACGGAAGTGACGCAGGCTGTCGACGTCGACCTTCTTGGTGTTGTGCGCGGTGTTCTTGGCTTCGCCGGCACCGGTACCGTAACCCTTGATGGTCTTGGCCAGGATGACGGTAGGCTGGTCCTTGTGGTTGACCGCCTGGTGGTACGCCGCGTAGACCTTGTACGGGTCGTGGCCGCCACGGTTGAGCTTCCAGATCTCTTCGTCGGACAGGTCTTCGACCATGGCCTTGAGCTCTGGGGTGTTGAAGAAGTTCTCGCGAACGTACGCGCCGTCTTTGGCTTTGTAGTTCTGGTACTCGCCGTCGATGACTTCGTCCATGCGGCGCTGCAGGGCACCGTTGGTGTCCTTGGCGAACAGTGGGTCCCAGAAACGGCCCCAGACGACCTTGTTGACGTTCCAGCCACCGCCACGGAACACGCCTTCGAGTTCCTGGATGATCTTGCCGTTACCGCGAACCGGGCCGTCGAGGCGCTGCAGGTTGCAGTTGATGACGAAGATCAGGTTGTCCAGCTTCTCGCGGCCGGCCAGGGCGATCGCACCCAGGGATTCCGGCTCGTCGCACTCGCCGTCGCCCATGAAGCACCAGACCTTCTGCTTGCCGGCCGGGATGAAGCCGCGCGCTTCCAGGTACTTCATGAAGCGTGCCTGGTAGATGGCCTGGATCGGGCCCAGACCCATCGATACGGTCGGGAACTGCCAGAAGTCAGGCATCAGCCACGGGTGCGGGTACGAAGACAGGCCGTTGCCATCCACTTCCTGACGGAAGTTGTTCATCTGGTCTTCGCTGATGCGGCCTTCCATGAAGGCACGGGCGTAGACGCCTGGCGAGGCGTGGCCCTGGAAGAAGATCAGGTCGCCGCCGTGTTCTTCGGTCGGGGCCTGGAAGAAGTAGTTGAAGCCGATGTCGTACAGGGTGGCGCTGGAGGCGAAGCTGGAGATGTGTCCGCCCAGGTCCGAGTCTTTCAGGTTGGTACGCATGACCATGGCCAAGGCGTTCCAACGCACCATCGAGCGAATGCGGCGTTCCATGAACAGGTCGCCAGGCATGCGTGCTTCGTGGGTGACAGGGATGGTGTTGCGGTATGGCGTGGTGATCGCATACGGCAGCTGGGAGCCACTACGGGTGGCCAGCTCGCCCATACGGGTCATCAGGTAATGAGCGCGGTCTTCGCCTTCTTTGTCGAGGACCGACTCCAGGGCATCCAGCCATTCCTGGGTTTCGATTGGATCGAGGTCTTGCATGGCTTGCTCCAGGGCGGAAAGGCAACCAGAATCGATTGCCTGAAGTTGCGACTGGCCTTATGGGCAGACGTCGTGAATTCTTGGATTACCGGGGTGTCCTCCGGCGCCGTGTAGTTTTACTACATTTGCTTTCGCATTTCATGCTTTTACACGACACGGGTAGTAGTAAAACTACATTTGTGCGACGTTTCGTCGCATGCTGGCTTGTGAGGAAAAACGTTCATGTTGGTTGGCGTTGTGTCGCGAGCGGGTAATTCTTGATGGTTGTTGCCATTTTTTCGTTCATTTCAGCTATTTCCAACTTTTGTACGACAGTCCAACCGTGGTCCGGCTTCCCCTTGGCCGCTTCTTCCCCTCTATTTCACGCCGATCAAGGATAGACCATGCGCCTACCTTTGCCGTCCGATCTGCCCGCTACCCTGCAACCACTGGTCGCGCGCAACCAGCAATTCATCAGCGATGCCGTGGCTGCCCACCCGGAACTCGACCTGCAGGCCTGGAGCCCGCTGCACCGGCAGCAGTTCGACCAGGTGGCCGCCGCCAGCGACTTCGTGCTCGGCCTGGCCCGGCGCGAGCCGGCCATGTTGTTCGGCCTGCTGGCCAGTGGCGAGCTGGACCGGCGTTACGCCGCGGGTGAACTGCGCGGCCACGTCGCAGCCGCCGCCAAGGCGGCGCAGAGCGAGGACGAGCTGGCACGCAACCTGCGCCGCGAGCGCAACCGCCAACAGCTGCGCATCATCTGGCGCGACGTCACTCGCCAGGCCGCGCTGGGCGAAACCTGCCGCGACCTGTCCGACCTGGCCGATGCCGCCATCGACGAAGCCTACCAATGGCTGTACCCGCGCCATTGCCAGCAGTTCGGCACGCCTGTCGGCAACCGCAGTGGCCAGCCGCAGCACATGGTGGTGTTGGGCATGGGCAAGCTGGGCGCGGTGGAACTGAACCTGTCATCGGACATCGACCTGATCTTCGCCTTCCCTGAAGGCGGCGAAACCGAAGGGGTGAAGCGCTCGCTGGACAACCAGGAGTTCTTCACCCGCCTGGGTCAGCGCCTGATCAAGGCGCTGGACCCGGTTACCGTCGACGGCTTCGTGTTCCGCGTCGACATGCGCCTGCGCCCCTACGGTTCGGCCGGCGCGCTGGTGCTCAGTTTCAATGCGCTGGAGCAGTACTACCAGGACCAGGGCCGCGACTGGGAACGCTACGCGATGATCAAGGCGCGGGTGGTGGCCGGCGACCAGGCAGCCGGCGCGCAGTTGCAGGAGATGCTGCGGCCGTTCGTGTACCGCCGCTACCTGGACTTTTCCGCAATCGAAGCGCTGCGCACCATGAAGCAGCTGATCCAGCAGGAAGTGCGGCGCAAGGGCATGGCCGACAACATCAAGCTGGGTGCCGGGGGCATTCGCGAGGTGGAGTTCATCGCCCAGGCCTTCCAGTTGATCCACGGCGGGCGCGACCTCAGCCTGCAACAGCGGCCGTTGCTGAAAGTACTGGCCACCCTCGAGGGCCAAGGTTATCTGCCGCCGGCGGTGGTCGCCGAGCTGCGCGAGGGTTATGAATTCCTGCGCTATACCGAGCACGCCATCCAGGCCATTGCCGACCGTCAGACGCAGATGCTGCCGGACAGCGAGACCGATCAGGCACGGGTGGCTTACATGCTCGGTTATGCTGACTGGCAAAGCTTCCATGACCAGCTGACGCACTGGCGTGGCCGCATTGACTGGCACTTCCGTCAGGTGATCGCCGATCCGGATGATGAAGACGGCGAAGGCGAATTGGTGGTGGGTGGCGAATGGTCGCCGCTGTGGGAGCAGGCGCAGGATGAAGAGGCCGCTGGCCGTCAGCTGCAAGAGGCCGGTTTCCAGCAGCCCGCCGAAGCTCTGCGGCGCCTGGCCGCGCTGCGCTCGAGCCCGCAGCTGCGTTCGATGCAGCGGATTGGCCGTGAGCGCCTGGACGCTTTCATCCCGCGGTTGCTGGCCCAGGCTGTGGAGCATGACAATCCCGATCTGGTGCTTGAGCGCGTGCTGCCGCTGGTCGAGGCCGTGGCACGGCGTTCTGCCTACCTGGTGTTGCTCACCGAAAACCCCGGCGCCTTGCGCCGCCTGCTGACCCTGTGCGCCGCCAGCCCGTGGATTGCCGAGCAGATTGCCCGCTACCCTCTGCTGCTCGACGAGCTGCTCAATGAAGGCCGTCTGTTCAGCCCGCCACTGGCGCCAGAGCTGGCCAGCGAGCTGCGCGAACGGCTGACGCGCATTCCCGAGGACGACCTGGAACAACAGATGGAGGCGCTGCGCCACTTCAAGCTGGCCCACAGCCTGCGCGTGGCCGCTTCGGAAATCAGCGGCAACCTGCCACTGATGAAAGTCAGTGACTACCTGACCTGGCTGGCCGAAGCCATTCTCGACCAGGTACTGGCCCTGGCCTGGCGCCAGACCGTGGCCCGCCATGGCCAGCCCAAGCGCAGCGACGGCAGCCTGTGCGACCCGGGCTTCATCATCATCGGCTACGGCAAGGTGGGTGGCCTGGAACTGGGCCACGGCTCGGACCTGGACCTGGTATTCATCCACGACGGCGACCCGCAGGCGGAAACCGACGGCGCCAAGCCCATCGACAGTGCGCAGTTCTTCACCCGCCTGGGCCAGCGCATCATTCACCTGCTGGCCACCCAGACCAACTCTGGCCAGCTGTATGACGTGGACATGCGCCTGCGCCCGTCGGGGGCCTCGGGCCTGCTGGTGAGTTCGCTGGGCGCGTTCGAGCGCTACCAGCAGAACGAAGCCTGGACCTGGGAGCACCAGGCCCTGGTGCGGGCCCGCGTACTGGTGGGCTGCCAGCAGGTGGGCGCGGCATTCGAAGGCGTGCGTGCCAAGGTGCTGGGCCAGGCCCGCGACCTGGAAAAACTGCGTAGCGAAGTGAGCGAAATGCGCGCCAAGATGCGCGACAACCTTGGCACCAAGGCCACCGCTGCCGGTACGGCGGCCAACGCCTTCGATGCCGGTGTGCCGTTCGATATCAAGCAGGATGCCGGCGGTATCGTCGATATCGAATTTATGGTGCAATACGCTGCTTTGGCCTGGTCCCACGACCACCCGGCCATACTCCGATGGACCGATAACATCCGCATTCTGGAAGAGCTGGAGCAGGCAGGTTTGATGCCGGCCAGTGACGCGGTGCTGTTGCGTGAAGTGTACAAGGCGTTCCGCTCGGCTTCGCACCGCCAGGCCCTGCAAAAGCAGGCCGGGGTGATCGATGCGGCGCAGTTTGCCGATGAACGCCGTGAGGTGCGGCGGATCTGGGGTGAGTTGGGCCTGACTTGATATCGAGTTGGCTTCATTCGCGGGCATGCCCGCTCCCACAGGAAAGCGCAGGGCTGGATGGCTGTGCAATACCTGTGGGAGCGGGCGTGCCCGCGAATGGGCCATGTGAGTGGTACACTGTCCGCCAAATAGCCTGAATATAAAGAGGGGAGGCCAGGCTGTACCGCAGCCTGTAGCCTCCCCGAGCGTTTCTGGACTAAGCATGAGAATACTGATCATTGGCCCCAGCTGGGTCGGCGACATGGTGATGGCGCAGACCTTGTTCCAGTGCCTGAAACAGCAGCACCCCGACTGCGTGATCGATGTGCTGGCCCCCGAGTGGAGCCGGCCGATCCTCGAACGCATGCCCGAGGTCCGTCAGGCCCTGAGCTTCCCGCTCGGCCACGGCGCGCTGGAACTGGCCACGCGGCGACGCATCGGCAAGTCCCTGGCCGGCCAGTACGACCAGGCCATCCTGCTGCCCAACTCGCTGAAGTCGGCGCTGGTGCCGTTCTTCGCCGGTATCCCCAAGCGCACCGGCTGGCGCGGCGAAATGCGCTTCGGCCTGCTCAACGATGTGCGCAAGCTGGACAAGGCCCGCTACCCGCTGATGATCGAGCGCTTCATGGCCCTGGCCTATGAGCCGGGCAGCGAACTGCCGCATCCGTACCCGCGCCCCAGCCTGCAGATCGAAGCGCAAAGCCGCGACGCCGCCCTGGCCAAGTTCGGCCTGGAGCTGGACCGCCCGGTGCTGGCGCTGTGCCCCGGTGCCGAATTTGGCGAGGCCAAGCGCTGGCCGGCCGAGCACTACGCCAGCGTGGCCGATGCGATGATCCGCCAGGGCTGGCAGGTATGGCTGTTCGGCTCGAAGAACGATCACCCGGTCGGCGAGCAGATCCGCGACCGGCTGATCCCGGGGCTGCGTGAAGAATCGTCCAACCTGGCCGGGGAAACCTCGTTGGCCGAAGCCATCGATCTGATGTCCTGTGCCGATGCAGTGGTGTCCAACGACTCCGGCCTGATGCACGTGGCTGCAGCCCTGAACCGCCCACTGGTGGCCGTTTACGGCTCGACTTCGCCGGGCTTCACTCCGCCGCTGGCCGAGCACGTCGAAGTGGTGCGCACCGGCATCGAGTGCAGCCCGTGCTTCGACCGCACCTGCCGCTTCGGCCACTACAACTGCCTGCGCCTGCTGGAACCGGGCAAGGTCATTGCCGCCCTGCACAGCCTGAGCGGGCCGGACCTGATCGATACCGTGGCCGAGGTCGACTAAGTGCGGGTACTGATCATCAAGACTTCGTCGCTGGGGGATGTGATCCACACCCTGCCGGCGGTTACCGATGCGGCCCACGCCATCCCGGGCATCCGCTTCGACTGGGTGGTGGAAGAAGGCTTCGCTGAAATCCCCGGCTGGCATCCGGCAGTCGACCAGGTGATCCCGGTGGCCATCCGCCGCTGGCGCAAGAACCTCTGGCAAACCATCAAGAGCGGCGAGTGGAAGGCGTTCAAGCAACGGGTACGCGAGCGCAAGTACGATCTGGTGATCGACGCCCAGGGCCTGGTCAAGTCGGCCTGGCTGACCCGCTATGTGAAGGCGCCGGTGGCTGGCCTGGACCGCTACTCGGCCCGCGAAGGCTGGGCCAGCCGCTTCTATGACCGGCGCCTGTCGGTTGCAACCGGCCAGCACGCGGTGGAGCGGGTGCGCCAGCTGTTCGCCATGGCCCTGGCCTATGACCTGCCGGAAGGCATCGGCAACTACGGCCTCGACCTTGAGCGCCTGCAACTGCCGCCAGCCGCCCCTTATGTGGTGTTCCTGCATGGCACCACCTGGGCGACCAAGCACTGGCCCGAAGCCTACTGGCGCGAACTGGCCGAGCGCATGGGCCGGCGCAAGCTGGAGGTGCGCCTGCCGTGGGGCAATCCGGCCGAGAAGGCACGGGCCGAGCGCATCGCCCAGGGGTTGAACAACTGCCAGGTACTCCCCAAATTGAACCTTGCCGGCGTTGCCCGCGTGTTGGCGGCGGCAAAAGCCTGCGTGGCGGTCGATACCGGCCTCGGCCACCTGGCGGCGGCACTCGATGTGCCCACCATTTCGCTGTTCGGCCCGACCAACCCGGGCCTGACCGGCGCCTACGGACGGACCCAGATTCACCAGGCCAGTGACTGGCCCTGCGCGCCCTGCCTGCAGAAGAAGTGCACCTACAAACCGAGCGCCGACGACCTGCGCCGGTTCGATCTGAAACGCGAGTGGCCGCTGTGCTTCACTCGCCTGAATCCCGAGCATGTGGCGAGCCGCTTGAGCGCGTTGCTGCTGGCTGAGGATGTCCGTTGATGCAACTGGCTTTCGTGCTTTACAAATATTTCCCCTTCGGCGGGCTGCAGCGCGACTTCATGCGCATTGCCCTGGAATGCCAGAAGCGGGGCCACCAGATTCGCGTGTACACGCTGATCTGGGAGGGTGACATTCCGCCGGGCTTCGAAGTGCTGGTGGCGCCGGTGAAGGCGATTTTCAACCACCGCCGCAACGAGAAGCTCAGCGCCTGGATGGCCGCCGACCTGGCCAAGCGCCCGGTCGACCGCCTGATCGGCTTCAACAAGATGCCTGGGCTGGACGTGTACTACGCCGCCGATGGCTGCTTCGAGGACAAGGCGCAGACCCTGCGTGGCGGCCTGTACCGCCGCTGGGGCCGCTACCGGCACTTTGCCGAGTACGAGCGTGCGGTGTTCGCCAAGGACGCCCACACCGAAGTACTGATGATTTCCGAAGTGCAGCAGCCGCTGTTCATCAAGCACTACGGCACCCCGGCGGAGCGTTTTCACCTTTTGCCGCCGGGCATTTCCCAGGACCGCCGCGCGCCGGCCAATGCCGACGAGATCCGCGCCGAGTTCCGCAAGGAATTCAACCTGGGCGATGACGACCTGCTGCTGGTGCAGATTGGCTCGGGCTTCAAGACCAAGGGCGTCGACCGTAGCCTCAAGGCCCTGGCCGCACTGCCGTCTGCCTTGCGCAAGCGAACGAAGCTGATGGTGATCGGCCAGGACGACCCCAAGGTGTTCCAGTTGCAAAGCGCTACCTTGGGCCTGGGCGAGCAGGTGCAGTTCCTCAAGGGCCGCAGCGACATCCCGCGCTTCCTGCTGGGCGCCGACCTGCTGATCCACCCGGCGTACAACGAGAACACCGGCACGGTGCTGCTCGAAGCGCTGGTGGCTGGCCTGCCGGTGCTGGTCTCCAAGGTGTGCGGCTACGCCCACTACATTGCCGAGGCCGACAGCGGCCTGGTGCTGGACGAGCCGTTCGAGCAGGAACAGCTCAATGGCTACCTGCAGCGCATGCTCGAAGACCAGCAGGCCCGCGCCACCTGGTCGCGCAACGGCCTGGCGTTTGCTGAAACCGCCGATCTGTACAGCATGCCGCAGCATGCCGCCGACGTGATCCTGGGGCAGGAGTCTGCATGAAGCTGATACTGGCCGACCCGTTCAAGCGCCTGTGGGCCGGGCGTGATGCCTTCGACGCCGTGGAGGCGCTGCAAGGCGAGGTCTATCGCGAGCTGGAAGGGCGCCGCACGCTGCGCACCGAGGTCGCTGGCGAGGGCTTCTTCGTCAAGATCCACCGCGGCATCGGCTGGGGCGAGATCTTCAAGAACCTGCTTACCGCCAAGCTGCCGGTGCTCGGCGCCGGCCAGGAATGGCAGGCCATCCAGCGCCTGCACCAGGTTGGCGTGCCGACCATGACTGCCGTCGCCTATGGCGAACGTGGCAGCAACCCGGCCGCGCAGCACTCGTTCATCATCACCGAAGAACTGGCGCCAACCATCAGCCTGGAAGACTTCAGCATCGACTGGGTCAGGCAGCCGCCCGAGCCGCGCCTCAAGCGTGCGCTGATCGCCGAGGTGGCGAAGATGACCGGTGGTATGCACCGCGCCGGGGTCAACCACCGCGACTGCTACATTTGCCACTTCCTGCTGCACACCGACCGCCCGGTGACGGCGGAAGACTTCAAACTGTCGGTGATCGACCTGCACCGCGCGCAAACCCGGGCGAAAATCAGCCGTCGCTGGCGTGACAAGGACCTGGCCGCGCTGTACTTCTCGGCGCTGGATATCGGCCTGACCCAGCGCGACAAGCTGCGTTTCCTGCGCGGTTACTTCCAGCGCCCGCTGCGGCAGATCCTGAAGGATGAAGCCGCGCTGCTCGCCTGGCTGGAGCGCAAGGCGCAGAAGCTCTACGACCGCAAGCAACGTTATGGGGATGCACTCTGATGGCGGGGTGGACACTGGCGCCGGGCTACGAACACCTGGCGGCGGACTTCGGCAGCCTCGATGCGGTATTTGCCCTGCAAGGCGAACGCCTGACCCGCGACCCGCTCAGCGAAGTGGTGCGTATCACGCGTGACGGGGTCAATTACTACGTCAAGCGTTACACCGGGGCCGGCAAGCACATGCGCCGCTACCTGGGTCGGCCGCGAATCAAGGCCGAATGGCAGAACCTCAAGCAGTTCCACAAGTGGGGCATCCCCACGGCCGAGGTGGTGGCCTGGGGCCTGGAGCGCAATGGCCTGGCCTTTGGCCGGGGCGCGATGATCACTCGCGAACTGCCGCGCACCGAAGACCTGTCGGCACTGGCCGAGCGCAACGATGCGCGCCTGGCCGATCGCGCCTGGGTCGGGCATGTCAGCAGCCAGCTGGCGCGCCACACCCGGGTCATGCACCAGCACCATTTCGCCCATAACGACCTGAAGTGGCGCAACCTGCTGGTCGACGATCAGGGCACACTATTCTTCATCGACTGCCCCACCGGCGATTTCTGGCGCGGCTTTATGTGGCGGCACCGGATGATCAAGGACCTGGCCTGCCTGGACAAAGTGGCCAAATACCACCTGTCGGCAACCCAGCGCCTGCGTTTCTACCTGCAATACCGTGGCCGCGACCGGCTGAATGTGCGTGACAAGAAGCGCATTCGCCAGGTGGTGAGCTTTTTCGAGGGAAGGGAATGACCGATTACCTGGCCAGCGCGGACCTCGCGCTGCTCAAACGCCATGGCCTGGATGACTTCGAGGCGCTGTGGGCGCTGCAACTGGACGCCGTGGACGAACCGAACACCGGCCGCGGTGGCTGGAGCAGCGTGTTCCGCCTGGAGCTCGAAGGCAAGGGCTACTACCTCAAGCGCCAGAGCGACTACCTGACCCGAACCCTGCACCGGCCATTCGGCGAACCGACCTTCGCCCGCGAATTCCGCAATATCAGCCGTTACCAGAAGCTGCAGATTCCGGCCTTGCAGGCGGTGTTCTATGGCGAGCGCAAGCAAGGCGGCACGCACCGGGCGATCCTGATGACTCGCGCCCTGGACGAATGGGCTGACCTCGACAGCCTGCTGGCCCGGTGGCCACAACTGAGCGATGCTGAACGCAACGGCGTCCTGCAGGCCTGCGGCCAGCTGGCGCGTACCCTGCACGGCGCCGGCCAGGTACATGGCTGCTTCTACCCCAAGCACATCTTCCTGCGCCAGCGCCGCGAAGGCTGGGACGCGCAGCTGATCGATCTGGAGAAGACCCGCCCCCTGCTGTTCGGCATGCGTGACCGCCTCAAGGACCTGGAGCCGCTGCTGCGCCGCGCCCCGGTCTGGGGCGAACGCGATGTGCGTACCTTGCTGGCCAGCTACCTGGCGCAGCCGGCCGATGGCACGCTGGTCGACACCTGGTTGCAACGCCTGACGCAACGCCGTCGTGAAAAAGAGGCCCGCTGATGCGTTTGTCTGAATTGAAAGAGGCCGGGCGCAACCCCTCGTTGCCCCTGAGCATCACCCTGGCCGATGCCGCCGGCACGGCCGACCTGCAATTGCTCAGCTTGCTGCGCGTGCTGCCGGGCCAGCGCTATGTGGGGGCCGGCGTGTGGCGCGGTACACCGGTGCTGGCCAAGCTGTTGGTCGGTGGTAACGCCGCCCGGCATTTTCAGCGCGAACTGCAAGGCGTGAAGCTGCTGGCCGAGCAAGGCCTGACCACTCCGAAGCTGCTGGCAGACGGCCTCAAGGACGGTGAGGGTGGCTGGCTGCTGTTCGAGTTCCTCGACGGCGCCGAAAGCCTGGCTGATGCCTGGGCGGCTGTGGAAAACCAGCCGGTGCTGGCCGACGAGCAGCATCTGGTGCTGGGCGAGGCGCTCACTGCGGTGGCGCACATGCATGCCCAAGGCATCTGGCAGGAGGACCTGCACCTGGACAACCTGCTGCGCCACGGCGGCAAGCTGTACCTGATCGACGGCGCCGGCATCAAGGCCGAAACGCCCGGCCAGCAGCTGTCGCGCCCGCGTGTGCTGGAAAACCTCGGGGTGTTCTTCGCCCAGCTGCCCAAGCGCCTGGAACCGTTCATCGAAGAGCTGCTGGTGCATTACCTGCTGGCCAACGCCGAACATGCGCTGCCGCTGGAGGCCTTGCAGAAGCAAGTGGACAAGGTGCGCAGCTGGCGCCAGAAGGACTACCTGGAAAAGGCTGGCCGTGAATGCAGCCTGTTCAGTGTCGAGCGCAGCCTTTCCGGCTTACGGGCGGTCCGCCGCAACGAGGTCGAAGCCATGCTGCCGGTGCTGGAGCAGGCCGACGCGTTGATCGACCAGGGCCACCTGTACAAGACCGGTGGCGCGGCCAGTGTGGCGCGTATTGAAGTGGGTGGCCGCTCGCTGGTGCTCAAACGCTACAACATCAAGAACACCGCGCACTGGTTCAAGCGCTTCTGGCGGCCGAGCCGGGCCTGGCATTCATGGATCGAGGGCCACCGCCTGGAATTCCTCGACATCGCAACGCCGCGCCCGTTGGCGGTGCTTGAGCAGCGGGTGATGGGCCTGCGCAGCCGTGCCTACCTGGTCACCGAGTATGTCGATGGCCCGGACCTGGCCGAGTGCTTCGCGCCCTATGTGGAAAATGGTGAAGCACCGGAAGAGCAGGTGGACGCGCTGGTCCATTTGATGCAGCAACTGATCCGCGAACGCATCAGCCACGGCGACTTCAAGGGCCACAACCTGTTCTGGCACAACGGCCAGTGGTCGCTGATCGACCTCGATGCCATGTGCCAGCACGCCACCCAGCTCAGCTTCGCCCCGGCCTACGCCCGTGACCGGGCGCGGTTGCTGCGCAACTGGCCAAGTGGCAGTGCCTTGCATCAGCGGCTGGACCGGCTGCTGCCCAGGCTGGCCGAATAATCCGCGGGTAATGCCAGCCAGTCGCTGCCGCGGCCGGTCTGGCGGACCCGGATGCGCCATTCGCCGTCCTGATGACGCAGCACCGCCCAGGCGGGTACTGCGCCAGACAAGGCGTCGGGGAGAATCAGGTGATAATGCCCGGCCAGCAGATGGCGCCGCACCGGCAGTTGCTGGTTGTGCAGCTGCAGGTAGTACGTGCCGTTGTAGCTGAACAAGTTGTTGTCCGTGCCATCCGCAGCGCCCTCAAGCAGTGTTTTCAGCCGGCACTGCTCGAGCAGGTGCGCGATGTCTGGCAAGCCGTCGTGCCAGAGCAGCGGAGAATCAACGACCAGGTTGCCATCCTGGTTACGCCTGATCGGCAGCTTCAGGTAGGCGTAAGGCTGGTCGGGGTCGGTGGCGCGCCAGCGCGCGCCGTCAAAACTGACATTGAAGTAACGGCCCAGGCTATCCCGTACAAAGTATTGGCTCAGCCCCGGGGAAGTTGACGGTTGTTCATAGACGGCCTCGCCATGCGCCGAATCGATCCGGTAGCGCAGCCTGGCAGCGACTGGCGCTGTTTCGTAATGGCCTGGCAGCGGCACCGGTGGTGGTTTGGGCAGCCCTCGCAAGGCACGGCGCATCAGGCTGGAGCCTGCCATTTCGTTCAGCCCGGCGGTGGCATGGCCAAGGGCAGCGACAGCATGGTGCAAGGCGCTTGCGTGGTCGTCCTGCTCGTAGGCCTCGAAGCCGTCCCATATGGAGATCGCCATGCGGCCGAATGCCAGGGTGATCAATGCCCGTTGCGGCAGTATGAACGTGACTATGTCCAGCACGAGCCTGAGCACGTTGACCGAGAATTCGCCCAGTAGTTCTTCATTGCTGCGGGTGACGGTATCGGTGTGGGCCATCAGGCTTTGCACCTCGGCGCGGTAAAGCGCCTGATACAGATTGCCGGTTATGGCATCGCGAGTGATCAACGCGCCCAGCCGGCCTTTCTGCAACCGTTCGTTGAGTTTTTTCCCGCTGGCCCGTGGCAGGCGCTGGACCAGGTAGTCTTGCAATGCTGGGTCACTGCGAATGGCTCGGATCAGCGCCTTGGTATCACTGTATTCGCGCCAGTAGCGCCGGTCCGGAACGTCGGGGCAGTAGACGACGATACGTTTCGAGTGGTCTGGCGAAACCAGCAGCAATACGCCCATCAGCGTGTCGCCCTGCACCAGTAGCTGCTGGACTGTCACGCGCTGCTCGTTGAAATAGGGGCGGGCGCGGCTGTCCGGGGCGCTGATGACCGTGCTGGCCCAGCCATAGCCCTGTTCGAGTGTGTCGGTGAGAAAGTGGCCGACATAGCGTGCTTTCACTGCTTCGGCATTCATCCGTGCGCGGGTGATCTGTGCATGGGCCGTCTGGCGCCAACGGCCTTCGGGCGAATCGAGCAGCTGGGTGCGCAGGTAAGCCTGATAGCCACTGCCCGCATTCAGGCGTCGCACGATCTGTTTAACCCGCAGGGGTGTCAGCGCTGGCAGCGCTTCACCGTGCAGGTGGACATGCGCGGTCAGCCAGTAGTCCACGTCGAACCAGGCGATGTTCAGCAATGCCAGCTCATCCAGCCGGTAGGTATGCCTGACCAACTCGATGGTATCGCCTGCCTGGCGCCGGCTGGCTACCGGAACGTAGCCCGTGGTACTTCCCAGGGGTAGCGGGTTGATGATCGGCCCGACCTGTCGAGCCAGGGTCACACTGATGGTAATGTCACGCGGGTCGCAGTCCAGGCCCGGTTCGCGTTGCAGGTATTCGCGCAGGCGAAGGTTGACCCAGTTCAGCAGGGAATGCCTGTGGTTGAACTGTTCCAGGCTGAGGATGCCGGGAGCGCTGGCCGCTTCGATGGCCACGATCAGCTCCTGCAGGGTCTGCATGATGTGGGCGACGCCCTGCTGCGAAGTGGTGCGTAACCAGTTGGGTAGATGCTTTTCGAGTAGCAGGCCGTAGCGGTTGGCTAGCGGACCGCGGCTTCCGACGGAGCGCCGTATGTCGAGTGCCGCAGCAAGGGCCAGATCCAGCTGCTCGATATCGCGCTGTTTGCCGAGCTTCCAGGCCTGTTGCCAGCTGTAGCTCAGTTGCCTGGCCTGGGCATCGCGCAGGGTCGAGGCGAGGTATTCGGCCAGGTCTTCTGTATACCAGTCGTAGCGCAGGCGCTCTGAACGACGGGCGGTTTGCTGGTTGTCGGGGTCAATCATCAGTTGCAGCAAGTGTTCGCTCTGCTGCGGGTCTTCCAGGCGCTCGCATACCTCCGTGTGCAGGTCGGCCAGGTTGTCGAAGGCCTCGATGCCGTGTGCGGCACTGCACAGCAGTACCCGGCCAACCTGCTCAAGGTTATCGAGCATTCGCCCTTCGGCGCCGTATTCGGTGAGCACCAGGAAACCTGGCACGTGGCCGCGCCAGTTAGGCGCCGTACTGTCGAGCAACAGGCGATAGGCCTGGGGACGCGCGGTGGTCGGCAAGTGGCGACGTTGCCAGGGCTGCGGCAGTTCCAGGTAGGTTCTCAATATTTGCACATGCGCCGCTGACAGGGTCTGATCGGTGGTGCGCAGGCGGATCTCCGCATCCAGTTGCTCACGGTACAGCACGGCAAGGCGCACGGTACGGGTCAGGCCTTTGTTGTCCGGCTCCAGCCAGTACGCGGCCAGGCGGGCATGAAGCGTCTGACGAATGGTTTTGCAAAAGCTGTCGATATGGCCGTTGAAATCGACTGGCAGGGTGAGCGCCGGGTAGTCGGCATGCCTGATCGGACTGCCTGCGGGCAGGCGGAAGGTGCCGCCATCGAACAGATGGAAACCCATTAGCTGCAACAGTGGCTGGGACCCAAAGTACAGCGTGCCGGCGTTGAGGGAAAGGCCTGGGAAAAGTCGCGCAAGCGTCAGGTCCAGGTTGTGCTCGACCCCCTCGATAGGTGGGAGCAGTGCATCAAGCTGGTTATCCAGAGTCTGGAAAAGGGGGGGGATCGGCATGGTCAGTCTCCTGTAGCAGGGGCGGACCATGCTGCGCCAAGGCGCCAGGGCTACTGTGTTAGCGGGCTACCTCAGCGGCGCCACAGGCCCCGTAGCGAAAACCACGCGGGCAGGCCCAGACCTAGCCAGGCCAGCCCATCCCACCAGCCATCTCCGAGCAAGGCGGCGAACAGCCCCAGGGCTCCCAGCAATGCAATAAGCGCCGGCCAGGCGAAAATGCGCCAAGCGGGTCGTGACTTGTGGCTCATGCGCGCGCCTCCTTGGCTTTGCGCTGTTTGCCCCACCACAGATACAGGCCACTGGCGAGCACGATGATGGTCAGCACGTCGAGAATTGCCCAGAGGATCTGCATCGGTCGGCCTCCGTAATCGCCGAAGTGCAGCGGTTGCGACAGGCCCATGGCATCCATGTACCAGGGGCGTTCACCGACTGCAGTCACTTGCAGGGTACGGGCGTCGATCAGCACGGGTGTGAACAGGTGCGAACTCAAGTGCGTGGCGCCGTTCATGAACACTGCATAGTGGTGTTCGCTGGAAAAGCGCGTACCTGGAAAAGCGATGAAGTCCGGGCGCATGCCCGGGGCGGCCTGTTCGGCAATCTCCAGCAGGCGAGTGGCTGTTGCACGCTGGGTGAGCGGTGGCGCGTCGCGGTAAGGCGCGACCATGGCGGCCAGGCTGTCGTTGCGCCAGGCGGCGATGACCAGGTCGGACAGCGCGCTGATCACACCGGTTATGCCCACCGTCAAGGCCCAGGCCAGGGTGACCACGCCGATCAGATTGTGCAGGTCGAGCCAGCGCAGGCGGCGGGATTTGCCGTGGCGTACCGTGGCGAAGTCCAGGCGACGCATGAACGGCGCATAGAGCACGGTGCCGGAGATGATCGCCACGACGAACAGCACGCCCATGAAGGCCAGCAGCAGCTTGCCTGGCAGGCCGGCGAACATGTCCACGTGCAGGCGCAGCATCAGCATCATGAAGCCGCCGTTGGCGGCCGGCATGGCCACGGCTTCGCCGGTGCGTGCGTCGAGCATGAAGGTGTGCGACAAGTTGGGGTCGGTGCCGGCGGTGGCGGCGGTGATGGCGACCACGCCGTCTGGTTCGTCTTCGTCATAGCCGAAGTACTGCAGGACTTCGCCGGGGCGGTGCTGTTCAGCCTTGATCACCAGCTGCTGCAGGTCGAGGTGTGGGGTGCCTGCCGGCATTTCGCGCAGTTCGGGCGCGTCGCCGAGCAGGTGTTCGAGTTCGTGGTGGAAGATCAGCGGCAGGCCGGTGACTGCCAGCAACAGCAGGAACAGGGTGCAGACCAGGCTGCTCCAGGTGTGGATTTTGGACCAGCGGCGAATGGTTGGGCTTTTCATCACGGTACCGGTGTTTGCCTGTTGGAACCTGGGGCCGCAGTGCGGCCCAATCGCCGGCAAGCCAGCTCCCACAAGGCCAGCGCAGGTCTCGGGCAATGCGCTGAATCTGTGGGAGCCGGCTTGCCGGCGATTGGGCTGCGAAGCAGCCTTTGCTCACTCAGAACTTGTAGGTGGCGCTGGCCACAACGCTGCGCTCGTCGCCGTAATAGCAGTAGTACGAGTCACACGTTGAGAGGTAATCCTTGTTCAGCAAGTTGGTTGCGTTGACCGCGACCGACGCCCCCTCGAGGCTGCCACTCAGGCGACCCAGATCGTAGTGCACTGCTGCATCGAACACCGTATAGGCATTGGCCTTGCCCAGGTAGGTATTGGCCTGGTCACCATAGGTATTGCCGGTATAGCGCGCACCCAGGCCAATGCCGAAGCCGTCGAGCACGCCAGAGTGCCAGGTGTAGTCGCCCCACACCGATGCCTGCTGGTTCGGCATCAGCTGCAGGCGGTTGCCTTTGAACTGGCCATCCTGCACTTCTGACTTGGCCAGGGTGTAGGCGGCGATTACCTTCAGGTTTTCGGTTACATCGGAAACTGCTTCAAGCTCCAGACCACGGACTTTCACTTCGCCGGTCTGGCTGGTGACACTGGTGTTTCCATCGTTGCTGGTGACCAGTACGTTCTTCTGGGTCAGGTCATACACCGCAGCCGAAAGCAGCGTGCTGGAGCCTGGCGGCTGGTACTTGATACCCAGTTCCCACTGCTTGCCCTCGGTTGGCTTGAACGAGTTCGTCGGATCTGCGTCGGCCTTGCTGGCGGGCTGGAACGACTCGGCATAGGACAGGTAGGGCACAAAGCCGGAATCGAAGACGTAACTGATTGCAGCGTTGCCGCTGAAGTTACTGTCACGCTGGGTATTGGTGGCATCGCCCTTGTTGAAGAACTTGGTGCCGGTGTGCACCCAGTCCTCCCGGCCGCCCAAAGTCAGGCGCCAATTACCGAGTGCCATCTGGTCCTGAACGTACAGGCCGGTCTGGCTGGTTTTCTGGTCATAGTCGTAATAAGCATTCGAGCGGTCCGGGCGGGTGATCGGTAAGCCGTGGGCCGGATTGTTCACGTTGATGTCTGGCGCAGTGCCGTAGATCGTCAGGAAGTTGTTGTTGGTGCGCTGGTGATCCAGGCCAACCAGCACGGTGTGGCTGATGGCACCGGTGCTGAAGTCGGCCTGGAAGTTGTTGTCGACGGCGAACTGGCTGATGTCTTCATCCACGTTCGTCGTGCTGCGGCCGGTATTGCCTTCGTCGTCCACGACAAAGCCAAAATCTGCGAAACCCGGGTTGTAGCTGTTCACCGTAACCGTCTGGAACGAAAGCTCCGATTTGGTATAGCGCAGATTCTGACGGAACTGCCAGACATCATTGAGACGGTGCTCGAATGCGTAGCCCAGTGCGTAGTAGGTGCGGTCATAGAACTCGTAGTCCGGGTCGCCGAGGTTCTTGTGGTGTGAAATCTTGCCGAACGGCATGTCGATCTTGGTGCCCTGAATCGGCCGGAACTGGCTGGTGACCCCGGTATCGTCACGGGTGAACTGGCTGAGGAAGGTCAGCGAGGTGTCTTCGTCGATGTTCCAGGTCAGGCTCGGGGCGATGTTATAGCGCTTGTTGTCGATATGGTCGATCTGTGTGCCGCTGTCGCGGATGACACCGCTGACGCCATACAGCAGGCGGCCTTCGGCGTCGACCTTGCCGGTGCTGGCGAAGTTGATCTGGCGATGGTTGTCGCTGCCATATTGAAGCTCGATCTCGTGGGCACTTTCGGCCTGCGGGCGGCGGCTGACCATGTCGAGCAGGCCGCCGGGTGGGGTCTGGCCATAGATCGAGGAAGCCGGGCCGCGCAACAGGGCGAGGCGGTCGAGATTCCAGGTTTCGGCTTTCGGGTTGGCATATACGCCACGTGGCAGCGGCAAGCCATCGAGGAACTGGGTCGGCTCGAAGCCACGCACGCGCATCCAGTCATAGCGCGTGTCGCTGCCAAAGCTGGCGGACACGATGCCGGGCATGTAGCGCACGGCATCGTCGAGGCTGTGCACGCCGCGGTCTTTCATCTGTTCGCGGGTGGCAACGGAGATCGAGCGCGGCACTTCGACCAGTGCGGTATCGGTCTTGGTGCCAGCGGCAGTGCGCTGGGCAACGTACCCTTCGACCGGGCCCCAGGCGCTTTCGCTGATGCTGGCAGCTTCGACGGTGGTTTCCGGAAGTGCCAGGGTACCGTCCGGGACCGCCACCAGGCTGTAGCTGCCCACGCTGCTCTGTTGCAGCTGCAGGCCGGTGCCGCGCAGGGCTGCCTGCAGGGCACCGAGGCCATCGTACTGTCCGCTCACCGGGGCCGAGGTGCGACCGCTGACCAGTGCCGGGTCGATGGCCAGGGCGATGCCGGCCTGGCTGGCGATCTGGTTGAGGGTGGTGGCCAGCGGGGCGCTGGGCAGGTCGTAGGCGCGCTGAGCGGATTGCTCGGCGGCGAACAGGGCAGGGCTGGCCAATGGCGCGGCCATGGTGATGGCCAGGGCTATCAGGCCGGGGCACAGGATACGATCAACAGCACGGGACATGCAGCGGCTCCTCGACGGAAAAGTGCTTACTGCTTCCTTGCCGAGCGAGATTTGGAAAGTGACAGGGCGAATCTGAAAAATATCGAGAATTATTTGAAGTTTGTTTTTTCCTGTACCGGCCCTTTCGCGGCGGTTCGGCGCCCCGACTTGCCCGCTCCCACAGGTATCACACAGGTCTCAAGCACTGAGGAGTACCTGTGGGAGCGGGCAAGTCGGGGCGCCGAACCGCCGCGAAAGGGCCGGTGCAGGCCTACTTGGGACCGACGCTGACCCACCACTGGGTATGCCGCTCGATCTTCACCGGCAGTGCCGGCACCAGCGACGACAGCGCCAGGTCGGTGTCGGTCAGCGGGAAGCTGCCGGTCACACGCAGGTCGGCGACCTTGTCGTCTACCCCCAGGTAACCGCTACGGTACTTGCCAAGCGCGGCCAGCAGGTCAGCCAGGCGTACGTTGTCCACCACCAGCATGCCGCGGGTCCAGGCGTCGGCACCGGCGGGCACCGTGCCGACCCGGCCAAGGCCGTTGGCATTCATCAGCACCTGCTGGCCTTCGCGCAGCACCTGTTCGTCGCCGCTGTTCAGCGGCATGGCGGCGACCGAGGCTTGCAGCACTTCCAGGCGTGTGCCGTCGCCCTCGCGGCGCACCAGGAAGCGCGTGCCCAACGGGCGCAGGCGGCCATCGTCGGTGCGCACCAGCAGCGGGCGCGGGTCCTGATGACCGGTTTCGACCGAGATCTCGCCCTGGTGCAGCACGATCACCCGTTGCTCGCCGGCGTAGTCGATGTCCACGGCAGTGTGGCTGTTCAGGCTCAGCAAGGTGCCGTCTTCCAGGCGCAGGGTACGCAGTTCGCCGGTGGCGGTGCGCTGGTCGGCCAGCCAGTAGCTCGGTGCCAGCGATGGCGCGCCGACCCAGGCCAGCAGTGAGCCCAGCAGGAACATGCCGGCCAGCCCGGCGCTGCCCTTGCCGATACGTCGGCGCAGGCCGGCGCGCGATTGCAGCAGGGCTTGGCGTGCCGGGCCGGCAGCGGCGTTCACCCGCTGGTCCATGGCGCCAAGTTGGTGCCAGGCGCGGGCGTGCTCCTCGCTGGCGGCATGCCAGCGCATGAATTCGCTGCGCTCGTCCGGTGTGCCGCTGCCGTTGTCGAGGCTGAGTTTCCAGGCAATGGCGGCTTCCAGCACCTGGGACGATACCGGTGCACTGCTCACGTCGGCTCCCCGTACAGGGCCACGTAACACTGGCGCATGCCCTGGGCGATGTACTGGCGCACCCGCGACACCGAAACCCCCAGGCGTTCGGCAATTTCGGCATGGCTCATGCCGTCCAGGCGATTGTGCAGGAAAGCTGCGCGGGCCTTGCTCGACAGCTTGCCGAGCAGGCGGTCGATGGCCTTGAGGTCCTCGAGGACCAGGTGCTGCACTTCCGGGGACGGTTGCTCGGCCTCAGGCATCAGGGCCAGTTCGGCCAGGTAGGCCTGTTCCAGCGCGGTGCGGCGAAAGTGGTCGAACATCAGGCCCTTGGCCACGGCGGCCAGGAATGCGCGGGGTTCGCGGGGCGTATCCAGCTGCGCACGGCCGAGCAGGCGCACGAAGGTGTCCTGGCTCAGGTCTTCGGCACGCTGGCGGCAGGCCATGCTGCGCTGCAGCCAGGCAAGCAGCCAGCCGCGGTGGTCGCGGTACAGCGCACCGACCAGATCGGCGTGTGGGCTCTGTGCAGAAGACAAGCAGCGTCCCCCTGGAACGTATGCATTAACTAACGATAATTATTCGCGATTGTTGCAGAGGGGAGGGGGTGGGTGCAATGGACGCTTATCGGATGGCCCATCATGGAAGGTGCATCACCTGTGCAGGCCTCTTCGCGGGTAAACCCGCTCCCACAGGTACGGCGCGGGCCTTGAGCATTGCACAGTACCTGTGGGAGCGGGTTTACCCGCGAAGAGGCCAGCAAGGTCAATGCAAGGCTACAGGCCGTGGCTCTGCACCTTGCGTCGCCGCCACCCGCGCAACCGCTGCTCCAGCTGCAACGGGCTGTCCAGCTGCTGGCGCCGGGCCTGGCTGAGCAGGATCAGCGCCAGTTCGGCGGTGACCAGCGCATCGGCGCTGGCATGATGGCGCTCCTCCACCTGCAGGCCAAACCGTGCCACCCAGTCATCCAGCCCGGCCTCGCGCAGCACGGTGTCGGGGTTGAGCATCGGCGCCAGCTCGGCAACATCCAGGAAGTGCGACTGCAAGCGATAGCCCAGGCTTTCCTTCAGCGCCCGGGCCAGCATGCGCTGGTCGAACGGCGCATGGAAAGCCAGCACCGGGCTATTGCCAATGAAGTCGAGCAGATCGAGCAAGGCCTCGGCCGGGTCGCAGCCGGCAGCCAGGGCACTCGGCCCCAGGCCGTGGATCAGCACGCTGGCGTTGGTCTTCTGCGTTGGCCGGTGCAGGGTGCGTTCGAACTGCTGGGCAAAGTCGATGGCGCCATCTTCGATGGCCACTGCCCCGATCGACAACACCTGGTCACGGCTGGGGTTCAGGCCGCTGGTCTCCAGGTCCAGCACCACCCAGCGCTGCTCGCGCAGGGTACACACCCCGAGAGGCATGGCCTTGGGCAGGCGGGCCAGGCGCTGGCGCGTGGCATGGTCCAGTTCGGGCGCGCTGGGGCGCAGCCAGGCGAACAGGCTCATAGCTGGTACCGCAAGGCCAGGCTGCTTTGCAGGCGCTGGGCCTGGCGCAGGGACTCGCGCAGGATGCGCCGGTCCAGATGGTTGAGGTTGTCCGGGTCCAGGCGGTTGGAATAGGGCAGGTTGTCGCGGGTCTGGCGCTGGTGCTGTTGCATGCGGGTTTGCTGGATGAAGTGGTAGGCCTCCTCGTAGGCGGCACCGTCCAGCGGCTCGATCACGCCCTTGGCCACCAGCTGGCGCAGGCGTTCCAGGGTATTGCAGGCACCGATGCCGTTGGCCAGAGCCAGCAGCCGGGCACCATCGACGAAGGGCGTCAGGCCCTGGACCTTGAGGTCGAGGGTAGCGGCCTTGTCGTTGCCTTGGCGGGTCAGCACGAACTCGCGCAGGCGGCCCACCGGTGGGCGCTGGCGCAGGGCGTTGTCAGCCATCATGCGCTGGAAGATGCGGTTGTCGGCCACCTGGTCGAGCAGGCCTTGGCGCAGTTGCTCGCAGCCTTGCTCGTCGCCCCACACCACACGCAGGTCGAAGTAGATGCTTGAGCCCAGCAGGTTCTCCGGGCTGGCTTCGCGGACAAAACCGGCAAAGCGCCGCGCCCACTCACTGCGCGACAGGCACAGTTCCGGGTTGCCGGCCATGACGTTGCCCTTGCACAGGGTGAAGCCGCACTGGGCCAGGCACTGGTTGATGTATTGCGCCAGCGGCAGCAGGCGGGCGCGGATGGCCTCGGCTTCGGCGCTGTCGGCGGCTTCGAAGAGGATGCCGTTGTCCTGGTCGGTGTGCAGGGTTTGTTCACGTCGCCCTTCGCTGCCAAAGCACAGCCAACTGAACGGCACACCCGGATCACCGCGCTCGGCCAGTGCCAGTTCGATCACCCGGCACACGGTATGGTCGTTGAGCAGGGTGATGATCTGGGTGATCTGCGTGGATGACGCGCCATGGGCCAGCATGCGCTCGACCAGCTGGCTGATTTCGCCACGCAGCGAGACCAGGGTGTCCAGGCGTGGCGCATGGCGGATGGTGCGCGCCAGGTGCACCAGGTCGACCCGTTGCAGCGAGAACAGGTCGCGCTCCGAAACCACCCCGCACAGACGCCGGTTTTCCACCAGGCATACATGGGCGATATGCCGTTCGGTCATGGCCATGGCCGCGTCGAAGGCGCTTGCCTGGGGGCTAAGGTAAAACGGCTGGGCGGTCATGTGCCGCGCGATGGGGGCGCTCAGGTCGGTATCGGCCGCTGCCACTACTTGGCGCAGGTCGCGCAGGGTGAAGATACCGGTGGGGTAGCGCTGCGGGTCGACCACCACGATGCTGCCGACCTGCTGCTCATGCATCAGCCGCACGGCATCGCGCAGGGGCGTGTCGGGGCTGCATACCACCGGGTGGCGCATGGCCAGTTCGCCCAGGGGTGTGTTCAACGAATACTGGGTGCCGAGGGTTTCCACCGCGCGCTGGCGTACCTGCTGGTTGACCTGGTCGAGCAGGCTGCTGACCCCGCGCAGGGCAAAATCGCGGAACACTTCCGACATCGAGAACACGCGGATGAATGCGGCCTTGTTCAGTTGCAGGCAGAAGGTGTCCTCACCGGCCAGGTGCTCGGTGCGGGTCGCCCGCTCGCCAAGCAGGGCGGCCAGCGGGAAGCATTCGCCGCTGGTGATTTCAAAGGTGGTTTCCACACCCGGCTTGACCAGGTGCTGGCGCTCGCCGACCACGCGGCCCTGCTTGACGATGTAGAAGTGCTCGACCGGCCCGTCGGCAGGTTTGACGATGCTTTCGCCGCTGGCATAGAAGCGCAGCTGGCACTGTTCGACCAGGTAGGCCAGGTGGCTGTGTTCCATCTGGTTGAACGGCGGAAAGCGCTGCAGGAACTGCAGGGTGCCCTGGATGTTCTGCAGCACTG
Organism: Pseudomonas sp. B19(2017); assembly: GCF_002113165.1. Lineage (NCBI taxonomy): Bacteria > Pseudomonadati > Pseudomonadota > Gammaproteobacteria > Pseudomonadales > Pseudomonadaceae > Pseudomonas > Pseudomonas sp. B19(2017). The sequence goes on from NZ_NEJR01000013.1 coordinate 63,985, forward strand.
CTGTCCTGCCCGCCTGGCTGTAGGCGTCCTTTTTGCTCATGAAACTGACCGTATCGCTATGCCGAACTATATATCTATATATATAGGTGCCGACCATGTTGTTCTCTGCCTCCATGGTCGGCTTGCGGCGGGATGGTGCCCATTGGACGTAAGTCTATGAGCGCCCCTGTCAAAGACCCGACGAAAGGCCAGCCGGGTTATGCAAGTTCTGCGGTCCTAATGCTGAAGCGGAATTTTTTTGACGAGATGAGCATGCCTGAGCAACACGACATCCTGAGCGACGCCGAGCGCGAGGCATTGGCCGTGGTGAGTGCGCCTGTGGCAGCCAAGCCGTTGGTGCTGGTGGTGGACGACAATGCGGTGAACCGTGACGCATTGATCCTGTACCTGAAAAGCCGGGGGATCGACTGTGTCGGGGCGGATGGTGCTGAGGAAGCCAGGCTGTACCTGCACTACCAGCCACGAATCGGCTTGATGATCACCGATTTGCGCATGCAGCCCGAGGATGGGCTGGACCTGATCCGGCAGATTCGCGAGTCGGAGCGGGCGGCGTTATCGATCATCGTGGTGTCAGGCGACACCGACGTGGAGGAGGCGGTGGATGTGATGCACCTGGGGGTGGTGGATTTTCTGTTGAAGCCGGTGGACCTGGACAGGCTGCTGGAGCTGGTGAAGAGAGAATTGAAGATTGATTAAGTGAAGAGCCTGTTCCGGCCTCATCGCCGGCAAGCCAGCTCCCACAGGGACCGCACAAATGTCGAGGCCTGTACAGTCCCTGTAGGAGTTGGCTTGCCGGCGATCGGGCCGCAAGGCGGCCCCTTGTCGCAGATGTCGCTTACAGCCCGTTACGCGCCTTGAACTCGCGGCGACGGCGGTGCAGTACCGGCTCGGTATAGCCGTTCGGCTGCTTGCCACCTTCCACTACCAACTCTACCGCCGCCTGGAACGCGACGTTGTCGTCGAAGTTGGGAGCCATCGGGCGATACAGGGCGTCACCGGCGTTCTGCTGGTCGACCACCACGGCCATGCGCTTGAGACTTTCCAGCACCTGCTCCTGGCTGACCACGCCGTGGCGCAGCCAGTTGGCCAGCAACTGGGCCGAGATGCGCAGGGTGGCGCGGTCTTCCATCAGGCCGACGTTGTTGATGTCCGGCACTTTCGAGCAACCCACGCCCTGGTCGATCCAGCGCACCACGTAGCCGAGGATGCCCTGGGCGTTGTTGTCCAGTTCGTTGCGGATCTCTTCGGCCGACCAGTTGGTGTCGGCGGCCAGCGGGATGGTCAGGATGTCGTCTACCGACGCCGGGGTGCGCGAAGCCAGTTCACGCTGACGTGCCTGTACATCCACCTTGTGGTAGTGCAGGGCATGCAGGGTAGCGGCGGTCGGCGACGGCACCCAGGCGGTGTTGGCACCAGCCAGCGGGTGGGCGATCTTCTGCTCGAGCATGGCCGCCATCAGGTCGGGCATGGCCCACATGCCTTTACCGATTTGCGCACGGCCTTGCAGGCCGGTGGCCAGGCCGACGTCGACGTTGTTGTTCTCGTAGGCGCCGATCCACTTCTCGTTCTTCATGGCGCCCTTGCGCACCACGGCGCCGGCTTCCATCGAGGTGTGGATTTCATCGCCGGTGCGGTCGAGGAAGCCGGTGTTGATGAACACCACGCGCTCGGCTGCGGCCTTGATGCACGACTTGAGGTTGACCGTGGTACGGCGTTCCTCGTCCATGATGCCGACCTTGACGGTGTTGCGCTTCATGCCCAGCAGGTCTTCGACCTGGCTGAAAATCTCGGCGGCGAAGGCGACTTCTTCCGGGCCGTGCATCTTCGGCTTGACGATGTACACGCTGCCAGTGCGGGTGTTCTTGCGGCTGGTGTTGCCGTTGAGGTTGTGCAGGGCGATCAGGTTGGTGAACAGCCCATCCTGGATGCCTTCCGGGATTTCATTGCCCTGGGCGTCGAGGATCGCCGGGTTGGTCATCAGGTGGCCAACGTTGCGCACGAACAGCAGCGAACGGCCATGCAGGGTCACGCTGCCGCCGTTGGGCGCGGCGTACTCGCGGTCCGGGTTCATGGTGCGGGTGAAGGTCTTGCCGCCCTTGCTGACGCTTTCGGCCAGGTCACCTTTCATCAGGCCCAGCCAGTTGCGGTAGACGACCACCTTGTCGTCGGCGTCGACGGCGGCAACCGAGTCTTCACAGTCCATGATGGTGGTCAGCGCCGATTCCATCAGGATGTCTTTCACACCGGCGGCGTCAGTGCTGCCGACCGGGGTGCTGGCATCGACCTGGATTTCGAAGTGCAGGCCGTTGTGCTTGAGCAGCACGGCAGTCGGCGCAGCGGCATCGCCATGGAAGCCGATCAGCTGGGCGTCGTCACGCAGGCCGCTGTTGCTGCCGCCTTTCAGGGCAACGATCAGCTTGCCGCCTTCGATGCGGTAGCCGGTGGAGTCGACGTGCGAGCCGGCCGCCAGTGGCGCGGCTTCGTCGAGGAAGGCGCGGGCGAAGGCGATGACCTTGTCGCCACGCACCTTGTTGTAACCCTGGCCTTTCTCGGCGCCGCCTTCATCGCTGATGGCATCGGTGCCATACAGCGCGTCGTACAGCGAACCCCAACGGGCGTTGGCAGCGTTCAGGGCGAAGCGGGCGTTCATCACCGGTACGACCAGCTGAGGGCCGGCCATGTGGGCAATTTCTTCGTCCACGTTCTGGGTGGTTGCCTGGAAATCGTCGGCTTGTGGCAGCAGGTAGCCGATCTCCTGGAGGAATGCTTTGTAGGCTACGGCGTCGTGGGCCTGGCCTTTGCGTGCCTGGTGCCAGGCGTCGATCTTGGCTTGCAGCTCGTCGCGCTTGGCGAGCAGGGCTTTGTTCTTTGGAGCGAGGTCATTGATGATCTTCTCTGCACCGGCCCAGAACTGCTCGGCGACGATGCCGGTCCCTGGGATGGCTTCGTTGTTCACGAAGTCGTACAGGACCTTGGCGACCTGAAGGCCACCGACTTGAACGTATCCAGTCATTGCTTGCCTCACTCTGCTCAGCTATTTCGCTCTTCTGTATTAAGCCTGTAGCGCTTCTCTAAACACGGCACCAGTGCATGCCCCCGAGTAGAGCCCCGAGCGCGGCTGGGTGCGGCCTGCCAGACCGGCTGGCAGACAGTGTGCGTATTTTCACAGGCGCCTTGGCAGACATCCAAACGACGTTTTGTAGTCCGCGCCACGGGATACTACATGAAGCAGTAGGCGGGGCAAAATCAGACTAAAAGCGCCGTTATGCGACCCGTTGGTCGCGTATGGTCACGCTGGGAGTGGGTATGTTCGCAAAAAACATGTGGATTGTTCCAGATAAATCTTGAAACAGTACACGATTCGTTATGCAGATTGCCCTGCGGCAGGTTGCCGCGCCTTGCCTATACTGAGTCGATCCCCCGATTTTCTGCCGCCCGGCGCGGTCCGACACGAGGAAGGGCTAGTGGATCATCTTGTACTGACTGTGATTGCCCCTGACAAGGCCGGCCAGGTCGAGCGCATTGCCCAGTGCATCGCTGACCACAACGGCAACTGGCTGGAAAGCCGCATGTCCCGTATGGCTGGGCAGTTCGCCGGCATCCTGCGGGTGGCGGTGCCAGCTGAAAACTACGACGAGCTGGTGGCTTCGCTACAAGGGTTGGCCCGATATGACATTCGTGTGCTGATCGCCGAGAGCGGTATCGAGCCGTCGTGTACCTGGAAGCCGATTGCCATGGAGCTGGTGGGGAATGACCGGCCGGGGATCGTGCGGGACATTACCCGGCTGCTGGCTGAGCTGGGGGTGAACGTCGAGCGGTTCTCCACAGAGGTGCGGCCAGCGCCGATGAGCAGTGAGCCGTTGTTTCATGCAGATGCGTTGTTGGCTTTGCCGTTGACTCTGCCGCTTGAAGAACTGCAGCAGCGGCTGGAGAGCCTGGCGGATGACTTGATGGTGGAGTTGAAGCTGCGGCCGGAGGAGTGATCCGAGATTGCCGGGGCCGCTTCGCGGCCCATCGCCGGCAAGCCAGCTCTCACAGGTATGCATGAGGCCTTGAGGGTAGCGCGGTCGGTGTGGGAGCTGGCTTGCCGGCGATGGGGCGCGAAGCGGCCCCCTGCGGTTATCCCGATATCACGGGGAAGGCCCTGTGGATAACCTGGGGGTGTACCTCTCCAGCCCAACAACTGCGCGCCCTACACAGCTTTGCTCAAAAAACACCCAAAAATCAGCAGCTTGTGCACAAAGCACGGGGACGAGGGTGTGGATAACCTTTGGAGATGTCTCTGCAGCCCACGAGTCACATGGGCTGCAGAGTTTTGTTCGTTTTTTGATCAGCTGCGCTTGCGCAAACTCAACCACGCATCGACGCTGTAAATCGCCAAACCCGCCCAGATGAACATGAACGCCACCAAGGTGCTCGACGACAAATGCTCATCGAACAGCAGCACTGCCTGCAGCAGCACCAGGGTCGGCGCCAGGTATTGCAGGAAGCCCAGCGTGGTATACGGCAAGTGCCGCGCCGCAGCGTTGAAGCACACCAGCGGCACCAATGTTACCGGCCCCGCTGCCATCAGCCACAGCGCTTCGCTGCTGGTGTAGAACGCACCCTGGGCACTTGTGGCTGCCGGGTGCAGCAACAGCCAACCAAGGGCCAGCGGTACCAGCATCCAGGTTTCCACCACCAGGCCCGGCAGTGCCGCCACCGGTGCCTGCTTGCGAATCAGCCCATAGAAACCGAAGCTCAGCGCCAGCACCAGCGACACCCAGGGCAGGCTGCCCACTTGCCACACCTGCTGGGCCACACCCACGGCGGCCATGCCCACTGCCAGCCATTGCAAGCGGCGCAGACGCTCGCCAAGGATCAGCATGCCCAGCAGCACGTTGATCAGCGGGTTGATGTAGTACCCCAGGCTGGCCTCAAGCATGCGGCCGTTGTTTACCGACCATACGTAGGTCAGCCAGTTACCGGCGATCAGCGCCCCGCTCAGGGCCAGGATGCCCAGCCGGCGCGGGTTGTCGCGCAGTTCGCGCCACCAGCCGGGGTGCTTCCACACCAACAGCAGCAGCGAGCCGAACAGTGCCGACCAGAGCACCCGGTGGACGATGATCTCCACCGCAGGGACGCTCTGGATGGCCTTGAAGTAGAGGGGGAACAGGCCCCAGATGATGTAGGCGCTCAGGCCCAGGATGTACCCGCGACGCGGGTTGGCGGCGTGCATGCAGAATCCTTGCTTAGGTAGCTAAATAAAGCGTCGAGCTATTTCAGCACAGGCCGCCGATTTGTGCTGAGACTTATGACACGCGATAACCAGGATGAGGCCCTGGTTATCCGTGTCAATGGCGCTGGGCACCCGGCCGGCAATGATCGCTGCGTCGATCATTGCCGGCTGCTGGACTACTGGCCTGCCATCGCCTTGGCGTTATCGGGCGCATAAAGCGCCAGGTACTGCTTAACGTCGAGGAAAGGCAGCGGCACGATCATGCTCGCGTACTCAGGCAGGTACGCTGTGTCGTGAATGGCCACGATGACTGCGTATTCTTCTGGCTTGTCCGGATCTGGCGTGTAAACCCCGTCCTTGATCGTGCCATTGCCTACGCGTACATGCCAGGACGTTTCATGCTGCGGAACTTGTATTGGACTGCTGTTTTTAGGTTTCACCCAGAGCTCATGTTTAACACCCCCGTCATGTTCTTTCGGCTCCAGCCAATATGAGCCTTCCATTTCCACGGGTATGAGTATGTCAACGACTTTTTCGATGTCGCCGCTGCTGATCACCACCTTGCTGTGACGCATCACCATGTCGACCACAGGCATGCTTTCGTCCCATTCCTCCACCTCGGTTGGGGCAAGGTAACGTTGGCTCGTTTGGGCCAGCGGGTCGTCCTCGGGGACGTCCCCCAAGTCGCCAAGGCCTTCGACCTTCCAACTGATAGAGTTCCCGTTCATCTCGCCTGCAATGATGTCGGCGAACGCCCCGACGTTCACACTGGCGACGGATGGATAGACATTGACGCTGGTCCGCAGCACGCTCACCAGGGCGTGAGAAACCTCAGCGCCTTTTGTGGCGGTAACGATGACCTTGACGTGAGTACCTTTGAATTCGTCAGCGGCGGGCGCTCTGTAGTCTCCGGTAGGCGGATCAATCTTTCCTGGGGAGTTGTCACCTTCGTAGTCAGGGACGTGGCGGACGCTCCATGTTACGCCTTCAGTGGCAGGCTCGGTCTTGAAGGGTATGCTGCGCCCGGGTAGCGTATACGTTTCACCTTTATCTATGGGCTGGCCGTCAGTCCTGATAATTTTGAACTTGTTTCGGTCCGCTGCCAATTGACCGGGGGCGAAAAAGTCATTGGGCTGGTGCAAACTGTCAAGGGTGATGTGTGAATTGCGGAACAACAGCGAAGACATGATGAAGGTATCTATTTCCATATTCATCGAATTCATGAATCCGGCCATTGTCGTGATCATGATTCCAATGGGGCGGTGGAAATCCGCTAGAAAGGCGTCTTCACTGAAATTATAGACAAATATTAAACCCTTGAGCTCCTCGCTAAGCGTTGGAGTGTATGACCATTCATATTTGCCATCCTGGACAAGGACAATTTTGCTCGCGCCGTTACTATTGTCAAACTCAAATTTGTATTTCTGACGGAGGCTCCAGGAGTAGTCAGCTGTAGCATGTCGTGTTACGCCATTGCTATTCATCTCGAAGTCAATCGTGGTTTTTCCAGTAAAGTTCAGGGTGACGCTGGTCCCCTTGATCTCCAGGAATAGGCTATTTTTTTCATCGAATGAAGCGGGTGAAGTCCACCGAGGGTCGATACCTATGATTGTGCCCGCGGGGCTAGAATGAAAAATTGCGTCAAATAGGACTTGGCCCTCTCCGTGATACCTGAACGTGTAGCCTGGCGTCACCTTGAACGCTAACCTCAGTCGTTCGGTATCATATTTGTTTAGGTGCGATGCGATAATGGCTTGCCCTAAAAAGTCGGTATTGACAAGCATGCTTGCGCTGTAACCGTCCGGCAAAAGATAGGGGAGTTTGCTGTTCTCATCTGGCGGCACGGCTTTGCTACTGTCGAACTCTTCTAGCTCTATAAATAGAACGACGGCCCCGTCGCCAGATGTTTCACCCGTTTTGTGGGTGCGGATTTTAAACCTGTGTGGCTTCAGGGATGGGTCAGGTAGCTGGGTCATCTGGCCTAGCGTATATTCGATGCGTCGATTTTTATCAGGCGGTGCTGTGTAAGACTCGAAATGCTTTTTGAAATGCAGCCCTAGCTTGTCCCTCTCGAACTCGGTTACCCCGCCGTAGAAGTTATAGTTGCCCTCTTTGGCAAAAAAGCTGAAATAGATTCTGCCGTCATCGCTGATGCCCGTTTCCAGTGCGTTCAACTTAATGTCAAATACGAGGGCTGGACCATTGATGGGGGTCGCCTCTGCCATCCGCGTCATACGCATGCGCTGAGCACCCAACGGCCGGCTTAACTGAAGTTGTTTGCCGCGCACGGTTCGCATCAGCAACATGGCTCTGGAATCGCTGAGGTCTGCATTTTCGAATGAGAGCCTGGGTTCATCCAGGCAAAAGTCGACGAGTTCGTGCAGGGACACACCTGGTTCCACGTCAATTTCACTGTTCATCGGGTCAAGGAACAGTCCACTCGAATAGCGCTCGATAAACTCTTGTTTCAAGACATAGTTGGTGGTGACTTGATCGAATCCCACGATCATCGGATAGCCGAAATTGTATTGATCTTTGCCAAGTGCTTCCAAAGTTTTTTCGAGAGACTGTTTTATTGAGTTGCTCATGGGTAGATTACCTTAAGCCGATTTAGTGATGGCGGCGACGCGTTCGCCATAAGTGCCGTACTGGTTTGTGCTGTGTTATCTATCGCGCTCGCGCAGGCACCATTTGCATGTTGATGTTGATACGCGACGTCAGCCTGTCGGTTACGAAAAGGGTTGCTGACAAGTCAGAGTCAGTTCTGCGATGTCGCAGTTTGTTTGATTCATGACTGATACTTCCTAGCTGACTTGAGAGTTTTTTACACCCAGCCTTCGGCCTTGCCTACTGGCAAAAATACTAGGTGATGCTCTAAGGAAGTTGCATGGCAAGGGTGCCGGCATGTCGCCTGCCGGCTGGCGCGTTGCGCTGTTTGTCAGGTCAGTCTTTTCTGCTGCAAGGTCTAGAACAACTTCAGTGGTGGTTCGTCCAGCGCGGCCATCTGCTCGCGCAGGGCGAGAATCTGGTCGCCCCAGTAGCGTGGTTGGCCAAACCAGGGGAAGCTGGGCGGGAATGCCGGGTCATCCCAGCGCCGCGCCAGCCAGGCACTGTAGTGCAGTTGACGCAGGGCGCGCAGCGGCTCGATCAGAGCCAGTTCGCGCGGGTCGAAGTCGTGGAACTCGTTGTAGCCGTCGATCAACTCGGCAAGCTGACCCAGGCGCTCTTCGCGGTTACCGGCCAGCATCATCCACAGGTCCTGCACTGCCGGGCCCATGCGGCAGTCGTCGAGGTCGACCACGTGGTACACCTCGTCGCGGTGCATCAGGTTGCCGGGATGCAGGTCGCCGTGCAGGCGGATGAGCTGGTGTGGGGTGCGGGCATAGATGCTCTCGACCCGCTTGAGCAGGTCGCGGGCCACGGACTCGAACGCCGGCAGCAGCTCGCACGGGATAAAACCGCCCTCCAGCAACGTGTTCAGCGAGGCATGGCCGAAGTTGTCCACAGCCAACGCTTCGCGGTGTTCGAACGGTTTGCTGGCGCCCACGGCATGCAGGCGGCCGAGCAGCTGGCCCAGGCGGTAGAGCTGGTCGAGGTTGCCCGGCTCCGGGGCGTGGCCGCCACGGCGGGGAAACAGGGTGAAGCGGAAGCCCTGATGTTCGAACAAGGTTCGGCCGTCGTGTTGCATGGGCGCAACCACCGGTACTTCGCAGTCGGCCAGTTCGGCAGTGAAGCTGTGTTCTTCGAGGATGGCCGCGTCGCTCCAGCGGCCTGGGCGGTAGAACTTTGCGATCAGCGGTTGCGAATCTTCGATGCCCACCTGGTAGACGCGGTTCTCGTAGCTGTTCAGTGCCAGCACCCGGGCGTCGCTGAGAAAGCCGATGCTTTCCACGGCGTCCAGGACCAGATCGGGGGTGAGGGTGTCGAAGGGGTGGGACATGGAGGCTCCGAGGGTAAGCTGCATGGGGCCCATGGTAGCGCGTTATGCCTGTACCGGCCTCTTCGCGGGTGAACCCGCTCCCACAGGTACAGTACAGGCTTCAAGTCGTGCGCTATCCCTGTGGGAGCGGTTTACCCGCGAACCGCGCGCAGCGCGGCCAGGCTACGCGGGGACCCCGATCAACACATAAGATGGATGAAACTGCACCCGCACCGCATTGCCAGTTTCCACCCGCTGCCCAGCCAACCAATCCGCCTCGGCAAACGCACACAACGTCTGCCCATTGCCCAATGCCAGCCTGACCTCATTAGGCCCATCAGCTTCCGCCAGCACCTCTTCCACTGTCGCCCGCAGGCAATTGCTACCCGCTTCCGCCTCTTCCTCATCGGCCAACAGCGTCACCCACCCCGCCTTGAGCAACGCCACCACCATTGTCCCCAGCGTCAGCTCCAGCCGCGCAGTGCTGTCGGCGGTGATCAACGCCTCGATCTCCAGCCCACCGCCCAGCGCCAGACTGACGCGATCATACCGGCCCTCTCGGCGCAGGCCGCTGACCTGGCCCTGCAACTGGTTGCGTGCGCTGGTACGCAGCATCAGCCGGCCAAGCAGGTCTAAGTCGCTGGACTCCTCGGCTGCTTCGAGGATTTGCGCCTGCAGGGCCTGCAGCCTCTGATACAGGCGCAGTACACGCTCGCCTTCCGGCGAAAGCCGCGCACCACCGCCGCCACGCCCACCAGTGCTGCGCTCGACCAGGGGCTGGCTGGCCAGGTTGTTCAGTTCGTCGATGGCATCCCAGGCGGCCTTGTAACTGATGCCCGCGGCCTTGGCTGCGCGGGTGATCGAACCTTCTTCGGCAATGTGCTGCAGCAGCGCGATGCGCTGCGGGCGGCGGGTGATGTGCTGGGTGAGGAGGGTGGGTAGGGGCATGGGCAGTCAGTCGATGTAAGTGGTAGCCAAGTGTGGATTGTGGAGGAACACCTGTCTTGCGCAAAATCCAGAAGCTTGACCAGGTCCCTGTGGGAGCGGGCGCGTCGAGGCGTCGAACCGCCGCGAACACCGGCAAAGCCGGTGCCATACACTGCGTCGCCTGTTTCGCGGGCGCGCCCGCTCCCACATGGATCGCACCCACTTCGAGTCATACATACCCCGGCTTGGGCGTACGCGCCAGGCAATACACATCCACCCGCCGTGCCCCGGCCTTGCGAAGCACCTCGGCGATAGCCTGCGCGGTAGCGCCGGTGGTCAGCACATCATCCACTATGGCGACATGCTTGCCCGTCAGTTCACCCATGACCGCAAAAGCCTGGCGCAAATTTCGCCGCCTGGCCTTGGCATCCAGGCGTTGCTGCGCAGGTGTCTCCCGCGTGCGCAGCAGCAACCGCTCGTCGCAACCTACCCCCAGCCGGGACGACAGCCAGCGCCCGAGCAGCTCCGCCTGGTTGAACCCTCGCTCGCGCAGTCGACGTTTGGCCAAGGGTACAGGCAACAGCAGGTCGGGGCGGGGTAGCCCCTCGGCAAAGCGATGCAACAGCCCATGCCCCAGCAGTTCAGCCATCAACCGCCCTAAGGGCCATTGGCGGTTGTGCTTGAAGCGGCTGATCAGCGTGTCCACCGGAAAGCCGAAATGCCACAGCGCAACCACCTGCTCGAAGGCCGGTGGGCGGCGGCAGCACGGGGCGCAGGTCAGGCCGGCCATAGGCAACGGCAGGGCGCAGTGCAGGCACTGGTCGCCGAGCCATGGCAGTTCCTGCTCGCAGGCTACGCACAGCGGGTAGGCCTGCTCGGCAGGTTCATCGCACAGCAAGCACGATTGATTAATAATTGAGCACTTGTAAACCGGTCTTTTCCAGTGTGGTTGACAGTTCATAGGCCTTCCATGACTATGCGAGCTATCCGTGATGCGCTGGCGGGCTTTCCTGTCCCGGCGCCTGCTTCAGCCTAAACAAGGAAACGCCAATGAGCGCCAGCACAACTGCAACAACTCGTCACGACTGGTCCCTGGCCGAGGTCAAGGCGCTGTTCCAGCAACCGTTCAATGACCTGCTGTTCCAGGCGCAAACCGTGCACCGCGCGCATTTCGACCCGAACCGCGTTCAGGTTTCGACGCTGCTGTCGATCAAGACCGGCGCCTGCCCGGAAGATTGCAAATATTGTCCACAGTCGGGCCACTACAACACCGGGCTGGAAAAACAGAAGCTGATGGAAGTGCAGAAGGTGCTGGAAGAAGCCGCCCGCGCCAAGGCCATCGGTTCCACCCGCTTCTGCATGGGCGCGGCGTGGAAGCACCCATCGGCCAAAGACATGCCCTACGTGCTGGAGATGGTCAAAGGCGTGAAGGCCATGGGGCTTGAAACCTGCATGACCCTCGGCAAGCTCGACCAGGAGCAGACCAAGGCTCTGGCCCAGGCCGGCCTGGACTACTACAACCACAACCTCGACACCTCGCCGGAGTTCTACGGCAGCATCATCACCACCCGCACCTACAGTGAGCGCCTGCAGACCTTGGCCTATGTGCGCGATGCCGGGATGAAGATCTGCTCCGGCGGCATCCTCGGCATGGGCGAGTCGCTGGACGACCGCGCCGGCCTGCTGATCCAGTTGGCCAACCTGCCCGAGCATCCGGAATCGGTGCCGATCAACATGCTGGTCAAGGTGGCCGGCACGCCGTTGGCCGAGGAAGAAGACGTCGACCCGTTCGACTTCATCCGCATGCTGGCCGTTGCCCGTATCCTCATGCCCAAGTCGCACGTGCGCCTGTCCGCCGGCCGTGAGCAGATGAACGAGCAGATGCAGGCGCTGGCCTTCATGGCGGGCGCCAACTCGATCTTCTACGGCGAAAAACTGCTGACTACCGCCAACCCGCAGGCCGACAAGGATATGCAGCTGTTCGCCCGCCTGGGCATCAAGCCCGAAGCGCGTGAAGAGCACGCCGACGAAGTGCACCAGGCGGCCATCGAGCAGGCGCTGGTCGAACAGCGCAGCAGCGAGATGTTCTACAACGCCGCGTCGGCCTGAGATGGCCTTCGACCTGGCGGCGCGCCTGGCCGAACGGCGCGCCGCAGACCTGTATCGGCAGCGGCCATTGCTGGAGAGCCCGCAGGGGCCGGAAGTGGTGGTCGATGGCCAGCGCTTGCTGGCCTTCTGCAGCAATGACTACCTGGGCCTGGCCAACCACCCCGATGTGATTTCCGCCTGGCAGGCCGGCGCCGAACGCTGGGGTGTCGGTGGCGGTGCCTCGCACCTGGTGATCGGCCACAGTACGCCGCACCACCAGGTGGAAGAGGCACTGGCAGAACTTACCGGGCGCCCGCGCGCGCTGCTGTTCTCCACCGGCTACATGGCCAACCTGGGCGCCATCACCGCGCTGGTGGGGCAGGGTGACACGGTGCTGCAGGACCGCCTGAACCACGCTTCGTTGCTGGATGGCGGGTTGCTCAGCGGCGCCCGTTTCAACCGCTACCTGCACAACGACCCGGCCAGCCTGGCCAGCCGACTGGACAAAGCCGCCGGCAATACGCTGGTGGTGACCGACGGTGTGTTCAGCATGGACGGCGACCTGGCCGACTTGCCGGCGCTCGCCGATGTGGCCCGCGCTCACGGTGCCTGGCTGATGGTTGACGATGCCCATGGTTTGGGCACCCTCGGCACTCGGGGCGGCGGTATCGTCGAGCACTTCGGCCTGGGCGTCGAAGATGTGCCGGTGTTGGTCGGTACGCTGGGCAAGGCCTGTGGTACCGCTGGCGCGTTTATAGCCGGCAGCGAAGAGCTGATCGAGGCATTGGTGCAGTTCGCCCGCCCGTACATCTACACCACCAGCCAGCCACCGGCGCTGGCCTGCGCCACCCTCAAGAGCCTGGAACTGCTGCGCCGCGAGACCTGGCGCCGCGAGCATCTGGCCGCGTTGATCCGCCAGTTCCGTGAAGGCGCACAGCAGATCGGCCTGGCATTGATGGACAGCCCGACCCCGATCCAGCCCATCGTCATCGGCGACAGCGCGCAGGCCCTGCACCTGTCACGCATGCTGCGCGAGCGCGGCTTGCTGGTGACGGCCATCCGCCCACCCACTGTGCCGGCGGGCAGTGCACGCTTGCGGGTGACATTGAGCGCCGCGCACAGCGAGGCGCAGGTGCAGCTATTGTTGAATGCATTGGCCGAGTGTTATCCACAGTTGGAGAGCGCCGATGCGTAATCGACTTGTTCTGTTGCCTGGCTGGGGCCTGGGCACTGCTTCCCTGGAGCCGCTGGCCGCCAGCCTGCGTGCTCAGGATGCGCGCTTGCAGGTAGAGCTGATGCCCCTTCCAGAACTGGCCCACAGCGACGTGGACGCCTGGCTTGACCACCTGGACCGCAAGTTGCCCAGCGATGTCTGGCTGGGCGGCTGGTCGCTCGGCGGCATGCTGGCCAGCGCGCTGGCGCACAAGCGTGGCGACCACTGCTGCGGCCTGCTGACATTGGCCAGCAACCCCAGTTTCGTGGCCCGCCCGGACTGGCCGCATGGCATGGCCGAAGACACCTTCGGTACCTTCCTCGACGGCTGCCGCAGCCATACCCAGGTCACCCTCAAGCGCTTCCGTACCCTGTGCAGCGATGGTGCCCAGCAACCGCGCACCCTGCTGCGCCAGCTGGGTGTTGGCGTGCCGGATACCGACCCCCTGTACCTGGCCACCGGCCTCGAAGTACTGGCCAGGCTGGATACCCGCGAAGCCCTGCAGGCCTATGCCGGCCCGCAACTGCACCTGTTCGCCGGCAGCGATGCACTGGTACCGGCAGAGGCGGCAAAGGCGCTGAGTGAGCTGTTGCCCGATGTGGAAGTGGGCCTGGTCGAAGACAGTTCCCACGCCTTCCTGCTGGAGTATCCGCAGGAACTGGCGGCGGGCATCAAGAGTTTCCTGCATGAGAGTGGCGATGACTGACCTTTCCCGTCCGACCCTGCCCGGCGCATTGCCCGACAAGCGCCAGGTAGCGGCCTCGTTCTCCCGCGCCGCAGCCAGCTACGACAGTGTGGCAGCCTTGCAGCGTGCAGTGGGTTCGAGCTTGCTGGAGCAGTTGCCGGCAGGCCTGCAGCCGTCACGCTGGCTGGACCTGGGCAGTGGTACCGGCCATTTCAGCCGGGCGCTGGCCGAGCGTTTCTCCCAGGCCAGCGGCGTGGCGGTGGATATCGCCGAGGGCATGTTGTGCCATGCCCGCAACGAACAGGGCGGGGCGCTCTACCATGTGGCTGGTGACGCCGAGCGTTTGCCGCTGCGTGATGCTAGCGTCGACCTGGTATTCACCAGCCTGGCCGTGCAATGGTGTGGCCAGTTCGCCAGCGTGCTGGCAGAAGCGCTGCGAGTGCTGCGCCCGGGCGGCGTACTGGCCTTCAGCAGCCTGTGTGTGGGTACCCTCGGTGAACTGCGTGCCAGTTGGCAGGCGGTGGATGGCCTGGTGCATGTGAACCGCTTCCGCCGTTTCGAGGACTATCAGCGCCTGTGTGCAGCCAGCGGCTTCGAGCAGCTTGGGCTGCAGCGCTGCCCGCACGTGCTGCACTACCCGGATGTGCGCAGCCTGACGCACGAACTGAAGGCGCTGGGGGCACACAATCTGAACCCTGGCCGGCCTTCTGGCCTTACCGGTCGGGCGCGCATGCAGGGCCTGTTGCAGGCTTATGAGGCATTTCGCCAGCCTGAAGGGCTGCCAGCCACCTACCAGGTGGTCTATGGTGTGTTGCGCAAGCCACAGGCTTAAGGGGAGCGAGATGAGCCAGGCCTATTTCATTGCCGGTACCGACACCGATGTTGGCAAAACCACCATCGCTGCGGGGCTGTTGCATGCGGCACGGTCGCAGGGCATGAGCACGCTGGGAGCAAAGCCGGTGGCCTCCGGTTGCACGATGACATCGAAAGGTTTGCGCAACAGTGACGCCCAGGCGTTGATCGATGAAAGCTCCATCAAGCTGCCCTACGAGCAGGTCAACCCGTTTGCCTTCGAACCGGCTATCGCACCCCATGTGGCCGCGCGCGAGGCAGGGGTAACGCTTGCTGTGTCGGACCTGCTGGCGGCGATGCTCAATGTGCTGCGGCAAAATGCCGACTTCACCCTGATCGAGGGGGCCGGAGGCTGGCGCGTGCCGTTGTCGGGGCAAGCCAACTTGTCCGACCTGGCCATTGCCCTCAAGCTGCCGGTGATCCTGGTGGTGGGGGTACGGTTGGGGTGCATCAGCCACGCCTTGCTCAGCGCCGAGGCGATTGCTCGTGACGGCCTGCAATTGGCGGGTTGGGTGGCGAACATCATCGAGCCGCGTACTTCGCGCCTGGAAGAGAACCTGGCCAGCCTGGCCGAGCGTTTGCCGGCGCCATGCCTGGGGCGGGTGCCCAAATTGAAGCAGGCCAGTGCCGACATGGTGGCTGAACACCTTCAGCTGGATCTGCTGGATTAGCCGTTTCCAGGCTTGGCCTCTTCGCGGGTGAACCCGCTCCCACAGGTATTGCACAAGTCTCAGAGCTGTGGAGTCCTGTGGGAGCGGGTTTACCCGCGAAGAGGCCAGTGCAGGAATACCCAGGGCCTATCAACTGGCATCAGGCCATTAGGGATTTAAACGGGCCTTTTCGCCCCTGGCCTGTTTTAATTGGGCCTGTTCGTCATCCAGCGTCAATGGAGTCCTGACATGGAAATCACCGGTAGCTCCGCCTATTACGCGGGCCTGAGCGCAATCCAGACCGGCCAGAACCGCGTCGATCAGGCCGCCAGCCAGATCGCCAATAACACCGCCGAACGAACCGCCACCAGCCAGTCCAGCGATTTTCAGGCCGAACGCCTGCGCGCGGTCGACCGCAGCCAGCAGATGGACCTGGCCACCAGCACCGTACAACTGGCCGTAGGCAAACTTGAAGTCGAGCTTGGCGCAAAGGTCGCCAAAGCATCCGACGAAATGCTCGGCCGGTTCATCGACACCTACGCCTGACAGGCGCCCCCTCGAATCACACACAGCCCTCTGTGGGAGCGGGCGTGCCCGCGAATGCGCCAGCTCAGGCACCTCCATTGTCTGCTCAGGCCCTTTCGCGGGCACGCCCGCTCCCACAAGGGCAGCGCTTTTTCTGAGCTTGGCGTAAACGTCATTTTTCGTGGCGTAAATGGCACCATAGTCCATCCTTGACATCAGGCAGAGCTAAACGTAAGTTTCAAACAACTGTTTGATCGACGGCCGCCAAGTGCGGGTCACCCCACAGAACTCACCTAGAGGTTCATCGCAATGCCTGATTACAAAGCCCCCTTGCGTGATATCCGCTTCGTTCGCGACGAACTGCTCGGTTATGAGGCGCACTATCAGAGCCTGCCGGGTTGCCAGGACGCCACGCCCGACATGGTCGACGCGATCCTTGAAGAAGGCGCGAAGTTCTGTGAGCAGGTGCTGTCGCCGCTGAACCGTGTGGGTGACCAGGAAGGCTGCACCTGGAGCGAATCGGGCGTGAAAACCCCGACCGGCTTCAAGGAGGCCTACCAGCAGTTCGTCGAAGGCGGCTGGCCGAGCCTGGCGCACGACGTCGAGCACGGCGGCCAGGGCCTGCCAGAGTCGCTGGGCCTGGCCCTGAGCGAAATGGTCGGCGGTTCGAACTGGTCGTGGGGCATGTACCCCGGCCTGTCCCACGGCGCGATGAACACCATTTCCGCGCATGGCACCCCCGAGCAGCAGCACACCTACCTGACTAAGCTGGTGTCCGGCGAGTGGACCGGCACCATGTGCCTGACCGAGCCACACTGCGGCACTGACCTGGGCATGCTGCGCACCAAGGCCGAGCCACAGGCCGACGGCAGCTACAAGGTGTCGGGTACCAAGATCTTCATTTCGGCCGGTGAGCACGACATGGCCGACAACATCGTCCATATCGTCCTGGCCCGTCTGCCGGACGCACCGGCCGGCACCAAGGGTATCTCGCTGTTCATCGTGCCGAAGTTCCTGCCCAACGCCGAAGGCGGTGTGGGCGAGCGCAACGGCGTGAGCTGTGGCTCGATCGAGCACAAGATGGGTATCCACGGCAACGCCACCTGCGTGATGAACTTCGACGGCGCTACCGGCTACCTGATCGGCCCGGCCAACAAAGGCCTGAACTGCATGTTCACCTTCATGAACACCGCTCGCCTGGGTACTGCGCTGCAAGGCCTGGCTCACGCCGAGGTGGCTTTCCAGGGTGGCTTGAAGTACGCCCGTGAGCGCCTGCAGATGCGTTCTCTGACTGGCCCGAAAGCACCGGACAAGGCTGCTGACCCGATCATCGTACACCCGGACGTGCGTCGCATGCTGCTGACCATGAAGGCCTTCGCCGAAGGCAACCGTGCGATGGTGTACTTCACTGCCAAACAGGTGGACATCGTCAAGTACAGCCAGGATGAGGAAGAGCGCAAGAAGGCTGATGCCCTGCTGGCGTTCTTGACCCCGATCGCCAAGGCATTCATGACCGAAGTCGGTTTCGAAGCCGCCAACCACGGCGTGCAGATCTACGGCGGCCATGGCTTCATCGCCGAGTGGGGCATGGAGCAGAACGTGCGCGACAGCCGCATTTCCATGCTGTACGAAGGTACCACCGGCATCCAGGCTCTGGACCTGCTCGGCCGCAAGGTACTGATGACCCAGGGCGAAGCGCTGAAGGGCTTCACCAAGATCGTGCACAAGTTCTGCCAGGCGCAGGAAGGCAACGACGCAGTCAAGGAATTCGTCGAACCGCTGGCGGCGCTGAACAAGGAGTGGGGCGAGCTGACCATGAAAGTGGGCATGGCCGCCATGAAGGACCGCGAAGAAGTGGGTGCGGCCTCGGTCGATTACCTGATGTATTCCGGCTACGCCTGCCTGGCCTACTTCTGGGCCGACATCGCCCGCCTGGCGGCCGAGAAACTGGCTGCCGGCACCAGCGAAGAAGCGTTCTACACCGCCAAGCTGCAGACCGCGCGCTTCTACTTCCAGCGCATCCTGCCGCGTACCCGTACCCATGTTGCGAGCATGCTGTCGGGTGCCGACAACCTGATGGCGATGGACGAAGAGCACTTCGGCCTGTCGTACTGAACCTGCCGCTGTAAAGCAAACCCGCCTGCCTTCACCGGCAGGCGGGTTTTTGCATTTAGGGGCTGCACGCGATCCCTGTGGGAGCGGGCGTGTCGAGGCGTCGAACCGCCGCGAACACCGGCAAAGCCGGTGCCAGCCACCGCGTCGCCTGTTTCGCGGGCATGCCCGCTCCCACAAGAGATAGCGTGCAGGCCGGAACTTCCTGTTCTTCCCTCCTGAAACTCAACTGTTCATGTGCACTGCCGATGAAGTGAGGGCACAATGCCATTATTGATCTGCCGGGTCGGAGATTACCCTTGTTTCGTCTTAACGCTGTTCGCGCAAGCCACTTCCTGCCGTCGCTGTTCTTGTTGCTGGCAGGGCTCGCCGCAGCCTATGTGAGAGACCTGAGTGTCTTTTTCACATCGCTGTTCAACGTCCTGCCAACCTTGGTCCTGCTGCTGGGCGGCGCTTATTGCGCGGTGTACCGCCGTCAGCGTGAGTTGTTTCTCATGCTCACCGTGTATATCGCCTACTACCTGCTCGACACCCAGACCGACTTTTACCGTGACCATGGCCGCGTGCGCGAGGACGCGGCGGTGACCTTCCACCTGGTATGCCTGTTGCTGCCCGCCCTGTTCGGGCTGTATGGCGCCTGGCAGGAACGTACCCACCTGCTGCAGGACCTGGTTGCCCGTGGGGCCGTGCTGTTTGCCATCGGCAGCGTGGCCGTGGCCCTGGAGCAAAGCTTCCCCGAGGCGTTGCTGACCTGGTTGGCGGAAATCCGCTGGCCAACCCTGCATGGTCAGTGGATGAGCTTGATCCAGATGGTCTACCCACTGTTCCTCGGCGTGTTCATTCTGCTGGTGGTGCAATATCTGCGCGCACCACGGCCGCTGCACGCGGCACTGGTGACGGGCCTGCTGGGCATCTTCTGGATGTTGCCGCAAACCTTCATCCTGCCGTTCACCCTGAACATCATGTGCAGCCAGGTAATGCTGATGATCGCCGCGGCGGTGGCGCACGAGGCCTACCAGATGGCATTCCGCGACGAGCTGACCGGGCTGCCGGGGCGCCGTGCGCTGAACGAGCGCATGCAGCGCCTGGGGCGCAACTATGTGATCGCCATGACCGATGTCGACCACTTCAAGAAATTCAACGACACCCACGGCCACGACGTTGGCGACCAGGTGCTGCGCCTGGTCGCCAGCCGCTTGTCCAAGGTCACCGGCGGTGGCCGGGCCTATCGCTATGGCGGCGAGGAGTTCGCCCTGGTGTTTGCCGGCAAGACCGCCGAAGAATGCTTGCCGCATGTGGAAGCCGTGCGCGAAGTGATCGCCAACTACGTGATGCACCTGCGCGACCAGTACAACCGCCCGCAGGACGATACCGCCGGGCGCCAGCGGCGCGCGGGCAGCAGTGGCGGCACGGTGTCGGTCACCATCAGCATCGGTGTGGCCGAGCGCCAGGCCGATCATCGCAACCCCGAGGCGGTGTTGAAGTCTGCCGACCTGGCGCTATACAACGCCAAAGGCGCAGGGCGCAATTGTGTCATGGTGCATGGGCAGCAATCGCAGCGAGGGGCAGTGCGCACGGCGTGACTTAAATAGACTATTCAGTCTGTTTATGACCCTATGTCTCGTAAAAGTTGTTCGGTTACACTGCCAGCAACCCAGTGTCGCGGTTCCCCGAGACCGCCCCGACCCGACTAGCGAGAGGTTGTCATGGCTGAATATAAAGCGCCCCTGCGCGACATGCGCTTCGTACTGAATGAAGTCTTCAACGTGGCCGAGCAGTGGGCGCAGTTGCCCGGGCTGGCCGAGGTTGTCGATGCCGACACGGCCATGGCGGTGCTGGAAGAAGCCGGCAAGGTCACTGCCAAGTCCATTGCGCCGCTCAGCCGCGCCGCGGATGAAGAGGGCTGCCACTGGGACAACGGCGCAGTACGCACACCGGCCGGTTTCATCGAGGCATACAACACCTACGCCGAAGGCGGTTGGGTGGGCGTGGGCGGCGACCCGCTGTTCGGCGGCATGGGCATGCCCAAGGTCATCTCGGCCCAGGTCGAGGAGATGGTCAACGCTTCCAGCCTGTCCTTTGGCCTGTACCCGATGCTGACCGCCGGCGCCTGCCTGTCGATCAATGCCCACGCCAGTGAGGCGCTGAAGGAAAAGTACCTGCCTAACATGTACGCCGGTGTGTGGGCCGGTTCCATGTGCCTGACCGAGCCGCACGCCGGTACCGACCTGGGCATCATTCGCACCAAGGCCGAACCCCAGGCCGACGGCAGCTACAAGGTCAGCGGCACCAAGATCTTCATCACTGGCGGTGAACACGACCTGACCGAGAACATCATCCACCTGGTGCTGGCCAAGCTGCCGGACGCACCTGCGGGGCCGAAAGGCATTTCGCTGTTCCTGGTGCCGAAGTTCCTGGTCAACGAAGACGGCAGCCTGGGCGCACGCAACCCGGCAACCTGTGGCTCGATCGAGCACAAGATGGGTATCCAGGCCTCGGCCACCTGCGTGATGAACTTCGACGAAGCGGTCGGCTACATCGTCGGTGAGCCGAACAAGGGCCTGGCGGCCATGTTCACCATGATGAACTACGAGCGCCTGGGCGTTGGTATCCAGGGCCTGGCCTCGGCCGAGCGCTCCTACCAGAACGCCGTGGAATACGCCCGCGACCGCCTGCAGAGCCGCGCCCCGACCGGGCCGCAAGCCAAGGACAAGGCGGCCGACCCGATCATCGTCCACCCCGACGTGCGCCGCATGCTGCTGACCATGAAGGCGCTGATCGAGGGTGGCCGTGCCTTCTCCAGTTACGTGGCCCTGCAACTGGACAGCGCCAAGTACAGCGAAGACGCCGCCGTGCGCAAGCGCAGCGAAGAGCTGGTGGCACTGCTGACACCGGTGGCCAAGGCCTTCCTCACCGATCTGGGCCTAGAGTGCGCGGTGCACGGCCAGCAGGTGTTCGGCGGGCATGGCTATATTCGTGAATGGGGGCAGGAGCAATTGGTGCGTGATGTGCGTATTACGCAGATCTACGAAGGCACCAACGGCATCCAGGCCCTCGACCTGATGGGGCGCAAGGTGGTGGCCAGTGGTGGGGCGTACTACCGGCTGTTCTCCGACGAGATTCGCCAGTTCATTGCCAGCGCGGGCAGCGAACTGGATGAATTTGCCAAGCCGTTGGGTACTTGCCTCGATCAACTTGACGGGCTTACCGAATGGGTGCTGGAGCAGGCCAAAGGCAACCCGAACGAGATTGGCGCGGCTTCGGTCGAGTACCTGCATGCCTTTGGTTATGTCGCCTATGCCTACATGTGGGCCTTGATGGCGCGTGCGGCCCAGGCGGGTAAGGGGGACGAAGCGTTCTATGCGGGCAAGCTGGGTACGGCGCGGTTCTACTTTGCGCGGTTGCTGCCGCGGGTGGATTCGCTGGTGGCTTCGGTGAAGGCGGGGAGTGAGTCGTTGTACCTGCTGGATGCCGAGCAGTTCTGAGGGGGGGTGGGGCTGCTTTGTAAGCCTTTTCCTACACGACGTGGTGACTTTTCACCACTGTTCTCAGATTGGATCCACGGTTATTCTTTACCACATGGACGTTGCGCAGGAAGCGCAAAGGACAGATCAAGGATGACGACGAAGGACGCCTGCCAGGATGGTGGGGCGATACGGATGTCACAGGGAAACAGTCTGGGAAAACCCCGCTTCGGCGGGGTTTTCTTTGTGCGCGTGTTTTTCAGCCCAGCACATCCAGCGATGATGCGCCCAACAGGCGGGCGTCCGTCTCTTCCTCCAGCAGCGTGCGCAGCAGCTCCACAGAGGCCTGCTGGCGCTGGGCATCGCGGAACACCAGGCCAACCTTCAACGGTACCCGCGGCTCACTCAATGGCTTCCACAGCAACCCCTGATCATCCTCGGCTGCCTCCTTGGCCCGCCCCGGCAGGATGGTGGCCAGCGCGGTATGGGCCAGGCTGTCGAGAATCCCCGCCATGTTGTTCATCTCGGCCTGCACCTGCGGCCGACGCCCTTGGCTGGCCAGCTGCGCCTGCCAGATCTGGCGAATCTGGAATTCCTCACCCAGCATCAGCATGGGCAGCTCGGCGGCCTGGCGGATGGACACCTTCTTGAAGTCTTTCAGCGGGTGGGTAGCGGGGATCACCAGTTGCAGCTCATCTTCGTACAGCAGCAGGCCATGCAGCCCCGGCTGGCGTGGCGGCAGGTAGCTGATGCCGATATCCAGGCTGCCGTTGAGCAAGCGCCGTTCGATCTCCAGCCCCGACAATTCGTAGATCTGCACCACCAGGTGCGGCTGTGCCCTGCGCAGGCGTTCGAGCAGTTGCGGCACCAGGCTTGGCCGCACGGTCTGCAGCACGCCGATGGCCAGCGTACGTAGGGACTGGCCCTTGAAGTTGCGCATGGCCTCGTGGGCGCGCTGCAGGCCGTCGAGCAGCGGCAGGGCGTGGTTGTACAGGGTATGGGCGGCCAGCGTCGGCAGCAGGCGTTTGTTGCTGCGCTCGAACAGGCTCAGGTCAAGGCTGTGCTCCAGTTGGCGGATCTGCTGGGAAAGAGCCGGTTGGGACAGCGACAGGCGCTCGGCGGCGCGGCCCACGTGGCCTTCTTCATACACCGCGACGAAATAACGCAGTTGGCGAAAATCCATAAGTAATGCTTATCGAAAATGCTGAAAAAACGAAATGGTCGTACACCCTCGCGAAGCCTAGTCTATCGCCGTATTCCAGCGGGTTACAGCGATGAATCGGTCGATTGTTACCCCGAATGAAAAACACTTTTGATAGGCAAGGCAAAATATCGAGTGCCGGCACCCAGACCGCACCGTGGCCGCCCTCTGCCGTGACTGGTTGGAGCCCTGATGAACCTGTTCAACCTGCGCCGCCCGGCCCCTGCCGCCGTCGCCGAGCCCAAGCGTGCGCCGGTGATCGTGCCGGAAGCGCCGCAGCTGTCGCGTGAGCGCCTGATGCCCGGCACCGAACGCGCAGCGCAAGTGTTCGTGCGTGGCCAAGGCTCCTGGTTGTGGGACAACGAAGGGCATGCCTACCTGGACTTCACCCAGGGTGGTGCGGTCAACAGCCTGGGCCACAGCCCCAGTGTGCTGGTGAAGGCGCTGAGCACCCAGGCCCAGGCGTTGATCAACCCGGGCTCGGGCTTTCACAGCCATGGGCTGCTGGGGCTGGTCAACCGCCTGTGCCAGAGCACCGGCAGCGACCAGGCTTACCTGCTCAACAGCGGTGCCGAAGCCTGCGAGGGCGCGATCAAGCTGGCGCGCAAGTGGGGCCAGCTGCACCGCAACGGCGCCTATCACATCATCACCGCCAGCCAGGCCTGCCATGGCCGAAGCCTGGGCGCGTTGTCGGCGTCCGACCCGCTGCCGTGCAACCGCTGCGAGCCGGGCCTGCCGGGCTTCAGCAAGGTGCCGTTCAACGACCTGGCGGCGCTGCATGCCGAGGTGGACTCACGCACCGTGGCAATCATGCTCGAGCCTATCCAGGGCGAGGCGGGTGTCATTCCGGCCACGCAGGAGTACCTCAAGGGTGTGGAAACGCTGTGCCGCGAACTGGGCATCCTGCTGATCCTCGACGAGGTGCAGACCGGCATCGGCCGCTGTGGCGCGCTGCTGGCCGAAGCAACCTACGGCGTGCGTGCCGACATCATCACCTTGGGCAAGGGTCTGGGTGGTGGCGTGCCGCTGGCGGCCTTGCTGGCCCGGGGCACGGCGTGCTGCGCCGAGCCTGGCGAACTGGAAGGCAGCCACCATGGCAACGCGCTGATGTGCGCCGCCGGCCTGGCCGTGCTGGATACCGTGCTGGAGCCTGGCTTCTTCGCCCAGGTGCAGGACAACGGCCGCCACCTGCGTGAGGGCCTTGGCCGGCTAGCCGGGCGTTATGGCCAGGGCGAAGTGCGCGGGCAAGGCCTGCTGTGGGCCCTGCAGCTGAAGGAGAACCTGGCCCGCGAGCTGGTGGCGGCGGCCCTGCACGAAGGCCTGCTGCTCAACGCACCGCAGGCGGATGTGGTGCGCTTTTCGCCGGCGCTGACCGTGAGCAAGGGCAACATCGACGAAATGCTGCTGCGCCTGGCCCGCGCCTTCGCCCGCCTGCACACCTGGCAGCAGGCCCGCCGGGAAGTACCGGCCTGATCCGAATTTTACGAACCGTCTGGCGTTCCTGCGCATCGCCCCTGGCCTGTTTCATTCGGCCCGGGGCGTTTTTTTTTGCCTGTTGAACCTCTACGGTGGGCAGCTAGTCTCTGATGTAACCCCTTCAGGAGAGACTCGCATGGACTTCATACGCATCATCATCGCCATCATCCTGCCGCCGCTCGGCGTATTCCTGCAGGTTGGGTTTGGCGGGGCGTTCTGGCTCAATATCCTGCTGACCTTGCTGGGGTACATTCCGGGGATCGTGCATGCGGTGTATATCATCGCCAAGCGTTAAGCAGCGAGCACGGTCCCTGTAGGAGCAGCCTTGTGCTGCGAAGAGGCCATTACAGGCACAGTAAATGCGCTTGCCATAAGGGCCCTTTCGCATCGCAAGGCTGCTCCTACAAGGGCTAGCCCGGCTTACTGCCCCAACACCCGGCAATAGAATTTCCACTCTTCTTCCAGCGCATGCGCCAGGTTCTCCGCCTTGCGGAACCCATGTCGCTCCCCCGCATAGAAGTGCCCTTCAGCCTCGATCCCGTTAGCCTGCAGCGCTTCCAGCATCGACCGCGTCTGCTCTGGCACCACAACTGCATCCAGTTCGCCCTGGAAGAAAATCACCGGCACCTTGATCTGCCCCGCATGCAGCAGCGGTGTACGCTGGCGATAGCGCTCGGCGTCCTGCAGCGGGTCGCCGATCAACCAGTCCAGGTAGTCCCCTTCGAACTTGTGGGTGGCCCTGCCCAGGGCAACCGGGTCGCTAACCCCGTACAGGCTGGCGCCGGCGCGGAACACATCATGGAACGCCAAGGCACAGAGGGTAGTGTAGCCGCCCGCGCTACCGCCACGGATGAACGCCTTGCGGCCGTCGATCAGCCCACGACCTGCCAGGTGTTCCACCGCCGCGCAAGCATCGGCCACATCGCTTTCGCCCCAGCGCAGGTGCAAGGCCTGGCGGTATTCACGGCCATAGCCGGTGCTGCCCCGGTAGTTGAGGTCGGCGACGGCGAAGCCGCGCTGGGTCCAGTACTGGATGCGTGGGTCGAGCACGGGATAACAGGCCGAGGTCGGCCCGCCATGAATGAACACCACCAGCGGCGAGGCCACTTGCGACCGGGCTGCCGGGTAAAAGAAGCCATGGGCGCAATGGCCGCCACTGCCGTAGTGGAACGACTGCGGCAGGCTGATATGTCTTGCCGGCAGCACTTCGGCGCCACCAGCCAATACGCTGACCTCGTGGTTGCTGCGGGCAATGGCGATGACCGCCGGCGGGCTGATCGGCGAGGCGGCTATCGCGTACAGGTGTCCGGTATCCATGGCCAGGCTGCGAAAGCGCGTGTAGGCGCTGGCGAAACGTTCCAGGCGGCCATCGGCAGTGCGCAGCCCCAGCTGCCCGAAGCCGTTTTCGAACCAGCTGGCCAGATAGCTTTGCGGCCCCAACGCCAACCAGGTACTGGCGCCCAGTTGCCAGGGGGCTGCAGCGTGGTCCGCGGGTTCGGCAGGCAAGGCCTGCCAACAGCCATCGACCTCGCCCCAGGGCTGCCAGAAGCCATTGCGGTCGGACAGGCAGTAAAGTCGGCCTTCACTATCGAAGCGCGGCTGCTGTAGCGACTCGTCAGCGCTGGCAATACATTGCGCCGGCCCCCAGTGACCACTGGCATCACGTGTGCGGCACATCAGCCTGGTGAAGGTCCAGGGTTGAGCCGGGCGGTCCCATTCGACCCACGCCAGGCGCTGGCCGTCGCCACTCACCGTAGGCGAAGCATAGAAGTCGGCACCCTCGGCGAGCACTTCGCGGGCCTGCTCACTCAGAGCGACCAGGCGATGCTCGACCCCTTCGCCATGCTGCTCCTCGACTGCCAGCAGCAGGCCGTCGTGCCACTGCACATCGCCGTAGCGGCAGCTGACATCCTCGGTCAGGGCGCGCGGTACCGCGCCGTCCAGGGCCTGGGTATAGACCTGTTGGTCCTTTTCGTTGACGAACAGCAGCCCGTCGCCACCCAGGCAAAAACTGCCACCGCCGTATTCGTAGACCCGGCTACGCACACTGAAGCCATCGGGTGTCAGGCAGCGGGCCTGCTGGTGCTGCCAGTGCCAGATGCGACAGGCACCATCGGCCGGGCGGAACTCGTTCCAGAACAGCCCCGCGGCGCTGACCTTGAGTTCGGCGAAGTCGGTGCCTGCGGCAACAGCCTGGGCCGCGCTGAACTCAGCCGCGGGCGATGACACGGGAGTTTCGTTCATTGCGGAAGGTCATCTGTTCAATGGTGAGCTGGGCGCTTTCCGACTCATCGCGGGCCTTGAGGATGATGCCGTGGTCGGCCGACTTGGCGCACACCGGGTCGGCATTGCTGGCATCGCCGGTGAGCATGAAGGCCTGGCAGCGGCAGCCGCCGAAGTCCTTTTCTTTCTCGTCGCAGGAGCGGCAGGGTTCGGGCATCCACTCATAGCCACGGAAGCGGTTGAAGCCGAACGAGTCGTACCAGATGTGGTGCAGGTCGTGGTCGCGCACGTTGGGAAACTGCACCGGCAACTGGCGTGCGCCGTGGCAGGGCAGGGCAGTGCCGTCCGGGGTGATGGTGAGGAACAGGCTGCCCCAGCCATTCATGCAGGCCTTGGGGCGCTCCTCGTAGTAGTCCGGGGTGACGAAGATCAGCTTGCACGGGTTGCCCTCGGCCTTGAGCCTTTCCCGGTATTCGTTGGTAATGCGTTCAGCTCGCTCGAGCTGCGCGCGGGTCGGCAACAGGCCCAGCCGGTTGAGGTGGGCCCAGCCGTAGAACTGGCAGGTGGCGAGTTCGACGAAGTCGGCCTCCAGGGCAATGCACAGCTCGATGATGCGGTCGATCTTGTCAATGTTGTGCCGGTGGGTGACGAAGTTGAGCACCATCGGGTAACCATGGGCTTTCACTGCACGGGCCATTTCCAGCTTTTGCGCAAAGGCTTTCTTCGAGCCGGCCAGCAGGTTGTTCACCTGCTCGTCACTGGCCTGGAAGCTGATCTGGATATGGTCCAGGCCGGCTTTCTTGAAGTCGGCGATGCGCGCCTCGGTCAGGCCGATGCCCGAGGTAATCAGGTTGGTGTAGTAGCCCAGCCGGCGGGCCTCGCCGATCAGTTCGGCGAGGTCCTGGCGGACCAGCGGTTCGCCGCCGGAAAAGCCGATTTGCGCGGCACCCATTTCCCGGGCTTCGGCCATCACCTTGAACCACTGCGCGGTGCTCAGCTCCTGGCCCTGGGCGGCGAAGTCCAACGGGTTGGAGCAGTACGGGCACTGCAGCGGGCAACGGTAGGTCAGCTCGGCCAGCAGCCACAGCGGCAGGCCTACTGCCGGCGTAGGCGGTAACTCAGGCGAGGACGATCCAGTGTTCGGCACGGGCCACCTCCATGAACTGCTCGATGTCATCGGCCACTTCCGGGACACCGGGGAACTGTTGTTCGAGTTCGCTGATGATCGCGGCAACGTCGCGCTGGCCGTCGATCAGGCCGCCGATCAGGGCCGCGCTGTCGTTGAGCTTGATCATGCCCTCTGGGTACAGCAGCACATGGCCCTTTTGCGCCGGCTCGTACTGAAAGCGATAGCCGGGGCGCCAGTTCGGCACTTGATTACGGTTGAAACTCATAGGGTGATCCCTTTGTGCCACACCCGTTCCTGGGTGACGGAATGATAGGGCGGGCGGTTCAGCTCGTAGGCCATGCTCATGGCGTCGAGCATGCTCCACAGGATATCCAGCTTGAACTGCAGTATCTCCAGCATACGCTCCTGGCCCGCGCGGGTGGTGTAGTGCTGCAGGGTAATCGCCAGGCCGTGCTCCACGTCACGCCGGGCCTGGCCCAGGCGGGTGCGGAAGTACTCGTAGCCGGCCGGGTCGATCCAGGGGTAGTGCTGCGGCCAGCTGTCCAGGCGCGACTGGTGGATCTGCGGGGCAAACAGCTCGGTCAGCGAGCTGCTGGCCGCTTCCTGCCAGCTGGCGCGGCGGGCGAAGTTGACGTAGGCGTCCACGGCAAAACGCACGCCGGGCAATACCAGTTCCTGGGAGCGCAGCTGGTCCGGGTCCAGGCCCACGGCCTGGCCCAGGCGCAGCCAGGCTTCGATGCCACCGTCCTCGCCGGGCGCGCCATCGTGGTCGAGCAGGCGCTGGATCCACTCGCGGCGCACTTCGCGGTCCGGGCAGTTGGCCAGGATCGCGGCATCCTTCATCGGGATGTTGACCTGGTAGTAAAAGCGGTTGGCCACCCAGCCCTGGATCTGTTCGCGGCTGGCGCGGCCTTGGTACATCGCCACGTGGTATGGGTGATGGATGTGGTAGTAGGCGCCCTTGGCGCGCAGGGCCTGCTCGAATTCGGCAGGGGACATTGGCAGTGCGTCGCTCATTCGGCTGGCTCCTGTATAGCTGAGTCTCGGCTCACCTCGCCCCCTGTGGGAGCGGGCATGCCCGCGAACACCGGCGAAGCCGGTGCCATACACCGTGTCGGATTTTTCGCGGGCATGCCCGCTCCCACAGGGTTTGTGTCACCTAAAGGGCTGTGCTTACAACTCGATACTCATGCCATCGAAGGCCACTTCCACACCCCGGCGCAGCACTTCGGCACGCTCGGGCGAGTCTTCATCGAGAATCGGGTTGGTATTGTTGATGTGGATAAGTACCTTGCGCTGCCGTGGGAAGCCATCCAGCACTTCCAGCATGCCGCCGCGGCCGTTCTGCGCCAGGTGGCCCATCTCGCGACCGGTACGGGTGCCCACGCCACGGCGCTGCATTTCATCATCTTCCCACAGGGTGCCATCGACCAGCAGGCAGTCGGCGCCGTGCATCATCGTCAGCAGCTTGTCGTCCACCTGGCCCAGGCCCGGGGCGTAGAACAGCTTGCCGCCGGTGCGGGTGTCCTCGACCAGCAGCCCAAGGTTGTCGCCCGGGTGCGGGTCGAAGCGGTGCGGCGAATAAGGCGGCGCGGCGCTGCGCAGGGGGAACGGGGTGAAGCGCAGGTTGGGGCAGGCGTCGATGACGAAGCTGCCTTCCAGTTCGATGCGGTTCCATTGCAGGCCGCCGTTCCAGTGGCTGAGCATGTTGAACAGCGGGAAACCGGTGGTCAGGTCCTGGTGGACCATGTCGGTGCACCACACCTGGTGCGGGCAACCTTCGCGCAGGCTGAGCAGGCCGGTGGTGTGGTCGATCTGGCTGTCCAGCAGGATGATGGCGTTGATGCCGGTGTCGCGCAGGGCGCGGGCCGGCTGCATCGGCGCAAAAGCCTGAAGCTGGGCGCGAATGTCGGGCGAGGCATTGCACAGCACCCAATGCACGCCGTCGTCGGACAGGGCGATGGACGACTGGGTGCGCGGCGTGGCCCGCAAGGTACCGTCGCGCAAGCCCTTGCAGTTGACGCAGTTGCAGTTCCACTGCGGGAACCCGCCGCCGGCGGCGGAACCGAGAACCTGGATGTACATGGCCACTCTCTCTGCAGAAAACCGTAGCGAAAAAACGAAAACGCCCCGGCAGGCCGAGGCGTCGAACCGTAAGCCGGGCTTAGCGGTTGGCGAAGTACATGGTGACTTCGAAGCCGATGCGCAGATCAGTGTATGCAGGTTTGGTCCACATGGAATTACTCCTTCCGGATGAGGGGTGGGTTTGTCAGCTACTACTTGGGTACCGCCATTGGCTGGAGGTTCCCCCTGGCTGGGATTGCGCTATCTTACAAGAAAAATTTGTACCGAAAGGTTAATTATTCGAAAACTCCGTTGCGGTTTTCGTAACAATCATGCGTTTCAACCCAGCCAGGAAGCATCTGGTGCGGCAGCGTTGGCCAGGCATAGCCAGGTAGAACCTGTACCAAGCATGTGGCTCAGCAGGTGGTCCAGATCCGTCTGCCGCGCATTCAGGATAGACCTGCGCAGCGCATCCAGCCTGCCGGCTTGTGTGGCCAGGTATGTCTGCCACGCCCATTCGGCGACTTCGGCGTTGCCCATTGCCGGTTCATCGAATTGCCCGGCCAGGGCCTGGCGAGCGGCCGGATCGAAGGTGACGCCCTGGCGTAGCAAGGTGAGCAAGTGGTCGAGTATCTGTACCTGGCTGGCGTGAGGCGACTGGACCCCGAACAGCAGGCCACCGACCCCCTCGACCTGACGAAAGGTACTGAATACCGCATAGCCGAGTTGCAGTTCCACCCGTAGCCGTTGGTAGACCGGCCCTTGCAGCAATTGCGCGAGCAGACGGCCTGCGGCTTCCATGGCCGCCGGCAGTGGGCAGAACAGTAGCAGGGCATGTTCGCTACCGGGTACTTCGGCATGTTGCCAACGGTGGTTGGCCCAGGCGGGCAGAGGGCCAGGCGCCGAGCCTTGGCCAGGGCAGCGCTGCAGCACAGTGCCCAATGCATTCAGGGCAGCATCGTCGAAGCCTGCCGCCAGGCCGTGCCAGCGTGCCTGCTGCCACAGGCTGTCGAGTTCGGTCTGTGCCAAGGTGCAATCCGGCACAGCTGCCGACGTGGCGCCCAGCACGGCGTCGGGCAGTTGCCTGAGCAGGGCGCGGATCGGGATCAGTGCCGGAGGCTGCGCCGAACAGGGCTGCCAACTGGCTGCCGGGGGCTTGAGCATGAGCGCCAAGGCCTGTTCCACAGTGCGCAATACCGCAGCCGGTAGCCCGGCGCAGCGCAGCTGCCAGTATTCGCCAGCGGCACTGAACTGCAACTGCACCGATACGCGCTCGCAGCGCTCCTTCATGGGGTGCAGGGCGCGCTCGAGCAGCGCATGCAGGCGTTGGCGCAAGGGTGAAGGGACATGCCAGCGCAGGTACAGCACCGCGTATTGACGGTCGCCAGGCAGCTGGTCGCTGACCTTCAGTGCCGCTGGCAGCGGCTGCTGCCTGGCATCAGGCACCTCCGCCAGTAGCAAGGGGTCGACAGCGGGCAGTTGCCAATGCCCGTACTCGCGGACCGACAGGCCTTCCAGCAGGGCATCGAGCGCTTGCAGGCTTTGAGGATCCAGACCTGCAAACGGCTGGCCGGCGCTGTCCCGGCGGGCAAGCTCAAGCGCGCTGGCGCTGCGTTCGCGGCGTTGCTGCAGCAGTGCGAACTCGGTATTCAAGTGCTCAGGCGCGG
Source organism: Pseudomonas sp. B19(2017) (assembly GCF_002113165.1). Lineage (NCBI taxonomy): Bacteria > Pseudomonadati > Pseudomonadota > Gammaproteobacteria > Pseudomonadales > Pseudomonadaceae > Pseudomonas > Pseudomonas sp. B19(2017). The sequence continues at coordinate 95,398 of NZ_NEJR01000013.1, forward strand.
CCTGGCGGATGAAGCCGAACCAACCCTGCAACAGCGCATCCGCTTCGTCCGCGCTGGCGTCCTCGCTGAGCTTCAGCTCAATGTGCCACAGTAACTGCCCGGCAAAGGCATACAGCGCCTCGGCCTTGAAACCTTGCAGCCAGCCACGTTGGCGAAGCGCATCCAGCCAAGTGCCTGGGCGGCTGTCGTTGAGGCAGGCGATCAGCAACTCCAGGGCCTGCTCGGCGCCTGCCGGCAGGTTTTCGTGACTGAAGAGCCGTTGCGTATCGGTCGCCGATAAAGGCAGTGGCAGCGCTTGTGGCACCCGCGCTCCCGTTGCGAACAGCCCGGCATGCTGCCGGCCCAGCCTTTCCAGTTCATCCAGCGATTGCGGGCCGCACAGGCTCAGGGTGACTTGGCCGCCCTGGTAGAAACGCTGGTGGAAGCCACGCAGCGCTTGCTGGAAGGCTGGGTCCTGCAAGGCCAGGGTATATCGGTTCCCGGCATGAAAAGCACCCAGTGGATGGCCGGGCGCCGCGGCTTGCAGCAAGGCGAACTGTTGCTGGGCCTGCGGGCTGCGCGACCAGGCAATGAACTCTGCATGGATGACTTCACGTTCGCGGCGTTGGCGTTCGATGCCCAGGTCTGGCTCGGCCAACATCTGGCACAGGCGCTCCAGGCCCCCGGCCAGAGCGCTGGGTGGGACCTCGAAGAAAAAGTCGGTGGTGCGTTCGCGGGTGCTGGCATTGACCTGGCCGCCGAGGGCCTGCACGTAGCGCATCAGGCCGTCGTCCAGGGGAAAGCGCGGGGTGCCGAGAAAGAACAGGTGCTCCAGGAAGTGTGCCAGACCGGGCCACTTGCCAGGCGCGTCGTGGCTGCCCGCATGCACCCGCAGTGCGGCGGCCGAGCGTTTCAGGCGTGGGGCGTGGCGCAGGGTCAGCTGCAGGCCGTTGGCGAGGGTGAGGTGGCGGGTGGCGTCAGGCATGGGAGCTCCGGTAACTGCTGTCCATGCTAACTCATTTGTTTGCAGGCCCGGCCTCTTCGCGGGCACGCCCGCTCCCACAGGTATCGCGCAGGTATGAAAGGCAGCGCAGACCCTGTGGGAGCGGGCGTGCCCGCGAAAGGGCCATCAGTCTTTGCGCAGATGCAACTCCTGGCGCAAATCGGTGAGGTAAGGAAACGCCTCCCGCCCCTGCACCACCCGCTCATGCTCCAGCTCCGCCAGCAACTGGCACTCATCCCGCCCGGCCATGGCCAGCAGGCTGCCATCCGGGCCGATGATGCTGCTCTGCCCACAATACTGGATCTCGCCTTCCGAGCCACAGTAGTTGGCATACACCAGGTAGCACTGGTTCTCCTGCGCCCGCGCTCTCACGGTCACCTGGCAGATGAAGTCGTAGGGCGTCATGTTCGCGGTCGGCACCAGCATCAGCTCGGCACCGTCCAGCGCCAGGCGCCGGGCGTTTTCCGGGAACTCGATGTCGTAGCAGATCAGCAGGCCGACCTTCCAGCCATCGAGCTCCACCACCGGAAAGTGATCGGAGCCTGGGCTGAACATCGAGCGGTCCAGCTCGCCGAACAGGTGGGTCTTGCGATAGTTGCCCAGGCAGCGGCCGTGCGCATCGATCAGCTGCACACTGTTGTAGATTGCGCCATCGTCGCCACGCTCCGGGTAGCCGTAGACGATGGCGATGCGGTGCGCCTGGGCGATTTCCACCACTTCCATGGCCGCGGGGCCATCGACGGCCTCGGCCAGGCGCTCGACCTGGGCCAGGCCGATGTTGTAGCCGGTCAGGAACATCTCCGGGCACACCAGCAACCGGGCGCCGCGTTCGGCCGCCAGTTGTGCCTGGTGGCGTAACCGTTGCAGGTTACCGGGCACGTCCAGGGGCTTGGGTGCGCCCTGGAACAGAGCGATGCGCATGGTGCCTCCTTGTCTCAGTCCGGCAGGGCGATCGGGCCGATCTCGTCGAACACGTCGCCTGGGCCGGGGTTGTCCGGGTGAGTGCGGCCACCGAAGTGGTTCATGATACCCCACACCGCATTCAACGATGTTTGTACTGCGCCTTCCACCCAGGCCGGGGTCCACGATACGTCGTCACCGGCGATGAACATGCCGCGCTGCTCGGCAGGCATGTCCTGCTGCATGAAGTGCGCATACATGCGCTGGTTGTAGCGGTAGTGACCCGGCAGCGCGCCCTTGAAGGCGCCGAGGAAGTGCGGGTCGGCTTCCCAGGAAACGGTGATCGGGTCGCCGATGATGTGCCCGGCGATATCGGTCTTCGGATAGATCTTCTTCAGTGCATCCAGCGCCAGCTGTACGCGTTTTTCCACCGGGTGCGGCAGCATTTTCAGCGCGTCGCTCATCCAGGAGTACGACAGGCAGATCACCCCGGGCTTGTCGTTGCCGTTGTCGAACAGGTAGGTGCCGCGGGTGAGGCGATCGGTGAGGGTCATGCTCATCAGGTCGCGACCGGTTTCCGGGTCCTTGTCCTTCCAGAACGGCCGGTCGACCATGACGAAAGTCTTCGACGACTGCATGTAGCGGGTGCGGTCCAGGGCCATCCACATCTTTTGCGAGAACAGCGATTCTTCGCAGTCGATCTGGGTGGTCAGCAGCCAGGTCTGGCAGGTGGCGAGCACGGCGCTGTAGTGGCGGGTGTCGCCCCAGTTGTCAGTGACCGCCAGGCGGCCATCGGTGGCGCGGGCGATGCGCTTGACCCCGGTACGCGGCGCGCCGCCATGCAGAGCGCTCAGGCTGGTACCTTCCGGCCAGTGCACGCAGCGCTCCGGCACATGGCGCCAGATGCCTTGCGGTACCTGCTCCACACCGCCGACCACCAGGTGCTGGTGGTCGTCGCAGTTGGTCATCACCACGCGGAAGATTTCCAGCATCGAGTTGGGGAAGTCCGAGTCCCAGCCGCCGGTGCCGAAACCGACCTGGCCGAACACTTCGCGGTGCTGGAAGCTCAGCTGGGCGAACGAGCGCGAGGTGGCGACAAAGTCGTAGAAGGTGCGGTCGTCCCACAGCGGTACCAGCTTGTTCCACAGCGCTTTCAGGCGTGGTACGTCGCGGTCGCGGATGGCCTGCTGGATGTCGGCGAACTGGGCACCGCTTTCCAGCGCGTCGGCCCAGGCGTCGGCCACTTCGTGGAACAGCTTGGGCAGGTCGGTGGGTTTTTCGGCGTAGTAGGTCTGGCCTTCCAGGTCGATTACCGTGCTGCCCGAAGCGGGGGTAAGCGGGTTAGGGAACGGTTTGGTCTCCAGGCCCAGCTTGTCCACGTAGTGGTAGAAGGCGGTGGATGACACCGGGAAGCGCATGCCACCCAGTTCGGCGATGATCCCGTCGGTGCCGTTGAAAGCTTGCGAGCGCAGCCGGCCACCCAGCTTGGAGGCTTCGTACACCACCGGCTTGAGGCCCAGCTTCATCAGCTCGTAGGCCGCCACCAGGCCGGCGATACCGGCGCCCACGATGGCCACTTCCTCACCATGGCGCTCGGCCGGGATGCTGCCCAGGCCTGCGGGGTGTTCCAGCCAGTCGTCGAAGGCGAAGGGGAAATCCGGGCCGAAGATGGTGATTGGCTTTTTACCGTCGGCGGGGTGGCGGTTTTTCTTGTTCATGGAGTGACCTTGCCAGAGAGGCTGCGCAGCGGGCGGAGCCTGAGTATAGGAGATGCCTGGTGGCCATTTTAGGGAGTGGAGTGTTCGTTATTAAGGTGCAGAGTGTTGTCTGAATGTAGTTGGTTTCGTCGAAATGGATAAACCAGTTAGCTTTATGACGAGCAGGGGGCTGCTAATCAAGCCCAGCATCGGACCCTGTGGGAGCGGGCGAGCCCGCGAAGCGCCGCGCGGGCGGCGCTCGATCTCACTGGCAACAAAGATGTCATGACAAGGGTCGGGAAGCCTGCCCGCCAGCCAGGTTCAGAGCGGCTGCCCGCGGTCCACCTTGCTGCTCAGAATGATCGACGTGGTGGTCTTTTCCACTCCGTCGACACTGCCGATCTGATCGAGCAACTGGTCCAGTTGCTCGGGCGAATCCGTACGCAGCCAGGCCACATAGTCGAACTCGCCGCTCACCGCGCACAGCTGCTGCACCTGGCCCATGGCACTCAGGCGCCGCACCACTTCCTTGCCCGAGCGAGGCTGCACCTTGATCCCCACATACGCCTGCAGCCCACCCCCCATCACCCGCTGGCCCAGGCGCACGCCATAGCCGGAGATGACCTTGTTCTTCTCCAGCCGCTCCAGGCGCGAGTTGACGGTGGTGCGGGCGATACCCAACTGGCGGGCGAGGGTGGCGACGCTTTCGCGGGCGTTGATCTGCAGCAGGGCGATCAGCTGGCGATCGATTTCATCCAGCGTGATGGAGCGGGAGTCCGACATGGCGAGTCTCTACGGTTGGCCCGCTAGCCTAGCCAGCCTGCGGTAAGCAGGGCAAGGGTAGACAGTTGGCCATGCTGAGATATTGAATTCCGTTAGTGGCATTCCCCAGCGCGCCAACTCCTCTGGCGATAAGACCGCCGGTGGGAACTCCGGCAAACCGGGCAGCTCCCTCTGCTTCAAATATTTTGCATCATTCTGCACTTAGGAAATGCTGAACATCCCCAAAACTGCTGGCCCGCTTTCGTCCCTGATTTCACGGTACGAATCAGCAGCGCACTACCGCATTTCGGGCATTGCCGCTCGGCTGTCGGATCACTACGGCGCTTAAGGTTTTGCACATGCTCGCGGTGGGTGGCGAGGGTCGGTGCGCGGCGGCCGGTTTGCAGGGCGTGCAGCATGGCGTCGACTGTCCAATTGCCAATGGGCGAACAGGCGTACCAGCAGTTCACCGATCTGCCCCTTGGCCAGGGCGATTTGAGTAGGCCGATCAGCAGAGCTGCTGGGATGAACCAGGTCAGCATGCCCCAGACCTGAGAGACTATCGGGTGTAATCCATTTTCTTCCTTGAGCAGAGCTGCTTGATGGCTGGGTGCACAGGTGTGCCGAAATCCAGTTGCCTGGCACTGCTTCGGATAATGGCTAATTGATTTCAATGGCTCAAGGGGGGCGTGACCATAGTCCTAGGGCGCGATGAGGCACTAGGGGCCTGACTTGGTCGACTTAGGTGCTCAGCGTGCTATCTGGTAACGGGTGCTGCGCCCACCACCGGGCAGCCGCTCGATGCAGCCCTTCTCCATCAGGTCTCTCAGATGACGGGTCGCGGTGGCCTTGGAGACCTTGGCCACGGCTTGGTATTGCGCCGCGCTGATTCCGTCCTCGAAACCCTTTTCGCCGCCATCGAGCAGGCGGTTCAGCACTTTGATCTGCTCCGCCGATAGGGTTTGGCTGCGGTGTGCCTGCCAGAAGCGCGCCTTGACCAGTACGCGGTCGATACGAGCGAGGGCCTGCTCCAGGCTGTTGAGCAATGTCTTGAGAAACCACTGCAGCCAGGCGGTGATGTCCAAGGTGCCTTTCTGACTGGCTTCGAGGATGCGGTAGTAACCAGCGCGGTCGTCGAGGATGCTCGCTGACATCGCGTAAAAGCGAATGGCATGCTTTTCGCCCTGAGCCAATGCCTGGTCGGTGATAGCGCGCGTGAGGCGACCGTTGCCGTCATCGAAGGGGTGCAGTGTTACGAACCAGAAATGTGCAATACCGGCGCGCAGAAAGGGGTCAAGGCTGGCATCGTTGCGGCTGCTCTCGAACCAGGCGAGAAAGTCCGTCAGTTGCGCTTCCAATCCTGCGCGAGGAGGGGCTTCGAAATGTACGGTGGGGCGGTCGATCCGACCTGAAACGACCTGCATGGGCTCTTCGCCATGCAGTGCACCGATGTGTAGCGGTCGAGTCAGCAATTGCTCATCAGTGGGGAATAGCCAACGGTGCCAGGTGAACAGTCGCTGTTTGTCTAGTGGTTGTTGGTGCAGGCGGGTGGCATCGAGCAGCAGTTCCGCCAGGCCTTCGGAGCGCGAGGTGGTGCGACCTTCTTCGCTCAGCCCCAAGCGCCGCGCCAGTGATGAGCGCACCGAACCGACATTCAGTTGCTCACCCTCGATGGCTGAAGAGGTGACGATGTTCTGCAGCATGGCATCCAGGCTGCTATGCACTTCGGTGTCACTGCCCACCGCACTGAGCATTCCCAACAAACGACCCTGAGCCTCGCTGCAGGCTCGCAACAGCGGGGCGAGCGCTTCGGCTTGCCAACTGAAGCGCGGCCAGTCGGGCTGCTGCCAGATCCAGAGCGGGTCATTCATAAGGGCTGCTCATCTGTGAGCCGATTAACGAGCCTATTCGGCTCATGCAGTGAGCCGATAATGCCGCCTATTCGGCTCACTGTCTAATTCTCAAGCCTGGCTTGCTAGGTTGATGAGCGCGTAGCTCAAGGGCTACAAGCTTCCAGGCATGGCTGCGTCTGCATCGGTTTCCGGTTGTAGGTTCGGTTACCGATGCCTGTGCCAAGCTGATCGCAATGTAGAGTACACCTGAATGATAGCGAGCCAAGGCCGCGGCTGACCCAGATGCACAACCCTGAAAAGCTTAAAGCCGCGCAGTGCGCGGCTTGTAAGTTGGTGGGCCCACACGGACTCGAACCGTGGACCAAAGGATTATGAGTCCTCTGCTCTAACCAACTGAGCTATAGGCCCTCAGTAAGTGGCCGGATTATAACGAGGGTTTCGCACCTGTGCCATCCGAAAGATCGGATAGTGCTATACGAAGAAACGTCGCCGCGAACTCCTCCGGGGGCAGGGGCAGGCTGACGATGTAACCCTGGATCTGCTCGCAGCCTTCAGCCGCGAGGAAGCGTTGCTGGGCCTGGTTTTCCACACCCTCGGCAATGATGGTCAGCTGCATGCTGCGGCCCAGGGCGATGATCGCCCGGGCGATGGCGGCGTCGTGGGGGTCGTCGGGCAGGCCGCGGATGAATGACTTGTCGATCTTGAGGATGTCCAGTGGCAGGCGCTTGAGGTAACTCAGCGAGGAGTAACCAGTGCCAAAGTCATCGATGGCCAGCTGCACGCCGAGTTTCTTCAGCTGGTAGAGCACGGCCAGGGCTTCCTCTGCCTGGCTCATGATGAAGTTTTCGGTGATTTCCAACTGCAGGTCGCCAGCCTTTAGCTGGTAGTGCTTCAGCAACTGTTCGATGCGCCGGGCAAGGTGGGGGTGGCGCAGCTGGGCGCCGGCGAGGTTGATCGACAGAGGGCCGAAGGGGTCGTAGTGCATCTTCCAGGCCTGCATCTGTCGGCAGGCCTGTTCCAGCACCCAGTCGCCGATCTGGAGGATGGTGCCGTTCTCTTCCGCCAGGTGGATGAAGTGCTCTGGCGGCACTTCACCAAAGGTCGGGTGGCTCCAGCGGATCAGCGCTTCGGCGCCGACCAGGCTCTGGGTCTTGAGGCTGAGTTTGGGCTGGAAGCACAGGCTCAGTTCATTGCGTTCGATGGCGCGACGCAGCTCATGCTCCAGGGCGATGCGTTCGCTGGCCTGGGCGGTGAGGTCGAGGGTGTAGGCTTCGACGCGGTTACGACCCTTGGCCTTGGAGCGGTACATGGCGGCGTCGGCGTTGCGAATCAGTGTGGCAACGTCAGTGCCGTCCTGTGGATAAAGGCTGATGCCGATGCTGGCGCTGGTGAAGAACTCGTGCTCGCCAGCCTGGAACGGCGCGTTGAAGCAGGTCAGCAGCTTGTTGGCGATGGCGCTGGCGTCACTGGGTTTGTGCAGGCCGGGCAGCAGGATGATGAATTCGTCACCGCCCAGGCGGGCCACGGTGTCGACATCACGCACCTGCTCCTTCAGGCGTTGGGCAATGCCCTTGAGCAGCAGGTCGCCGACCGGGTGGCCGAGGCTGTCATTGATGTGCTTGAAACGGTCAAGGTCAAGGAACAGCACCGCGCCCTTGCGGTTGGACACCTGCGAGCAGGTCAGGGCAGCCTGCAGACGGTTCTCGAACAGGGCGCGGTTGGGCAGGCCGGTCAGCGGGTCGTGGTGGGCCTGGTAGTCAAGCTTGGCCTGGGCATGCTTGAGGCTGGAGATGTCGGCGAACACGGCGACGAAGTGGGTGATCTCGCGTTCGTTGTTACGCACGGCGCTGATGGTCAGCCAGCCGGGGTACAGTTCGCCGTTCTTGCGCTTGTTGTAGATCTCGCCTTGCCAGTGGCCTTCAGCCGTCAGTTGGTGCCACATGGCGGCATAGAACGCGCTGTCGTGCTGGCCGGAGGCGAGCAGGCGCGGGGTCTGGCCGAGGGCTTCGATCTCGCTGTAGCCGGTGATTTCGCTGAAGGCGCGGTTGACGGCACTGATGCGCTGGTCGATGTCGGTAATCAGCACGCCTTCGGCGGTGTTCTCGAACACGGTGGCGGCCAGTTGCAGCTTTTCCTGCATCAGGTGGCGCTCGGTGATGTCACGCGCGATGGTCAGCATGCAGTCGTCGCCAGCAATCGGCAGCGGCCGTGCCGAGAGCTCGCACAGGCGAATCTGACCGTCGCTGCGGCGCAGGTGGCAGGTGAAGTCGCGTACGAAGCCGTCGCGCTTGAGTTGTTCGACCAGCCGTTTGCGTTCATTGAGATCGACCCAGATGCCCAGGTCCAGCGAGGTCTGGTCAAGCGTCGGGCTGAGGTCATAGCCGGTGAGGCGGCAGAAGCCCTCGTTCACTTCGAGCAGCAAGCCGTCGCTCTGGCGCGACAGTAGCAGGCCGTCGGGCGAGGCGTGGAAGGCCTTGGCGAATTTCTCTTCCGAGGTTTGCAGCTGCTCCTGTGTTTCCTTGAGCTGGCTGATGTCACGTACTGCCACCACCAGCGCGAGCTTGCCGTCGAGCTCGAAGGTCTCGGCCGAGGTCAGGCCGGTGAACAATTGGCCGTTGCTGCGACGGAAGCTCATTTCCATGTTGCGGATGCCACCCTGATGCAGGCGTTCGAGCAGCCGCGGGCCAGTGTCTTCGACGCCCCACAGGTTGAGATCGGTGGCAGTACGGCCGATGACCTGCCCCGGAGAGAGGCCTATCTGCTCTTCGAAGGCTTCGTTCACTTCCAGCAGGCAGCCGTCGCTATGGCGGGCGATCAGCAGGATGTCCGGGCACTGCTGGAACACCGAGGCGAACTTCTGCTCGGACAGGCGCAGGGCGTCTTCGGTGCGCTTGGTCTCGCTGATATCGATCATCAGCCCACGCATCACCGGCTGGTGGCCATGCTCAATCATGCTGACGATGTTACGTACCCACAATGGCTGGCCATCGGCGCGGATCACGCGGTAGTCGAGGCTGTGGTCGCGCCCGGCGGCGGTTTCGCTGTCGCAGTAGGCCTGGGCCCAGAGGGCATCCTCCGGGTGCAGGATACTGCGCCAGAAGCCGGGTTTGAGCCAGTCGCCCAGTGGATAGCCAAGCAAGCCTTCGGCGTGGGGCGAGACGTAGCTGTAGGTGAAATCGTTCGCGTCGGCCTCCCAGGCAATGGCAGACAGGCTCTCGATCAGGCTGCGGTAGTGGTATTCGCTGCTGCGCAGTTCCTGTTCGAGAGCGATGCGCCGGGAAATTTCCGAACTGAGCCGGCGATTGATGCGGATGACCACCGCCAGCACGGCTATCAAAGCCAGTACCGCGGGCAGGCCATAAACCAGCAGGTCGGACCAGAACAGCCGTTGGTCGACCACATTGCCCACCCAGCGTTGCTGGATCTGGCTGACTTCGGCGCTGCTCATGTCCGCCATCACTTTGTCGAGAATGCCGACCAGCACCTTCTTGTCGCGTGGGGCGGCCATGGCCAGCTGGTAGCGATAGGGCGTTTCGCCGCTGACGTAAAGGCCATCGAGCTTGAGCTGACGCAGGCTCCAGATGCTTGAAGCAAGATCACCGACCACCGCGTCCACTTCGTCGGTGGCCAAGGCTTGCAGGGTGGAGCTTACGTTGGGCAGGGCAACCAGGTTGAGGTCCGGGTGGTGGGTGCGAAGCAGTTCGTGCGGAGCGTAGTTTTCGACTACAGCGATCTTCAGGCCGTACAGGTCCTTCAGGTTGCGCGGTTGTGCGCCGCCTTTGTGGGCGAGGATGACGATGGGGAAGTCGAGGTACGGCCGGGTGAAGGCCAGATAGCCTTGGCGTTCGGGGGTGGACATGATGCCGGGCAGTAGGTCGATACGGCTTTCGCGAGCCTGCGCCAGTACCTCGGTCCAACTGCTGGGTTCGACCGGTTTGAGCGTCACACCCAGGCGTTGCTGGATCGTGGCGATGTAATCGGCGGCCAATCCCTGGTACCGGCCCTCCTGGTCGCGAAACTCGAACGGTGGCCAAGAGGCGTCTACACCCAGGCTCAGCTGCGGATGGGCAGCCAACCAGGCTTTCTCCTCGTCTGTCAGGGTCAGGGCGCCGGCCGTTGTGTTCCACAAAATCAGGAGCAGCAACAGGATGGCCGGCATCGGATGCATAGCGGCCTCGCATTCAGGGGGTCTGAATCGAGTGTAGACGGGCATTGCTGCAGCTGTGCAGTGGAAGGGCGGCTTTGTGTTCTGGCTGTCGGAAGGGGTAGGTCGCGAGGAAATGGGGCTGCTGCGCAGCCCATCGCCGGCAAGCCAGCTCCCACCTCGACTGCATTGACCTCTAGCCATGTGCAGTACCTGTGGGAGCTGGCTTGCCGGCGATGAGGCCAGAACAGGCAGTGCAAGCGGAAAAGAAAAACCCCGGCCTGGGCCGGGGTTTTGTCATCACTCGTCGAGGAAGGAGCGCAGATGCTCGCTGCGAGTCGGGTGGCGCAGTTTGCGCAACGCCTTCGCTTCGATCTGACGGATCCGCTCGCGGGTCACGTCGAACTGCTTGCCCACCTCTTCAAGGGTGTGGTCGGTGTTCATGTCGATACCGAAACGCATGCGCAGCACCTTGGCTTCGCGTGCGGTCAGGCCCGAGAGCACGTCACGGGTGGCTTCCTTGAGGCTTTCGACCGTAGCCACGTCGATCGGGGACTGCATGGTCGAGTCCTCGATGAAGTCGCCCAGGTGCGAATCTTCGTCGTCACCGATCGGGGTTTCCATGGAGATCGGCTCTTTGGCGATCTTCAGCACCTTGCGGATCTTGTCCTCAGGCATTTCCATGCGCTCGCCCAGCTCTTCCGGGGTCGGTTCGCGACCCATTTCCTGCAGCATCTGGCGGGAAATGCGGTTGAGCTTGTTGATCGTCTCGATCATGTGCACCGGAATACGGATGGTGCGCGCCTGGTCGGCGATCGAGCGGGTGATCGCCTGGCGAATCCACCAGGTGGCGTAGGTCGAGAACTTGTAGCCGCGACGGTATTCGAACTTGTCCACCGCTTTCATCAAACCGATGTTGCCTTCCTGGATCAGGTCGAGGAACTGCAGGCCACGGTTGGTGTACTTCTTGGCGATGGAGATCACCAGACGCAGGTTCGCCTCGACCATTTCTTTCTTGGCGCGGCGGGCCTTGGCTTCACCGATCGACATGCGACGGTTGATTTCCTTGATCTCGGCAACGGTCAGGCCGGTTTCGGTCTCAAGGTCGATCAGCTTCTGCTGGCAAGCGACGATGGCAGCGTCCTTTTCACCCAGGGCGGCAGCCCACTTGGTGTTGCGCTTGGCCAGGTCACCGCTCCAGGTCTGGTCGGTTTCGTTGCTCGGGAACATGCGCAGGAAGTCGGCACGCGGCATGCGGGCGTCACGCACGCACAGCTGCATGATGGCGCGTTCCTGCTGACGCAGGCGGTTCAAGGCGTCACGAACACGCTCTACCAGTACTTCGAACTGCTTGGGTACCAGCTTGATCGGCATGAACAGGTCGGCCAAGGCCTGCAGGGCCTCGACGCTTTCCTTGTGGGCACGACCGTTTTTCTTCAGGACCTTGTTGGTGGCCTGAAGCTGGTCGTTGACCGCACCGAAGCGCTGACGGGCGACTTCCGGGTCCGGGCCGCTTTCGGCCTCTTCCTCGTCGTCACCGCTTTCGGACTCTTCCTCGTCGTCGTCGGTCTCTTCCTTCGCGGCAGCGGCCTTGGCGCCCGGGATCGGCACTTCTTCGGTCGGCGCGGCGATATTGTCGTCAGGGTCGATGTAACCGCTGAGAACGTCGGACAGACGGCCACCTTCGGTGGTGACACGGTCGTACTCGCCGAGAATGTAGTCGACAGTGCCCGGGAAGTGGGCGATGGCGCCCATGACTTCACGGATGCCTTCCTCGATACGCTTGGCGATTTCGATTTCGCCTTCGCGGGTCAGCAGCTCGACGGTACCCATTTCGCGCATGTACATGCGCACCGGGTCGGTCGTGCGGCCGATATCGGTTTCAACTGCCGCCAACGCAGCAGCGGCTTCTTCGGCCGCGGCTTCGTCGGTGTCGGCTTCCGCCAACAGAAGGGCATCCGCATCCGGAGCACTCTCGAATACGTTGATCCCCATGTCGTTGATCATGCGGATGATGTCTTCCACCTGTTCCGGATCTGAAATATCCTCAGGCAGGTGGTCGTTGACCTCCGCGTAAGTCAGGTAGCCCTGCTCACGACCGCGGGTGATCAACTCTTTGATACGAGACTGCTGTTGCGCTTTTCCGGACATAACACCCTATCCACTGAAGGTCTTGGCGGGCAAAAAACAAGCCGAGGATTATACCCGAGCATGGGCCTCACGCGCCAGATGAGGTCGGCGTTTGTGCGGGAACATTCCGGCTCAGCAGGGCGAGGAGCTGGGTTTTTTCCTCGCTGGTCAATTCGCTTTGACGTGATTTCCTGAGCAGTTGTTCCAGGCTGCGCTCGCGTTGGCGGGCGGACAAGCTAGTTATAGTGTCGAAAAACTGTTGTTCAAGGTTGTCGGCAACGATCAGCCATTCCTTTTCCGCCAGGGCCCGCAGCAGGCGCCCCTGTTCGGTGCCGTGCCAACGTGCGATCAACTGCATTGAGCTTAGCCCAGGATTTTTCTGAGCGGCTTCGATCAGTGCCACCAGCAGCTGGCTGTACAGATGCTCTTCGTCGGCGAAGTGGCTGGCATCCTCCACCTTGCCGGCCAGCAGCGGGTGGTGCAGCAGGGTGCGCAGAGCGGCCAGGGTAGGCGGCTCGACCGGGGCCGGTACGCGCGGCGGCGCTTCGTCACGTTGCTGCCATGGCTTGCCGCCCTTGCGGTTCTTGTCCCAGGGTTTGTCGCTCCACTGCTTCTTGCCAGCGCCCTTGTTCGGCTTCCACTCCTGCTCCTGATGAACGGGGGCGAAGTCGTGCTGCGGCATGTCGCCGTAATCGGGGGTGAAACTGGCCATGGCGTCGTAGTCGTAGCCAGGGTCGTAGTCCGGCACGCTGCTGGCGGCCGGGGCGTGTTGCGCCAGCTGCTCGACCTGCTGCGGGTCGAGGCCGGTAATTTCCTTCAGGCGGTTGCGCATCAGCTGGCGCAGGTTGGCACCGGGGATCTTTTCGATCAACGGTGCGGCCAGGGTCGCCATGTGCGCCTTGCCTTCCAGCGAACGCGGGTCGGCTTCGACGCTCAGTTGCTCGAAGAAGTAGTCGGCCAGCGGCTGGGCGTGCTGGTTGATGCGGGCCATGAAGGCGTCGGTGCCTTCGGCGCGCACCAGGCTGTCCGGGTCTTCGCCTTCGGGCAGGAACAGGAAGCGTGCGCGGCGCCCGTCCTGCAGGTTCGACAGGGTCGATTCCAGGGCGCGCCAGGCGGCCTTGCGCCCGGCCTGGTCGCCGTCGAAGCAGAACAGCACGCTGGGTACCACGCGGAACAGGCGCTTGAGGTGCTCTTCGCTGGTGGCGGTGCCGAGCGTGGCCACGGCGTTGCGCAGGCCCTGCTGGGCCAGGGCAATGACGTCCATGTAGCCTTCGACGACGATGATTTCGTCGAGGTTGCGGTTGTGCTTGCGGGCCTCGTACAGGCCGTACAGTTCCTGGCCCTTGTGGAACACCGGGGTTTCCGGGGAGTTCAGGTACTTGGGCTTGTCGTCGCCGAGCACCCGGCCACCGAAGGCGATGATGCGCCCGCGGCTGTCGCGGATCGGGAACATCACCCGGTCGCGGAAGCGGTCGTAGCGCTTGCCGCTTTCGGCGTTCTCGATCAGCAGGCCGGCATCGATCATCACCTTCTGCTGCAGGGTGTCGGCGCCCAGGTGCTTGAGCAGGTTGTCCCAGCCTGGCGGGGCGAAGCCCAGGCCAAAGTCACGGGCGATTTCCCCGGACAGGCCGCGGCCCTTGAGGTAGTCCACTGCCGCCTTGCGGGTCGGGTGGCTGCGCAGGGCCTGGCGGTAGAACTCCGAGGCGGCGTCCAGTAGCGGGTACAGCGGCGAATCGGTTGGCTGGCGCGGCTTGTGGTCGCGGCGGCCTTGCTCGCGGGGCACTTCCATGCCGGCGGCGCGGGCCAGTTCCTCGACGGCCTGGGGGAAGTCCAGGTTGTCGTGGTCCATGACGAAGCCCAGGGCGTTACCGCCGGCGCCGCAGCCGAAGCAGTAGTAGAACTGCTTGTCGGGGCTGACCGTGAAGGAAGGGGTCTTTTCCTTGTGGAACGGGCAGCAGGCGGAGTAGTTCTTGCCGGTTTTTTTCAGCTGGACGCGCGAACTCACCACATCGACGATGTCGAGGCGGTTGATAAGGTCGTCAATGAAACTCTGGGGAATCAGCCCGGCCATGGCAGTCTCGTCATCTGGCAACTGGCAAGTCTAATCGCTCACGCGCCGAATGGGGCGAGTGCCGCTTGGGGAAGTGCGAGGGAATGTGTGCTCGTCGCCAGCCCCTGAGGGCCCGTCAGTCGGACGTGCACGTCTGGTCATACAGCAAGAAGGACCAGCTCTGACGTTTCAGGCAGGTTGCCCATGTGCAGTTCGCGCGAGGCTTGTGCAGGGCCTTGAGCTAGCTGCTCAAGTTTGAAGCGACCACTGCCATCGCCCGGCGGTTAACCGGGCAGGGCAGAAGCTTTGCGAAGAACGCCTGTATTAGTACAGACGAACGGCGCGGCGCTGTTCGCGCTGAACTTTCTTGGCGTGACGCTTAACAGCAGCAGCTGCTTTGCGCTTACGCTCGGCGGTCGGCTTCTCGTAAAACTCGCGGCTACGAACTTCAGCCAGTACACCGGCTTTTTCGCAGGAGCGCTTGAAACGACGCAGAGCTACGTCGAAGGGTTCGTTCTCTTTAACTTTGACGGCTGGCATCCAGGGCTACCTTAATTCATTACCGGGGTAGACGTGCTCCTGGCAAAACAAAGGTGTGCTGGAGAACGTCGGTTTTCAAGGGTTGCGGATGTTAACCCTTAGCAAGCCGGAATGCAAAGCCTCTGATCGAAAACCGCTGGTCGGCATCCGACACGGGGACTATCATGCGCGGCTTCGAATTCAGCCCCCACAAGGGACGAACCCATGCTAGTACTGGGATTGGAAACATCCTGCGACGAAACTGGCGTCGCATTATACGACAGCGAGCGCGGTTTGTTGGCCGACGCGCTGTTCAGCCAGATCGACCTGCACCGCGTGTTCGGCGGTGTGGTGCCAGAGCTTGCCTCGCGTGACCATGTCAAGCGCATGCTGCCGCTCATCCGTCAGGTGCTGGACGAGGCTGGCTGCGTCGCCACCGAGATCGACGCCATTGCCTACACCGCGGGCCCGGGCCTGGTCGGTGCATTGCTGGTGGGGGCTTCCTGCGCCCAGGCGCTGGCCTTTGCCTGGGACATCCCGGCGATTGGCGTGCATCACATGGAAGGCCACCTGCTGGCGCCCATGCTGGAAGAAAACCCGCCGCAGTTCCCGTTCGTCGCTTTGTTGGTTTCCGGCGGCCATACCCAGCTGGTGCGGGTCGATGGCATCGGTCAGTACGAGCTGCTGGGCGAGAGCCTGGATGACGCCGCCGGCGAAGCGTTCGACAAGACCGCCAAGCTGATCGGCCTGAACTACCCCGGTGGCCCGGAAATCGCCCGCCTGGCCGAGCGCGGCGTTCCTGGCCGCTTCGTGTTCCCGCGGCCGATGACCGACCGCCCGGGCCTGGAGTTCAGCTTCAGCGGCCTGAAAACCTTTGCCCTGAACACTTGGCAACAGTGCCGCGATGCCGGCGACGACAGTGAACAAACCCGTTGCGACCTGTCGCTGGCATTCCAGCAGGCGGTGGTGGAGACTTTGACCATCAAGTGCAAGCGGGCGCTCAAGCAGACCGGCCTCAAGCGCCTGGTGATTGCCGGTGGCGTCAGTGCCAACAAGGCCCTGCGCGCGTCGCTCGAGGACATGCTCGGCAGCATCAAGGGCAACGTGTACTACGCGCGTCCGCAGTTTTGCACCGACAACGGCGCGATGATCGCCTACGCGGGCTGCCAGCGGTTGTTGGCCGGGCAGCAGCAGGACCTGGCTATCAGCGTGCAGGCGCGCTGGCCGATGGAGCAGTTGCCGCCGCTTTGAGCGTCAGAAGTGTCGTTCGCGTCCGGCGAACAGGTCGCGCAGGTTGCTGCGGTGGCGCCACACGATCATCACCGTCAACACGGTGATCGGGAGCAGGGCCTCGGGCTCGCGCCAGGCCAGCAATGGCAAGGTCAGTGGTGTGGCGATCAGCGCCGCCAGCGAGCTGGTGCGGGTAAGGTAGAAGGTCAGCAGCCAGGCGCCGATGGCCAGCAGTGCGGCCGGTAAGTACAGGCCCATGAGCATGCCGGCGGCCGTCGCCACGCCCTTGCCGCCCCGGAAGCAGAAGTACAGCGGGAACAGGTGGCCCAGCACCGCGCACACGCCGACCCAGGCCTGCGCGTGCAGGTCCAGCCCGGCAAGGCGGGCGAGCAACACCGGCAACAGGCCCTTGCACAGGTCGCCAAGCAGGGTCAGGATCGCCAGTTTGCGGCCTGCCAGGCGTAGCATGTTGGTGGCGCCGGCATTGCCTGAGCCGCTGGAACGCGGGTCCGGGCTGCCCGTAAGGCGGCTGAGGACGATGGCGAAGGACAGCGAGCCGAGCAGGTAGGCGAGCAACGCCAGTAACCAAAACATGCTAACTATTCCGGGCGAGGACGCCCTGATTCTAACGGCGCCAGTCGCCCTTGTCGTGCTGTGGAGAGAAGTGCTTGGACAGAGTGTTCATCGAAGGCCTGGAAGTCGATACCGTCATCGGTGCCTATGACTGGGAGCGGGATATTCGCCAGTGCTTGCGCCTGGACCTGAGCTTTGCCTGGGACAACCGCCCGGCAGCGGCCGGCGACGACCTGAGCCTGGCGCTGGACTATGCCAGCGTGTCGGCGCGCATCCAGGCGTTTGCCGAGCAGGCCCGTTTCGAGTTGGTGGAAACCTTTGCCGAACGCCTGGTGGCGACGTTGATGGAGGAGTTCCATATCCCGTGGGTGCGCTTGAAACTGACCAAGCCGGGAGCGGTGCCTGCGGCCCGTGGTGGTGTTGGCGTGGAGATCGAGCGCGGATGTCTCTGAGCACGGTTTACCTGGGCCTGGGCAGCAACATCGACCGCGAGGCGCACTTGTGCGCCGGGCTCGATGCGTTGGCGGGCATCCTGACCGACATGCACTGTTCGCCGGCGTTCGAAAGCCAGGCGGTGGGTATCAAGAGCGGGCCGTTCATCAACTTTGTGGTGACCGGGCAGACTGCCTTGCCGTTGATCGAGCTGGACCGCCGGCTGAAGTTCATCGAGGCCGACAATGGCCGCTACGCGCCGGACCGCAAGGGGCTGCCGCTGGATATCGACGTGCTGATGTATGACGGTTTGCACGGCACCTTCGACGGGCTGGTGTTGCCTCGGGCCGAGATCCTGAAGAACGCCTTTGTGCTTTGGCCGCTGTCGCTGCTGGCGCCGCAACTGGTGCATCCGGGGGCAGGCAAGACAATGGCGCAGCTGTGGCAGGAGGCGCGGATCGATCAGGTGCTGGCGCCGGTTGCCTTTGAATGGCGTGGGTTGCAGCTGACTCCGGCATAAGCCTGTACCGGCCTCTTCGCGGGCGCGCCCGCTCCCACCGGTAAGTCACTGTTCTCAAGGCCTGTGATTTACCTGTGGGAGCGGGCGTGCCCGCGAAGAGGCCGGTATGTTCAACCCACCTTGTAAGCCTCGAGCGCTTTCAACCGCTCACTTTTGAGCGCCTCACCCAAGGCCTGGCCAGTCAGGCCTGCCTGCACCAACGGCTTCACATCCACCGCCCGCGCCGCCGCAGCTGCCCCGCGCAGGTAATCGGCTTGTGGATAACCCGACTTGCCCTCGCCCAGCGCTGTCATCTCGCAAGCGATCAGGAAGTCCTCGAACCGCTGTGGTCGCCGGTACACATCGAACTTCTGCAACAGCTCCAGCAGTGCCGTGGCAGGCAGCTCCAGCGCCTGGTTGCCTTGCGCCAGGCACTCGCCCGTCAGCAACGCCAGCTCCTGGCATTCTCGAGGTGCCTTGAAGCGCTGGTTGACGGCTTTTATCGCGGCTGCTGGTAGCGCCCGCAACAAGCAGGCCCAGCGTACATGCAGGGGCTGTTCGTGCAGTGCCGCCTGTTCCAGTGCCGCCAGGGCCTGGGGGGCATCACCAAGCTCAGGCAACAGCTCTTGCAGTGCGCCACAAGCATGCAGCACCTGGAAGAATACCTGTGGCTGCGCCTCCATCAACGCCCGCTCGAATTCCTTCCAGCTGCGTTCGGCGGTCAGCGCCTGCAGTTCACCAGAGGCGCTGATCTGACGCATCAGCTCAAGTGTCTCATCGGCAACCCGGAAACCCAGTGCTGCATAACGGGCAGCAAAGCGCGCAACACGCAGCACGCGAAGGGGATCTTCGGCGAACGCCGGGGAAACATGGCGCAACAGGCGCTGATCGAGATCGTCTCGGCCATGATAAGGGTCGTACACCTTACCCGCCTCGTCCTCGGCAATCGCATTGATGGTCAGGTCACGGCGGATCAGGTCTTCTTCCAGGGTCACATCGGGGCTGGCGTGGAAGGTGAAGCCGCCATAGCCACGCCCGCTCTTGCGCTCGGTGCGCGCCAGGGCGTATTCCTCGCCGGTCTTCGGGTGCAGGAACACCGGGAAATCAGTACCAACCGGTCGAAAGCCTTTGGCGTGCATTTCCTCGACCGTGGCGCCGACCACCAGCCAGTCGATATCGCTGACAGGGCGGCCGAGCAGGCGATCGCGCACGGCGCCGCCAACTTTGTAGATGTGCATGGGCAACTCTCCATAACTGCCGACAGGATACCCTGTCGGCAGTTATGGCGTGGCACTAGAGGTGGTGGATGACAGCCAGGTCCATGCGGCCATAGTCGGCGCTTTCGCCGTGCTCGCCGCGCGGTGGCATGTGGTGGGTCTTCATTACCTGCTCGCCCTGCACGGTCTCCAGATGGATGTCGAAGCCCCACAGGCGGTGCAGGTGCTTGAGCACTTCATCGGTCGAGTCGCCCAGCGGTTTGCGGTTGTGTTGCTGGTGACGCAAGGTCAGCGAGCGGTCGCCGCGGCGGTCGACGCTCCAGATCTGCACATTCGGTTCGCGGTTGCCCAGGTTGTACTGCGCCGCCAGCAGTTCACGAATGGTCCGGTAGCCGGCCTCATCGTGGATGGCAGGTACATACAGGTCGTCGCGCTGGTCGTCATCGAGGATGCTGAACAGCTTGAGATCGCGCATGACCTTGGGCGACAGGTACTGCAGGATGAAGCTCTCGTCCTTGAAGCTGCTCATGGCGAACTTGATGGTAGATAACCAGTCACTGCCGGCAATGTCGGGGAACCAGCGGCGATCTTCCTCCGTCGGGTTTTCGCACATGCGGCGGATGTCGGTGTACATCGCAAAGCCCAGTGCGTAGGGGTTGATGCCGTTGTAGTAGGGGCTGTCGAAGCCGGGCTGGAACACCACGCTGGTATGCGACTGCAGGAACTCCATCATGAAGCCTTCGGTGATCAGCCCCTCGTCGTACAGGTCGTTCATCAGCGTGTAGTGCCAGAACGTCGCCCAGCCTTCGTTCATCACCTGGGTTTGGCGCTGTGGATAGAAATACTGGGCGATCTTGCGCACGATGCGCACCACTTCACGTTGCCAGGGTTCCAGCAGCGGGGCGTTCTTCTCGATGAAATACAGGATGTTTTCCTGCGGTTCGGCGGGGAAGCGCGCATCATCGCGCTCGCTGCCCTTGTCGGCACTCTTCGGAATGGTCCGCCACAGGTCATTGATCTGCCGCTGCAGGTGCTCCTCGCGCTCTTTTTGCCGCCGCCGCTCCTCTTCGGCGGAAATCGGATAAGGCCGTTTGTAACGGTCGACGCCGTAATTCATCAGGGCATGGCAGGAGTCGATCAGGTCTTCAACGGCATCGATGCCATGGCGCTCTTCGCACTGGGCGATGTACTGCTTGGCGAACACCAGGTAGTCGATGATCGAGCTGGCGTCGGTCCAGGTGCGGAACAGGTAGTTGCCCTTGAAGAAGCTGTTATGGCCGTAGCAGGCATGGGCGATCACCAGTGCCTGCATGCACATGGTGTTTTCTTCCATCAGGTAGGCGATGCATGGATCGGAGTTGATGACGATCTCGTAGGCCAGGCCCATCTGGCCACGGCTGTAAGATTTTTCCGTGCTGAGGAACTGTTTGCCGTAGGACCAGTGGTGATAACCCAGCGGCATACCGACCGAGGCGTAGGCGTCCATCATCTGCTCGGCGGTAATCACCTCGATCTGGTTGGGGTAGGTGTCCAGGGCGTATCGCTCGGCCAGGCGGCTGATTTCCCGGTCGTAGGTCTGGATCAGTTCGAACGTCCACTCGGACCCGGTGGAAATAGGTTGGCGTCTCTGTGCTCTGGCGGTCATGTGGCTAACCTGCGCTGGAAGAGTTCACGGAAGACCGGGTAGATGTCACCGGCCGATACCAACTGCTGCTGGGCGAACGTGTCGGGGAAGGCTTCGCCGATGCGCTCGTATTCGTACCACAGCGCCTGGTGTTCACGCGGGGTGATTTCAACGTAAGTGTAGTACTGCACATGCGGCATGATCTGCTTGGCCAGGATGTCGCGGCAGATCGGCGAATCGTCGTTCCAGTTGTCGCCGTCGGAGGCCTGGGCGGCGTAGATGTTCCAGTCGCTGGCCGGGTAGCGTTCGGCCATGACCTCCTGCATCAGCTTGAGCGCGCTGGAAACGATGGTGCCGCCGGTTTCCCGCGAATAGAAGAATTCTTCCTCGTCGACTTCACGGGCGCTGGTGTGGTGGCGGATGAATACCACTTCGATGCGATCGTAGTTACGCTTGAGGAACAGGTACAGCAGGATGAAAAAGCGTTTGGCGATGTCTTTGGTGGCCTGGGTCATCGAGCCGGACACGTCCATCAGGCAGAACATCACCGCCTTGGAGCTGGGGTTGGGCTGCTTGACCAGCAGGTTGTACTTGAGATCGAAGGTGTCGAGGAAGGGCAGGCGGTTTATACGTGCCTTCAGGCGTTCGATCTCGTGTTCGACCTCCTGGATATCGGTGAAATTATCCGGTTCCTCGACCTTCAGGCGGGCGAGTTCCTTCTGCGCTTCGCGCAGCAGTGCGCGGCTGCTGCCGGTCAGGGCGATGCGCCGGGCATGGGCCGAACGCAGGGTGCGCACGATGTTGATGCGTGACGGGTTGCCTTCGTTGGCGATACCGGCGCGCACGGTCTTGAAGGTGTCGGCCCCGGTCAGGTGACGTTTGACCAGGTTGGGCAGCTCGAGGTCCTCGAACATGAACTCGAGGAATTCTTCCTGGGTGATCTGGAAGACGAAGTCGTCCATGCCCTCGCCGGAGTTGCCGGCCTTGCCACGGCCGCTGCCACCGCCGCCGCCCTGTGGCCTGGGGATGTGTTCACCGGCGGTGAACTCCTTGTTGCCTGGGTGCACGATGGTCTGCTTGCCCCCGCGACCATGGTGCAGCACCGGTTCGTCGATGTCGCGCCCCGGAATGCTGATCTGCTCGCCATGTTCCATGTCCATGATGGAACGGCGGCTCACCGCCTCTTCGACGGCTTTCTTGATATGTTCGCGGTACCGCCGCAGGAAGCGCTGGCGGTTCACCGTGCTCTTGTTCTTGCCGTTCAGGCGTCGATCTATAACGTAGCTCATGGTCCCTCCGGTAGCTGGGAACAGCTGCACGCTTCAAGCTACGAACTGCTGCACGTAAAGGCAGCAAAGCAGCTGCCGGCGCCCAGGGCTGGTGTAGCAGCCCTGGGCGCGCGGTGGGTAGCTTGTCGCTTTATTGCGATTTCCTGACCCGCAGGTACCATTCCGACAGCAGACGAACCTGTTTGTCGGTGTAGCCACGTTCCACCATGCGCGTGACGAAGTCGTTGTGTTTCTGTTGGTCCTCCTTGCTTGCCTTGGCGTTGAAGCTGATGACTGGCAGCAGGTCTTCGGTGTTGGAGAACATTTTCTTCTCGATCACCACCCGCAATTTTTCGTAGCTCAGCCAGCTCGGATTCTTGCCATTGTTGTTGGCACGGGCGCGCAGCACGAAGTTGACGATTTCGTTGCGGAAATCTTTCGGGTTGCTGATGCCGGCCGGTTTCTCGATCTTCTCCAGTTCTTCGTTGAGGGCGATACGGTTGAGGATTTCGCCGGTTTCCGGATCGCGGTATTCCTGGTCCTGGATCCAGAAGTCGGCGTACAGCACGTAGCGGTCGAAGATGTTCTGGCCGTATTCGCTGTAGGACTCCAGGTAGGCGGTCTGGATTTCCTTGCCGATGAACTCGATGTAGCGTGGCGCCAGGTACTCCTTCAGGTAGCGCAGGTAGCGTTCGCGCACTTCGGCCGGGAACTGTTCCTGCTCGATCTGCTGCTCCAGCACATACAGCAGGTGCACCGGGTTGGCGGCCACTTCATGCGGGTCGAAGTTGAACACCTTGGACAGGATCTTGAAGGCGAAGCGGGTCGACAGGCCGTTCATGCCTTCGTCGACGCCGGCGGCATCGCGGTATTCCTGAATCGACTTGGCCTTTGGATCGGTGTCCTTGAGATTCTCCCCGTCGTACACCCGCATCTTCGAGTAGATGTTGGAGTTTTCCGGCTCTTTCAGCCGCGACAGCACAGTGAACTGGGCGAGCATCTTCAGCGTGTCTGGCGCGCAGTGGGCCTTGGCCAGCGAGCTGTTGATCAGCAGCTTGTCGTAGATCTTGATTTCGTCGCTGACGCGCAGGCAATACGGCACCTTGACGATGTAGATCCGGTCGATGAACGCCTCGTTGTTCTTGTTGTTACGGAAGGTGTGCCACTCCGATTCGTTGGAGTGGGCCAGCAGAATCCCGGAGTAGGGAATGGCGCCGAGGCCTTCGGTACTGTTGTAGTTGCCTTCCTGGGTGGCGGTGAGCAACGGGTGCAGGACCTTGATCGGGGCCTTGAACATCTCGACGAATTCCATCAGGCCCTGGTTGGCCCGGCACAGCGCGCCCGAATAGGCATAGGCGTCGGCGTCGTTCTGCGGGAATTCCTCGAGCTTGCGGATATCGACCTTGCCGACCAGGGCCGAAATATCCTGGTTGTTCTCGTCGCCGGGTTCGGTCTTGGCGATAGCGATCTGGTTGAGGATCGACGGGTACAGCTTCACCACCTTGAACTTGCTGATGTCGCCGCCGAACTCCTGCAGGCGCTTGGTGGCCCAGGGCGACATGATGGTGTTCAGGTAGCGCCGCGGGATGCCGAACTCTTCCTCGAGGATGGCCCCGTCTTCGGTGGCGTTGAACAGCCCCAGGGGCGACTCGAATACCGGCGAGCCCTTGATGGCGTAGAACGGTACCTTTTCCATCAGCTGCTTGAGTTTTTCGGCCAGCGACGACTTACCGCCGCCCACCGGGCCCAGCAGGTAGAGGATCTGTTTCTTTTCCTCCAGGCCTTGGGCGGCGTGGCGGAAGTAGGACACGATCTGGTCGATGCACTCTTCCATGCCATGGAAGTCGGCAAAGGCCGGATAGCGGCGAATAACCTTGTTGGAGAAGATACGCGACAGTCTGGAGTTGGTTGAGGTGTCGATCAGCTCCGGCTCACCGATGGCCAGCAACAGCCGTTCGGCCGCCGATGCGTAGGCACTGCGATCCTCTTTGCACAGCTCGAGGTACTCCTGCAGCGAGAGTTCTTCCTGGCGCGTAGACTCGAAACGTTGTTGGAAGTGGCTAAAAATACTCATGACGTCACCTCGCTCGATACGTGGAGACGACGCCGGATCAGTCAGCTGATGCTGGCATGCAACCGGGTTGGCCGGCTGCTGTATACCCCCCAGAACACCCTGTAACGCTACCGATGACCCGCACGCCGGTGTACCGGCTCTCCCCTTTTTTGGATGGCCTGCGCTTAAGAATAGTTGGTTATCCGCAAGGTCAAGGGCGAGGGGCGGAGAAGTTGCGAACGACCGTTCGTCAGATAAGCCGCAAGCCCGCACGTGGCGCGGGCTGCAGTGGAAATGAAAAATTTATTCGGCAGTGCCCTGGGCGGTCTCGGCCGGGTAAGTGGTGCGCCACAGCTCAAAGCCGCCGTCCACGCTGTACACGTCGGAGAAGCCCTGGTTCACCAGGTAGGCGGCAGCGCTCTGGCTGGAATTGCCGTGGTAGCACACCACCAGGGTTGGGGCGTCGAGGTCGGCATTGCGGATGAACTCGGCAACGGAATGGTTATCCAGATGCTTGGCACCGCTGATATGCCCGGCGGCGAAAGCCTGGGGGTCGCGAATGTCGACGACGACCGCACCTTCTTTCTTGCGAAGCTCCAAGGCCTGCTCGGGAGGGATGCGCTTGAATTCGCTCATGGGTACTACTTCCTTCAGGTGTGGTCGTTAAGTGTAGTGGGTTGTGCCGGTTGGCGCAGGGGGCCGTCGTCGGCGCAATCACAGTGGTGGTATTCGCCGCTGTCGACGTTGTACAGGGTCATGGCGCCGCCCCACACGCAGCCGGTGTCCAGGGCAATGACGTCGGGCTCGTCGACCTGGCCTTGCAGGGCGGCCCAGTGGCCAAAGATGATCTTCACGTGGCGTGAGCGGCGGCCTTTGTGTGCGTACCAGGGCTTGTAACCTTTGGGCGCGGTCTCCAGGCCTTCCTTGCTTTTGAGGTCGAGCTTGCCCTCGGCGGTGCAGAAGCGCATGCGTGTGAAGTAGTTGGTGATGACCCGCAGGCGTTCTATGCCACTGAGGTTCTTGCTCCACTTGTTCGGCTCGTTGCCGTACATGCCGTCCAGGTACAGTTTCAGGCGTTCGTCGTCGCGCAGCACTTCCTCGACCTCGGCGGCCAGCTCCAGGGCTTTGCCCAAGGTCCATTGTGGTGGAATGCCTGCGTGAACCAGGGCAATGCCGCGAGGTTCGTCGTAATGCAGCAGCTTTTGCTGGCGCAGCCAGTCAAGCAGCTGGTCGGCATCCGGTGCTTCGATGATCTCGCGCAGGGTGTCGCTTTTCTTCAGGCGTTCGACGTCGTGCCAGGCAGCCAGCAGGTGCAGGTCATGGTTGCCCAGCACGCACACCAGCGACTGGCGGATCGAATAAAGGAAGCGCAGGGTTTCCAGTGACTCGGGGCCGCGGTTGACCAGGTCGCCGACCAGCCACAGGCGGTCGACGGCGGGGTTGAAGCTGACCCGGTCGAGCAGGCACTTGAGTGGCTGCAGGCAGCCCTGCAGGTCACCGACAGCGTAGGTAGCCATCAGTGCAGCGCCCCGGGCACCGCCAGGCGGAAGGGGGCGATCTCGGCATCGAAGCGTTTGCCGTCTTCGGCGAACATCTGGTAGCTGCCCTGCATGGTGCCCACGCGGGTGCTGATAACCGCGCCACTGCTGTAGGTGTGGCTCTGGCCCGGATCGATGTTGGGCTGTTGGCCGACTACACCGGCGCCGCGCACTTCCTCGACCTCGCCGTCACCGTTGGTGATCAGCCAGTGGCGCGACAGCAGCTTGGCCTTGAGCGAGCCATTGTTCTGCACAGTAATGGTGTAGGCGAAAGCGAAACGACTGTTTTCGGGGTCGGATTGTTCTTTGAGGTAACGGGTCACGACGCTGACGTCGATCTGATAGCGGGGGTCGGACATGCAAGGGCCTTGGGCGAACTGACGCAATAATGCAGTCTAGGCCATTGAGAGGGGGGAGGGCCAGCGGTGGAAGGGCTTGGGGATTAGTGTTGTCTGTGCTGGCCTCTTCGCGGGCACGCCCGCTCCCACAGGATCCCACCACATTTGAAGGGGGGGCTTTACCTGTGGGAGCGGGCGTGCCCGCGAAGGGGCCGGATCAGCTTGTATCAGGCTTTGGGCTGATCGGCCAACTGGTCAGCCAGGCGCACGAAGGCCGCCAGGTCCAGCTGTTCGGGGCGCAGGCTGCCGTCCACGCCTGCAGCCTCGATGGCGGCACTGTCGAGCAGGCCTTTCATGGTATTGCGCAGGGTCTTGCGGCGCTGGTTGAAGGCTTCGCGTACCACCTGCTCCAGCAGCTTTGCGTCTTTGGCCGGGTGTGGCAACACTTCGTGCGGCACCAGGCGGACGATGGCCGAGTCCACTTTCGGCGGCGGGTTGAAGGCACCTGGGCCTACATTGAACAGGTGCTCCACGCGGCAGTGGTATTGCACCATGATCGACAAACGCCCCCAGTCACCACCGCCAGGGCCGGCGGCCATGCGCTCGACCACTTCCTTCTGCAGCATGAAGTGCATGTCGCGAATCAGCCCGGCATGGCTGAGCAGGTGGAAGATCAGTGGGGTGGAGATGTTGTAGGGCAGGTTGCCCACCACCTTGAGGCTGCGCGGTGGCACGCCCAGCTGGTTGAAGTCGAACTTCAGGGCGTCGCCCTGGTGCAGGCGGAAATTGCTACGGCCAGCGAACTTGTGCTGCAGGATCGGCACCAGGTCCTTGTCCAGCTCCACCACGTCCAGCTGTGCGCCGCTACCCAGCAGGCCTTCGGTCAGGGCGCCCTGGCCCGGGCCGATTTCCAGCAGGTGTTCGCCAGCCTTGGCGTTGATGGCACGCAGGATGCGGTCGATGATGCCGGCGTCATGCAGGAAGTTCTGGCCGAAGCGCTTGCGCGCCCGGTGTTGGTATTGCTCGTTCATGGTCGGTTCTCGGCCATCTGGTAGGCGGTTTCCAGCGCGACGCGCAGGCTGCCGGTGTCGACCTTGCCGGTGCCGGCCAGGTCAAGGGCGGTGCCGTGATCAACCGAGGTGCGGATGATCGGCAGGCCCAGGGTCACGTTGACCGCAGCACCGAAGCCTTTGTACTTGAGTACGGGCAGGCCCTGGTCGTGGTACATCGCCAGCACCGCGTCGCAGTGCTCCAGATATTTGGGGGTAAACAGGGTATCGGCCGGCAGTGGTCCGCGCAGGTCCATGCCTTCGGTACGTAGGCGGGCCAGGGTCGGCTCGATGATGTCGATTTCCTCGCGGCCCAGGTGGCCGCCCTCGCCCGCGTGCGGGTTGAGGCCACATACCAGGATGCGCGGGTTGGCAATGCCGAACTTGTCGCGCATGTCGGCATGCAGGATACGGGTTACACGCTCGACGCGCTCGGCAGTGATGGCGTCGGCAATGTCGCGCAGCGGCAGGTGCGTGGTTACCAGGGCCACGCGCAGGCCACGGGTAGCCAGCATCATCACCACTTGCGCGGTGTGGGTGAGTTCGGCGAGGAATTCGGTATGCCCGGAGAAGGCGATACCGCTTTCGTTGATCACTCCCTTGTGTACCGGGGCGGTGATCATCCCGGCGAAATGCCCGTCCAGGCAGCCTTGCCCGGCACGGGTCAGGGTTTCCAGCACGAACGCCGCATTGGCTTTGTCGAGCTGGCCTGGCACTACCGGGGCCGCCAAGGTGGTATCCCAGACGTACAGGCTACCCGCTGGCGCCGGCTGCTCGGGCCATTGGCCCGGCGCTACCGGCAGCAGGTTGACGGCCAGCCCCAGCTGTGTGGCCCGCTCGGCGAGCAGGTCACGGCTGGTGATGGCGATCAGGGGGTGGGGCTGGGCGTCTGCGGCGAGCAGCAGGCACAGGTCGGGGCCTATGCCGGCCGGCTCGCCGGGGGTGACGGCGAAGCGCAGCGGCTTCACTGGGCGGCCTGGTCAGCGCCAGGCAGCTTGATTTCAACGTAGGCCTCGTCGCGGATCTGGCGCAGCCAGGTCTGCAGCTCTTCATCGTACTTGCGGTTGCGCAGTACGTTCATGGCCTGCTGCTCACGCGCCTGCTCGGTGCTGTCGGTGGCACGACGGCCCAGCACTTCCAGGACATGCCAGCCGTACTGGGTCTTGAACGGGCGAGTGACTTCGCCTTGGGCGGCGTTGGCCATCTGCTCGCGGAACTCCGGTACCAGGCTGTTCGGGTCAACCCAGTTGAGGTCGCCGCCGTTGAGCGCCGAACCCGGGTCTTCCGAGAAGCTCTTGGCCAGCTCGCCGAAGTCTTCGCCGTTCTTGATGCGATCGTAAAGGCGCTCGGCCAGTTGCTCGGTGGCCGCATCGCTGCGGATTTCGCTTGGCTTGATCAGGATGTGGCGCACATGCACTTCGTCACGCAGCACGTTCTCGCTGCCCCCACGCTTCTCCTCGAGCTTGAGGATGATGAAGCCGTTGGGGATGCGAATTGGCTGGGTGATGTCGCCTACCGCCATGCTGCTGAGCATCTTGGCGAAGTCTGGCGGCAGCTGGCCGGCCTTACGCCAGCCCATCTCGCCGCCTTCCAGGGCGTTTTCGCTGGCGGAGCGGGCAATGGCCAGCTGGCCGAAGTCCGCGCCCTGCTTGAGCTGCTGGTACACATCGCCAACCTGGCGTGCGGCGGCCTGGATGGCTTCCGAGTTGGCCGCTTCCGGGGTCGGGATCAGGATGTTGGCCAGGCGGTATTCTTCCGACATCTGCATCTTGCCGAGGTCGGAGTTGAGGAAGTTCTTAACTTCCTGCTCGGACACCTGGATGCGCTCGGCCACGCGGCGCTGACGCACGCGGCTGATGATCATCTCGCGCTTGACCTGCTCACGGGCGTCGTCGAACGACAGGCCGTCACGGGCCAGGGCGGCGTGGAACTGCTCCAGCGACATGCCGTTGCGCTGGGCAATGGTGCCCATGGCCTGGTTCAGTTCTTCGTCGGTGATGCGGATGCCGGAGCGCTCGCCGATCTGCAACTGCAGGTTCTCGACGATCAGGCGCTCCAGCACCTGCTGGTCCAGCGCGCCGGCGGGCGGCATGCCGCCGCCGCGCTTGGCGATGGTTTGCTGAACCTCGCGGACGCGCTGGTCCAGCTGGCTTTGCATGACCACGTCGTTGTCGACGATGGCCACCACGCGATCAAGAGGTTGTACCGCGGCATGCACCGCGCCACTCAGCAATGCAACGCCCAGCAACGCCGGGCGCAGTCGATCAATAAGCTTGGTCTTCACGTTCACGGTAACCTTGAATGCCTTGGTCGAGGAAAGACTCGACCTTGTTGCCGACTACACCACCGAGGCCTTTCAGGACGATCTGAAGGAAGATGCCGTGGTCGCCCTTTTCGTTAGCCGGGAGGGCTTGGCTGAAGTCGTCGTAGTCGATCCAGTAGCGGTTGATCAGGCGCAGCTTCCAGCAGCAGTTGTCGTACTCGAAACCGCCCATGGCTTCCAGGGTCCGGTTGCGGTTGTAGTCATGCTGCCAGCGAGCGATGACGCTCCACTGCGGAACGATCGGCCAGATGACCGAGAAGTCATGCTGCTGGATCTTGTAGTAGTCCTTGATGTAGTTCGGGCTACCAGGAACACCGTAGTCGCCACCGCCCACTTTCCAGGTACCGGTCGTGGAGTCGTAGGAGATAGTGTCGTTACGGTAGCGATAACCGAGGTTGACCACCTTGTTCGGGTTGTCTTCAGGCTGGTAGTGGAACATCGCGCTGCCCGAGCGGGTGCTGCGGCTGTCCGGGTCCCAGTTGAAGTCCGAATTGAAGCGCCAGTCGCGGTTGAAGAAGTAGTTGTACATCAGCGCGTACGGCGATACATCGGACTTCGCATCGTCACGGGTACGGTAGTTGATGCCTGGCAACTGGACCTTGCGGTCCTTGAAGTAGTACGCCTGACCGATGCTGAAGTTCTGGCGTTCGAAGCCATTGTCCTCGATCCAGCGGGTTGTCACGCCCAGCGACAGCTTGTTCTCGTCACCGATACGGTCGGTACCGCTGAAGCGGTTGTCACGGAATAGCGAGTCGTAGCTGAACAGGGTTTCACCCGAGTCGAACAGCGGAATGTCCTTCTGGTCCTTGTACGGGACGTAGAGGTAGTACATGCGCGGTTCGAGGGTCTGCTTGTAATTGTTGCCGAACAACGAGGTATTGCGGTCGAAGTAGAGCCCGCTGTCTACGCTGAAGATCGGGATGTCGCGGTTCAGCGAACTGTTGTAGCTGCCGTACGCCGGGTTGGCCGACTGTGCGATTGCCTGGGCTTTGCCCTGGCTGTCCAGGTCCAGATCGTAGTGGGTGTACGCGTACTTCAGCTTGGGGGTCAGGTAGCCGTAGCTGGCTTCCATCGGCAGGCTTATCGACGGTGCAACGTTGAAGCGGTTGCCGTTGGCGCGGGCAATGCCACTGACGTTCTGGTCCAGGCGACGGCCAGGTGCACCAGCCGAAGTGTCGGGAACGCCGTCTTCATTGAATACGAAGTCGTCTTTCAGGTCACGATCGAAACGGACTGCCTCGGTTTCATAGGCAAGATTGAGCCCGCCCGGTTCGTATGGCAGCTTGCCATTGAAGGTAATCTGCGGCAGGCGATCATACGGCGTGATCTTCGAGATGGTCGCCATCTCGTAGGCATGCACGTTCAACCGTGCGGTATAGCTGTCACCACGGTAGGTCAGAGCACCCTGCTGGTTCAGCAGGTCCTGGGTTTCAACGCCAATCTGATCGGATTCCAGGTCCTGGAAGTAGAACGGGTCGCTGATGTCGGTGTAGTCCACCTCGGCCATCAGGCGCTCGTCCAGCCCGCCCTTGTGCTGCCAGTTGACCATCCAGCGCTGTTCTTTGTAGTCAGTCTGGTCTTTGCGGTCGTCGTTCTTGTCGTTGAGGTACGCGCCACCGAACTGGCCTTCGCTGGAAGGTGTCAGGTAACGGAACTCGCCTTCCATCAGCAGGCCGCGCTTGGTCATGTAGCGCGGGTACAACGTGGCATCGTAGTTCGGCGCCAGGTTGAAGTAGTACGGCGTGACCAGCATGAAGCCTGTGTCGCTGGTGCTGCTGAACGATGGCGGCAGGAAGCCGGACTGGCGACGGTCGTCGATCGGGAAGTAGATGTACGGTGTGTAGAACACCGGGAAATCCTTGACCCGCAGCGTAACGTTGGTCGCGGTACCGAAACCGGTGGCCGGGTTCAGGGTGATGTTGTTGCCCTTCAGCTGCCAGGCGTTGCTGCCCGGTTCGCAGGTGGTGTACGTACCGTCCTTGAGGCGGATGATGGCGTTTTCGCCACGCTTGGCGTACAGGGCACTGCCGCGGATGTGCGACTTGTGCATCACGTATTCGGCGTTGTCGACCTGGGCTTCGCCCGTGTCGAGCTGGATCTGTGCCTCGTCACCGACCACCAGCGAACCGTTGTCACGGATCTTGACGTTGCCCTTGAGCTCGCCACGGTTTTCGGTCTGGTAGAGGTTGGCCTCGTCGGCTTCGGCCTGCATGCTGCCCTGGCGCATCACCACGTCACCGGCGAGGGTAGCGATCTGCTGCTCCTGCTGGTACTTGGACACCTTGGCGTTGATGTAGGTCGGCGACTCGTCCTTCGGCGTGGTGTCGGCCATACCCGGGCGGGTTGGCTCGATGTACGCGCCACCGCAGTACGGGCCGGTTTCGGCCAGCTGCGCGGCAGTGAGCTTTTCACGCGGAACCCAGTCCAGGTGGCTGTAGTCTTCGCTGCGCGACTTCAGCGCACGGCCTTTGGCCTCGGTGACCAGCATCGGCCGGTCGGCAGTTTCGCCTTCGCTCGCGGCTTCGGTGCCGGTGCTGACGGCAGCACCCTCGTGCACCGGGCGCGGCGGCAGGTTGTTGACTGGGGTCTTGGGCTTGCAGTCCCAACCACCGGAGGCGGACACTTGGCAGTCGAACTGTTCGGCTGCCACCACGTAAGACGTGGCCAGAGGTTGCAGGGCCAGCAGACCGCCGGTTACCAGCAACGGAAACTTTCTACGAAACGCGGGGGATTTCAATGCCATCTTATTAGTCCGGGCTTCCTGCGTGCCATCTGCCCGCGTGTGGGGCCGCACGCCTCTCGATGGTCTGAAAAAGATGCTGGATAATAAAGCATGACCCGCTTGACGGCTAGGGCCGTCGGAGACCCTTGTAATGCCTGAACACGATGTACGCCTGCAACAACTGACGGTCTGGCTCGATGAGCAGCTCAATGATCTTTTCCGTAAAAACGCCTGGGGCGAGGTGCCCGCAGGCAGCCTGACCGCGGCCAGCAGCGACGCCAGCTTCCGCCGTTATTTCCGCTGGCAGGGCGCTGGCCACAGCTTCGTGATCATGGATGCGCCACCGCCGCAGGAAAACTGCCGACCGTTCGTCGCCATCGACCACCTGCTGGCCAGCGCCAACGTGCATGTACCGCTGATCCACGCCCAGGACCTGGAGCGTGGCTTCCTGCTGCTGGGTGACCTGGGCCACCAGACATACCTTGATATCATTGATGCGGACAATGCCGACGGCCTGTTCGCCGACGCCATCGACGCGTTGCTCAAGTTTCAGCGTCTACCAATGGACGCCGAGTTGCCGAGCTACGACGACGCCCTGCTGCGCCGCGAGGTCGAACTGTTTCCCGAGTGGTACGTGGGGCGTGAACTTGGCGTTACCTTCAGCGAAGCGCAGCAAGCCAGCTGGCAGCGTATCAGCCAGATGCTGATCGACAGCGCCCTGGCCCAGCCCAAGGTGCTGGTGCACCGCGACTACATGCCGCGCAACCTGATGCAGAGCACGCCCAACCCCGGCGTGCTGGACTTCCAGGATGCCGTGTACGGCCCGGTCACCTACGACATCACCTGCCTGTTCAAGGACGCCTTCCTCAGTTGGCCGCAGGCGCGTGTCGAGGGCTGGTTGCGCGATTACTGGCAGCAGGCGCAGGCTGCCGGGATCCCGGTGCAGGCCGACTTCGAAGCGTTCCAGCGTGCCAGCGACCTGATGGGTGTGCAGCGCCACCTGAAGGTGATCGGTATCTTCGCCCGTATTTGCCACCGTGACGGCAAACCCCGCTACCTGGGCGACGTGCCGCGCTTCTTCGCCTATATAAAAGAAGTGATCAGCCGTCGGCCCGAATTGGCGGAGCTGGGTGAGCTGATTGCCGAGTTGCAGGCCGGAGCGCGTGCATGAAGGCAATGATTCTGGCTGCGGGCAAAGGCGAGCGCATGCGCCCGCTGACCCTGCACACCCCCAAACCGCTGGTCGCTGTCGCCGGCCAGCCACTGATTGAGTACCACCTGCGAGCCCTGGCTGCGGCGGGCGTCACCGAGGTGGTGATCAACCATGCCTGGCTCGGCCAGCAGATCGAGGACCACCTGGGCGACGGCAGCCGTTTCGGCATGAGCATTCGCTATTCGCCCGAAGGCGAGCCGCTGGAAACCGGCGGCGGCATCTTCAAGGCCCTGCCACTGCTGGGAGATGCGCCGTTCCTGCTGGTGAACGGCGATATCTGGACCGACTACGATTTCGCGCGCCTGCAGGCCCCCCCGCAAGGCCTGGCTCATCTGGTGCTGGTCGATAACCCTGGCCATCATGGCCGCGGCGACTTCCGCCTGGTGGGCGAGCGGGTGGTCGATGGTGACGATGCGCCTGGCACGTTGACCTTCAGCGGCCTTTCGGTGTTGCACCCGGCGCTGTTCGAAGGCTGCCAGCCCGGTGCCTTCAAGCTGGCGCCGTTGCTGCGCCAGGCCATGGCTGCGGGCCAGGTCAGTGGCGAGCACTACCGTGGGCACTGGGTGGACGTCGGTACGCTCGAACGCCTGGCCGAGGCCGAGCGCCTGATTGGCGAGCGCGCCTGACATGTGGTGGCCAAGCACGGTGATTGGTGCCGGTGCCGGCTTTGCCGTTGCCAGCATCCCCGGGGCTTTGCTCGGCGCGTTGCTGGGGCAGGCCATTGATCGCCGCCTGCGTTTGCAAGGCTGGGAGGACATGCGCGAACGCCTCAGCGGGCGCCCGGCCTTGCGGGACGACGAGTTGCTGTTCGTGATGCTCGGGCGCCTGGCCAAGTGCGATGGCCGGGTGGGTGAGCAGCATATCCAGCAGGCGCGCCAGGAGATGGTGCGCCTGGACCTGACCGAAGCGGCCCGGCTACGCGCGATAGCCGCGTTCAACCGTGGCAAGGCGGGCAAGGACCGGCTGGGTGGGCACTTGCGGCGCATTCGCCAGCAGCCGCATGCCGCCGAAGGCACCCTGCGTGCCTGTTGGCGCATGGTCTGGGCTGACGGCAAGATGGGCAACAAAGAGCGTGAACTGTTGCTGGACTGGGGGCAGAAACTGGGCCTGAGCCGGCGACAGGTGCAGGCCATGTCGCTGGAGTATGAGCCGCGCAAGGCGGGGCCGGAAGGGGTGGCCATGACCTATGCGGCGGCGTTGCGCTTGCTGGCGGTCGAGGCAGACACCGATGGCGACAAGGTCAAGCAGGCGTATCGTCGGCTGGTCAGCCGGCACCACCCGGACAAGCTGGCTGGCACCGGTGCCAGCGAGGCGCAGGTGCGTGAAGCGACCGAGCGGACCCGGGAGTTGCATCAGGCTTATGCCATGATCCGCAAGCGGCGGGGGCTTTGATGCCCCTATCGCCGGCAAGCCAGCTCCCACAGGTATTGCACAGATCTTGAATACTGTGGGGTACCTGTGGGAGCTGGCTTGCCGGCGATAGGGCCATCATGGCAAACCTTACCCCTGCGGGCTCATCCAGCCCCGCACCCGGCGGAACAGCTGCTCCTGCTCGGCCGCCTTGTTCCCCGGCATGGCAATCAGCGACAACTGCCGGTACTGGCTGTCCTTCTGGCGCTTGCTGGCCTGCAGGCGCTGCGCGGCGGCATTGCGGTCAGCGCTGCGGGTGGCGTAGTAGATGTCGGCAGTCGGCACTTTCAAGGTCGGGGCCAGGCTTTCCAGGTCATGCTCCACCCGCGCTGGGGTCTGCGCGGCGACCATCACCAGTTTTTGCACCTGCGGTGGCTGTTTCTCGCTCAGGTAGCGGGCCGCCCAATATGCGCCGCTGCCGTGGCCAATCAGCACGATGCTGCGGGCGTTGTGCTGCTGGGCAAAGGCCACCGCGGCATCCAGGCGGGCAAAAACGCGCTCGGCATCGGCCGGGTCGGTTTGCTCGCTGGCCTGTTTGGCGTCGGTACTCTCTGCGGTGTCTGCATCGGCCGCCGTAGCTTGGGCGACGTTGGCATTGGCATCGGCCGGCACGTCCTTGGCCGGGGCGCTTTCGCCCTTGTCTGGCCCCGGCTGGGCAGCCGGCCTGGCCTCGACCCGCGCCTGCGGGGTGTCGGCGAGCAGGTCGGGCAGGCTGATGCTCAGGCTGTGCCAGCCGATATCGGGAAACTTCTGCCGCAGCGGGCCGACCGCATTCGGCCAGTCAGCCGTTTCGCCAGCCCCCGGGACGATGATGACCGCCCCCTGCGGATCGCTGTCGTTGGCCGGTTTCCACAGGGCCAGGAAGTTGTCGGCGCCGGCCTGCAGGGTTTGCTGCTCGGCCTTGGGCACCAGCCGCTCAAGCGCCTGGGCATCCTCCTGGCTACGCTCCAGCAGCGGTGGGCGAGGGGCTTGGGCAGGGGGTGCCTCGGTGGCGGTGGAGGGTTTTTCGACATCGGCGGCCAGGGCGCCGAGTGGAAGGATCGAGGCCAGGCAGCACATTGCCAGCGTCGTGCGATAAAGTGTGGACATGAGTCAACCCAGGGCCAGAATGATACCGGCAGCCTAATAGTATTTGCCCGTGACGGCCATGCTGCATGGCCGCTTTGCCAAGACGAGCGTGTAGATGAAGCGAATGCGTCGCCTGTTGGTTATCGGCTGCTTGTGGCTGCCCTTGATTGCATTGGCCAGCCCCGAGGCGGTGCCCACGGTTGCCCTGGAACCGGCCCAGCAGCAATGGCTGGATACACACCGCAGCCTGCGTGTCGGCCTGGTATTGCAGGCCCCCTACGCTCAGTTCGACCGGCGCTTGCAGCAGCTGTACGGGGCCAACGTGGAGCTGGTCAGCAGCCTGGCGCAGGCGCTGCGGCTGGACCTTACCTGGCGCAACTTCGCCGACCAGGCCAGCCTCGAGCATGCTCTGCAGGCCGGCGAAATCGACTTTGCCCCAGGGCTTACCCAGACCCCCGCCAGCCTGCGTCTGTGGCTGTTCAGCGACCCTTACATGCGTGTGCCGCAACTGGTGGTTGGGCCGCGCACCGGGACCATGGCCGTGGACCTGGAAACGCTCGAGGCCGAGCAGCGGGTGGCGGTACGCATGCCCAGCCAGCTGGCGGACTACCTGCGTGGCAACTACAGCAACCTCAACCTGCAAGGGGTGCCCAACGAGCGCGAGGCCCTGCAGCTGGTGGTGGGTGGCCAGGCCAGTTTCGCCGTGCTGGACGAAGCCCAGCTCAGCCGCCTGTCGCGCGAGAGCGAGTTCGGCGAGCTGGCCGTGGTCGGTGATATCGGCCTCCCGCAGCTGTTGCGCATCGGTTCGCGGCGCGACTGGCCGCTGCTGGCCGATGTGCTCGAGCGTGGTCTGCAGGCGCTGCCGGCCAAGGAGCTGGAGCAACTGCACCAGCGTTGGCTGCAGCCAAAATACCCACGGCTGAGCGAGTCGACCGGTTTCTGGCAGAACCTGGCCTTGCTGTCGGGCATGCTGCTGTTGTGCGCACTGGCCACCCTGGTATGGCAGCGTCGCCAGCAGCGCCAGCTGGAGCGCAGCCTGCTGGCGACGCGAGAGAGCCTGGTGGAGCGGCAGGTGCGCGAAGAAGCATTGCGCCTGAGCCAGTTCGCCATCGATCAGAGCACGGTAGGCATCCTCTGGGTCAACTGGGACAGCCACGTGCGCTACGCCAACCATGCCGCCGAGCGCATGCTGGGTTACGGCGAAGGCGCGCTGCTGGAGCGGCCACTGAGCGACTTTGAACCCGGCCTGAGCATGGACCGCTGGCTGGAGCTGTGGAGGGGCGCGCGCACCGGGGCGGGCGGTGTCGGCCAGTTCGAGACGCAGTGCCTGCGGGCTGACCACAGCCTGCTTCCGGTCGAGCTGTCGTTGAGTTTTCTGCGGTTTCGTGATTCCGAATACCTGGTGGTCTACCTCGCCGACGTCACCGAGCGCCACCGCGCCCTGGCGGCCCTGCGCGAAAGCGAGGCGCGGCTCAAGGGCATTGCCGGCAACGTGCCAGGGCTGGTGTTTCGCCTGGAGCGCGACCCGGCCGAAGGCGATCTGGAGTTCCCCTACATCAGCGAGGGCAGCGAGGCCTTGGTGGGTTACGCGCCCAGCGAGATCCAGCACCCGCAGATGGGCCTGCGCAATCTGGTACATCCCGACGACCGAGCCGATTACCACCGGGTGCAGGACCTGGCCCTGGCCAGCGACCAGGACTGGTCCTGGCAGGGGCGCATCCTTACCCGCCAGGGGGAGCAGCGCTGGGCCGACATCAAGGCCAGCACCCGGCGCCTGGGCAACGGCCAGGTGGTGTGGGACGGCGTGGTGTGGGACATCACCCAGGGCAAGCGGGCCGAGCTGGCCCTGGCCAGGTCCCAAGAGCAGTTGCGCGAACTGTCGGCCCACCTCGAGAGTGTGCGGGAGGAAGAAAAGGCCCGTATCGCCCGGGAAGTGCACGATGAACTGGGGCAGATGCTGACCGTGCTGAAACTGGAGGTGTCGATGTGCGAGCTGGCTTTTGCCGAGCTGGACCCGGGCCTGAACGAGCGCCTGGCCAGTATGAAGCGCCTGATCGCCCAACTGTTCCAGTTGGTGCGCGACGTGGCCACCGCCTTGCGCCCGCCGATTCTCGATGCCGGCATCGCTTCGGCCATCGAATGGCAGGCACGGCGTTTCGAGGCACGTACGCAAATCCCCTGCCTGGTGCAAGTACCGGATAATCTGCCAGCATTGAGCGATGCCAAGGCCACCGGGCTGTTCCGTATCCTCCAGGAGGCGCTGACCAACGTGATGCGCCATGCCCAGGCGCACAGTGTGGAGATCGAACTGGTGCGTGAGCACGGGCAATTGCGCATGACTGTCAGCGATGACGGCCAGGGCTTTTGCCGTGACCAGCCCCGGCCCACCTCGTTTGGCCTGGTAGGGGTGCGCGAGCGGGTGCTGATGCTGGGCGGCAGCATGGCGCTGGAAAGTGAACCGGGCGAAGGCACCAGCCTGAGCGTAGCCATACCGTTGGAGTAGGAGAGCGATCGTGATTCGA
Source organism: Pseudomonas sp. B19(2017) (assembly GCF_002113165.1). Lineage (NCBI taxonomy): Bacteria > Pseudomonadati > Pseudomonadota > Gammaproteobacteria > Pseudomonadales > Pseudomonadaceae > Pseudomonas > Pseudomonas sp. B19(2017). The sequence continues at coordinate 133,514 of NZ_NEJR01000013.1, forward strand.
GTGCTGGTGGCCGAAGACCACACCATTGTCCGTGAGGGCATCAAGCAGTTGATTGGCCTGGCCAAGGACATGCAGGTGGCGGGGGAGGCCGGTAATGGCGAGCAGTTGCTGGAAACCCTGCGCCACACGCCGTGCGAAGTGGTGTTGCTGGATATCTCTATGCCGGGCGTGAACGGCCTGGAAGCGATCCCGCGGATCCGTGCGTTGCACGATGCGCCGGCAATCCTGATGCTGTCGATGCACGATGAAGCGCAGATGGCGGCGCGGGCGCTGAAGGCCGGGGCGGCGGGTTATGCTACCAAGGACAGCGACCCGGCGCTGTTGCTGACCGCGATTCGCCGGGTTGCCGCTGGCGGGCGCTATATCGACCCGGCGCTGGCTGACCGCATGGTCTTCGAAGTCGGCCTGACCGAGTCGCGGCCCTTGCATACGCTGCTGTCGGAGCGGGAGTTTTCGGTGTTCGAACGCCTGGCCCAGGGCGCCAACGTCAACGACATCGCTCAGCAGCTGGCGCTGTCCAGCAAGACCATCAGCACCCACAAGGCGCGCCTGATGCAGAAGCTGAAGGTGAACTCGCTGGCCGAGCTGGTGAAGTACGCCATGGAGCACAAGCTGGTCTGATTGCGACATGCCTGCTCTTTGAACTTACCGAGGCCCCTGTGGGAGCGGGCGTGCCCGCGAAAGGGCCTGACCTGCCGATCTCCATGGCTGAACCGGCCCCTTCGCAGGCAAGCCCGCTCCCACAGGTTTGGCGGGTGGCGCGGATGAGCATTCAAAACCCGCCATCGTTGTAGGGGAATCCCTACAAAAAATCTTCCATCCGGATGATGGCATTCTCTCAGCACCCCCGATTTCCCGGCGCTTGCCGCTTGTCTAGTCTTTGCCTACGCAGTCATCCAACAAGAAGGTGCAGGCATGAGCGAGGCGAAGTCGAACGCTGCAACCAGCGAAACGCTGGTCAGCTTCCGTGGTGTGCAGAAGAGCTACGACGGCGAGTCGCTGATCGTCAAAGACCTCAATCTGAATATTCGCAAGGGCGAGTTCCTCACCCTGCTCGGCCCGTCCGGGTCGGGCAAGACCACCAGCCTGATGATGCTGGCCGGCTTCGAAACCCCTACCGCCGGTGAAATCCAGCTGGCCGGGCGGTCGATCAACAACGTGCCGCCACACAAGCGCGATATCGGCATGGTGTTTCAGAACTACGCGCTGTTCCCGCACATGACCGTGGCCGAGAACCTGGCCTTCCCGCTGACCGTGCGCAACCTGAGCAAGACCGACATCAGCGAACGGGTCAAGCGGGTGCTGAACATGGTCCAGCTCGACGCCTTCGCCAAGCGCTACCCCGGCCAGCTGTCCGGCGGCCAGCAGCAGCGGGTGGCCCTGGCCCGGGCACTGGTATTCGAGCCGCAGCTGGTGCTGATGGACGAACCGCTGGGCGCCCTCGACAAGCAGCTGCGTGAACACATGCAGATGGAGATCAAGCACATTCACCAGCGCCTGGGCGTGACCGTGGTGTACGTGACCCACGACCAGGGTGAAGCGCTGACCATGTCCGACCGCGTGGCGGTGTTCCATCAAGGCGAAATCCAGCAGATCGCCGACCCGCGCACGCTGTACGAAGAACCCTGCAACACCTTCGTCGCCAACTTCATCGGCGAGAACAACCGCATCAACGGCACTTTGCTCGCCAGTGATGGCAAGCGCTGCCAGGTGCAGTTGCCGCGTGGCGAGCGGGTCGAGGCGCTGGCGGTGAATGTCGGCCAGGCCGGCGAGCCGGTGACCCTGTCGATCCGCCCGGAGCGCGTGCGCCTGAACGGCCATAGCGAAAGCTGCGTGAACCGCTTCTCGGGCCGGGTGGCCGAATTCATTTACCTGGGCGACCACGTGCGGGTGCGCCTGGAAGTTTGCGGCAAGGGCGACTTCTTCGTGAAACAGCCGATTGCCGAGCTCGACCCGGCCCTGGCCGTGGGCGATGTGGTACCGCTGGGCTGGGAGGTGGAGCACGCCCGCGCGCTCGATCCGATTGCCGAAGCCCATTGATGGATTGCTTCACCAACCCTGTACTGTGGAGAGAATAATAATGCGCAAGCAGTTGAAACTGACCGCCCTGGCCCTGGGGCTGTTCGCCGCCGGCCAGGCCATGGCCGCAGACCTTACCGTGGTCTCGTTCGGTGGCGCCAACAAGGCAGCCCAGGTCAAGGCGTTCTACGAGCCGTGGGAAAAGGCCGGCAAGGGCAAGATCGTCGCAGGCGAGTACAACGGCGAAATGGCCAAGGTCAAAGCGATGGTCGACACCAAGAGCGTGTCGTGGAACCTGGTGGAAGTGGAGTCGCCAGAATTGGCCCGCGGCTGTGACGAGGGGATGTTCGAAGAGCTCGACCCGGCCCTGTTCGGCAATGAAAGTGACTATGTGCCGGGTGCCATCCAGCCCTGCGGTGTGGGCTTCTTCGTATGGTCCACGGTGTTGGCCTACAACGCCGACAAGCTGAAGACCGCACCGACCAGCTGGGCCGATTTCTGGGACACCAAGAAATTCCCGGGCAAGCGCGGCCTGCGCAAGGGCGCCAAGTACACCCTGGAATTCGCCTTGATGGCCGACGGAGTGGCGCCGAAGGATGTGTACCAGGTGCTGGGCACCAAAGAGGGCGTGGACCGCGCCTTCAAGAAGCTCGACGAACTCAAGCCAAGCATCCAGTGGTGGGAAGCCGGCGCCCAGCCGCCACAGTACCTGGCCTCGGGTGACGTGGTCATGAGCTCGGCCTACAACGGTCGCATCGCTGCAGTGCAGAAAGAAAGCAACCTGAAGGTGGTGTGGAACGGCGGCATCTATGACTTCGACGCCTGGGCCATCCCGAAAGGCGCCAAGAATGTCGAGGAAGCGAAGAAATTCATTGCCTTCAGCGTACAGCCTGAGCAGCAGAAGACCTACTCCGAGAACATCGCCTACGGCCCGGCCAATTCCAAGGCCGTGAGCCTGTTGTCGGATGAAGTGAAGAAGGACATGCCGACCACGCCTGAGAACATTGCCAACCAGGTGCAGATCGACGTGGCCTTCTGGGCCGACAACAGCGAGCAGCTGGAGCAACGCTTCAACGCCTGGGCGGCGAAGAAGTAAACGACCAGTGCGGGGGGCCGCTTTGCGGCCCATCGCCGGCAAGCCAGCTCCCACAGGGACCGCGCCATCCCCGAGGCCAGTGCAGTACCTGCAGGGGGCAGCTCCCACAGGGATCGGAAGTCTCGAAATCAGTGCAGTACCTGTGGGAGCCGGGCTTGCCGGCGATGGGCTGCGCAGCAGCCCCATTTTCAGTTCGTATCGCGGAGTTCGCCATGGCCATTGCAGTGCCCCTCAAAGAAGGCGCAGGTCCAAGTCTCAAGCAGCGCCTCAAGCACGCCGAGCGGGTCAACCGCTGGAAGGCGCAGGCATTGATCGCGCCGCTGGCGCTGTTTCTTCTGTTGGTGTTCCTGGTGCCCATCGCGGCGCTGCTGTACAAGAGCGTCGGCAACCCGGAAGTGGTTGGCGGCCTGCCGCGCACGGTGGGCGTTATCACCCAGTGGGATGGCAAGAGCTTGCCGGGCGAGGACGTGTACAAGGCGTTGAGTCAGGACTTGGCCGAATCGCGCAAGAAGCAGACCCTGGGCGACCTGTCCAAGCGCCTGAACATGGAGCTGGCCGGCTACCGCAGCCTGTTGGCCAAGACCGCGCGGGCGCTACCGTTCAAGAGCGAGCCCGCTTCCTATAAAGATGCCTTGCAGGCGCTCGACGAGCGTTGGGGCGACCCGGCCTACTGGCAGGCGATCCGCCGCAACACCAGCACGGTCACCTCGTTCTACCTGCTGGCTTCGCTCGACCACCGTATCGATGACCTTGGCGAACTGGCCAAAGCCACCCCGGACCAGGCCATCTACCTGGACATCTTCGCCCGCACCCTGTGGATGGGTGTGGTGATTACCGCCATCTGCCTGGTGCTGGCCTATCCGCTGGCCTACCTGCTGGCCAACCTGCCGACCCGGCAAAGCAACCTGCTGATGATCCTGGTGCTGCTGCCGTTCTGGACCTCGATCCTGGTGCGGGTGGCGGCGTGGATCGTACTGCTGCAGTCGGGTGGCCTGATCAACAGCGCGCTGATGGCCATGGGCATCATCGACCAACCGCTGGAACTGGTGTTCAACCGCACCGGCGTGTACATCTCGATGGTGCACATCCTGCTGCCGTTCATGATCCTGCCGCTGTACAGCGTGATGAAGGGTATTTCGCCCAGCTACATGCGTGCGGCGATCTCGCTGGGCTGCCACCCGTTCGCCAGCTTCTGGCGGGTGTACTTCCCGCAGACCTACGCCGGTGTTGGCGCCGGTTGCCTGCTGGTGTTCATCCTGGCCATCGGCTACTACATCACCCCGGCACTGCTGGGCAGCCCGAACGACCAGATGGTCAGCTACTTCGTGGCCTTCTATACCAACACCAGCATCAACTGGGGCATGGCCACCGCGCTGGGCGGGCTGTTGCTGCTGGCGACCGTGCTGTTGTACCTGATCTATAGCTGGCTGGTCGGCGCCAGCCGCCTGCGCCTGAGCTGAGGAGACTTGTCATGCTGAGCCCTTACATGTCGCCCGTGGAGCGGGTGTGGTTCTACAGCCTGCGCATTCTTTGCGGCCTTATCCTGCTGTTCCTCATACTGCCGGTGCTGGTGATCGTGCCGCTGTCGTTCAACAGTGGCAGTTTCCTGGTATACCCGCTGCAGGGCTTCTCGCTGCAGTGGTACCAGGACTTCTTCGCCTCGGCCGAATGGATGCGGGCCTTGAAGAACAGCATCATCGTCGCCCCGGCGGCCACGGTGCTGGCCATGGTGTTCGGCACCCTGGCAGCCATCGGCCTGACCCGTGGCGACTTCCCGGGCAAGTCGCTGGTGATGGCGCTGGTGATTTCGCCGATGGTGGTGCCGGTGGTGATCATCGGTGTAGCCAGCTACCTGTTCTTCGCCCCGCTGGGCATGGGCAACAGCTTCACCTCGCTGATCCTGGTGCATGCGATACTGGGTGTGCCGTTCGTCATCATTACCGTGTCGGCGACCTTGCAGGGCTTCAACTACAACCTGGTGCGCGCGGCGGCCAGCCTGGGTGCCTCGCCGCTGCTGGCCTTCCGCCGTGTGACCCTGCCGCTGATCGCGCCCGGGGTGATTTCGGGGGCGTTGTTCGCCTTTGCCACGTCGTTTGACGAAGTGGTGGTGACCCTGTTCCTGGCCGGGCCGGAACAGGCCACCCTGCCGCGGCAGATGTTCAGTGGCATTCGTGAAAACCTGAGCCCGACCATTGCGGCGGCTGCGACCTTGCTGATTGCCTTCTCGGTGGTGTTGCTGCTGACCCTGGAGTGGTTGCGTGGGCGTAGCGAGAAGCTGAGGACCCAGCAACCGGCCTGATTGTCAGTTGTCTGAACTGGCCTCTTCGCGGGCACGCCCGCTCCCACAGGGTTTCCACTGCCCTCGGGCCTTTTGGGGGTACCTGTGGGAGCGGGCGTGCCCGCGAAGAGGTCAATTCAGGCTGAAACAGCTGGTCGAAACCCGTTGATACCAATCAGCCTTCATCCGCTTCCCTGGGTTACAATGCGCGCCACCGTGATTCTGCCAACAGGTGCGCCATGCAGCCCTACGCTATTGCCCCCTCCATTCTCTCTGCCGATTTCGCCCGCCTGGGCGAGGACGTCGACAAGGTACTGGCCGCGGGTGCCGACATCGTCCACTTCGATGTCATGGACAACCACTACGTCCCCAACCTGACCATCGGCCCGATGGTCTGCACCGCCCTGCGCAAGTACGGCGTCACCGCCCCGATCGACGTGCACCTGATGGTCAGCCCCGTCGACCGCATCATCGGTGATTTCATCGAAGCGGGTGCCACCTACATCACCTTCCACCCGGAAGCCTCGCAGCACATCGACCGCTCGCTGCAGCTGATCAAGGACGGTGGCTGCAAGGCCGGCCTGGTGTTCAACCCGGCCACCAGCCTGGAAGCCCTGAAATACGTGATGGACAAGGTCGACATGGTGCTGCTGATGAGCGTCAACCCGGGCTTCGGCGGGCAGAAGTTCATTCCTGGTACCCTCGACAAGCTGCGCGAGGCGCGTGCGCTGATCGACGCCAGTGGCCGTGACATCCGCCTGGAAATCGACGGCGGCGTCAACGTCAACAACATCCGCGAGATCGCTGCCGCTGGCGCCGACACCTTCGTGGCCGGCTCGGCGATCTTCAACGCCCCGGACTACCAGGAAGTCATCGCCAGGATGCGCGCCGAACTGGCTCAGGCCCGCCCATGAGCGGCTTCGAGCAGCTGTTCCCGGGGACGCTGCCCAGGCTGGTGATGTTCGATCTGGACGGTACCCTGATCGATTCCGTGCCAGACCTGGCAGCCGCCGTGGACCGCATGCTGCTCGAACTGGGGCGCCCGCCCGCCGGCCTGGAAGCGGTGCGCCATTGGGTGGGCAACGGCGCCCAGGTGCTGGTGCGCCGGGCGCTGGCCGGTGGCATCGACCACGCCGGTGTGGACGATGCGCTGGCCGACCGGGCGCTGGCGCTGTTCATGGACGCCTATGCCGAAAGCCACGAACTGACCGTGGTCTACCCCGGAGTGCAGGACGCCCTGCGCTGGCTGCGCAAGCGGGGCGTGGAGATGGCGCTGATCACCAACAAGCCCGAGCGCTTCGTTGGCCCGTTGCTGGACCAGATGAAGATTGGCAGCTACTTCCGCTGGATCATCGGCGGCGACACCCTGCCACAGAAAAAGCCCGACCCGGCGGCACTGCTGTTCGTCATGCAGATGGCCGGCGTTACCCCGCAACAGTCGCTGTTCGTCGGCGATTCGCGCAGCGATGTGCTGGCGGCCAAGGCGGCTGGCGTGCAGTGCGTGGGCCTGACCTACGGCTACAACCATGGCCGGCCGATCCACGACGAAGCCCCCAGCCTGGTGATCGACGACCTGCGCGCATTGCTGCCCGGTTGCGCAGACCTGGCCACTGGGATAACGTTGGCGGACCTTCAAGCCTCACAAGACAGAGAGTCCACCGTGGCGGTTACCGGCAAATTCTGGATGAAAGTCATCAAGGCCCTGGCCCGTTGGCGTTGGCGCGCCTGACTTCAGCCTGCCGGCGCGTGCCGGCCCGTCCGTTTGCCTGACCTATTGCTGCTTGCCACGAGGCTACCCATGACCCGCGAAGAATTCCTGCGCCTGGCCGCTGCCGGCTACAACCGCATTCCCCTGGCCTGCGAAACCCTGGCCGACTTTGACACGCCGCTGTCGATCTACCTGAAACTGGCCGACCAGCCCAACTCGTACCTGCTCGAATCGGTGCAGGGCGGCGAGAAGTGGGGCCGTTACTCGATGATTGGCCTGCCGTCGCGCACCGTGATGCGTGTGCACGGTTACCACGTCAGCATCCTGCAGGATGGCGTGGAGGTGGAAAGCCACGATGTCGAAGACCCGCTGGCCTTCGTCGAAACCTTCAAGGACCGTTACAAGGTTGCCGATATCCCCGGCCTGCCGCGCTTCAACGGCGGCCTGGTCGGCTACTTCGGCTACGACTGCGTGCGCTATGTGGAAAAGCGCCTGGGCGCCAGCCCCAACCCGGACCCGCTGGGCGTGCCGGATATCCTGCTGATGGTGTCCGATGCGGTGGTGGTGTTCGACAACCTGGCGGGCAAGATGCACGCGATCGTGCTGGTCGACCCGGCTCAAGAGCAGGCTTTCGAACAGGGCCAGGCGCGCCTGCAAGGCCTGCTGGAAACCCTGCGTCAGCCGATCACCCCACGCCGTGGCCTGGACCTGAGTGGCCCGCAGGCTGCCGAACCGGAGTTCCGCTCCAGTTACACCCGCGAGGATTACGAGAACGCCGTCGGCCGTATCAAGGAATACATCCTCGCCGGTGACTGCATGCAGGTGGTGCCGTCGCAGCGCATGTCGATCGACTTCAAGGCTGCGCCAATCGACCTGTATCGCGCGCTGCGCTGCTTCAACCCGACGCCGTACATGTACTTCTTCAACTTTGGTGACTTCCATGTGGTCGGCAGCTCGCCCGAGGTGCTGGTGCGCGTCGAGGACAACCTGGTCACCGTTCGCCCGATTGCCGGCACCCGCCCGCGTGGTGCTACCGAAGAGGCCGACCGCGCGCTGGAAGACGACCTGCTGTCGGATGACAAGGAAATTGCCGAGCATTTGATGCTGATCGACCTGGGCCGTAACGACGTTGGTCGCGTTTCCTCGACCGGCAGCGTGCGCCTGACCGAAAAGATGGTGATCGAGCGTTACTCCAACGTGATGCACATTGTCTCCAACGTCACCGGCCAGCTGCGCGAAGGGCTGACGGCGATGGACGCGCTGCGGGCGATCCTGCCGGCCGGTACGCTTTCGGGTGCGCCGAAGATTCGTGCGATGGAGATCATCGACGAGCTGGAGCCGGTCAAGCGTGGGGTTTACGGTGGCGCCGTCGGTTACTTCGCATGGAATGGCAACATGGATACCGCCATTGCGATCCGTACTGCCGTGATCAAGGACGGTGAGCTGCATGTGCAGGCGGGGGGCGGCATCGTTGCCGACTCGGTGCCGGCGCTGGAGTGGGAAGAGACCATCAACAAGCGCCGGGCGATGTTCCGCGCGGTGGCGCTGGCTGAGCAGACTTCGGCCAAATAAATGTTGATCGGGGCTGCTTTGCAGCCCTTCGCGGGCATGCCCGCTCCCACAGGGTGATCACATGCTGCAAGGCCTGTGCAGTACCTGTGGGAGCGGGCGAGCCCGCGAAGGGCCGCAAAGCGGCCCCATCAATTCAAAAGTCGACGCTGACGCCCAAACTCACTCCCTGCTGCGTCAACTCATCACTCTTGCGCCAGTTGTAGTTGCCGCGCAAATGCACCCCCGCCACCACTTCATGGCTCACCCCCAGGCTCGCCCGGGTCTGGTCGCTGTGCGGCGTATACCCGGTCAGGGTAAAGTCATTCGCCGGCAGGCTGGTCAGGTGCATCGTCACATCCTGCTGGTCATCCTCGAATTCATGCTCCTGCGCCACCTCGGCGAACAGCCGGGTACTCGGCAGCACCTGCACACTGCCCAGCAACCCCACGCCCAAACGACGTGAGGTACGTTCCTGGTCATCGAAGCCCAATGCCGTCGAGCGCCCGCTCTTCTCGTCATAGCCATCCACCTTAACCCGCGCATAGTCGGCGCTGATGAACGGCGCCAGCTGCCAACTGCTGCCCTCGGCCGCCAGGTTGTAGCCCAGCCGCCCCGACATCGCCCAGGCCTCGCCATTGGTGTCGCCCTTTTCGCTGCGGTCGTTCACGCCAAGGGCGAAGGTGCGCTTGAGGTCGCTGTAATCAAGATGCCCGGCGGTCAGCGCCGCATCGGCCCACCAGCGGTCATGGCGGTATTGGGCGAAGGCGCTGGCCAGGTAGCTGTCCAGCTTGTAGTCCGAGTCCTGTGCGCCGGCCTCCAGTTTCTGCCGGTACACGCCGCCGGCCAGGCCCAGGCGCCAGGCATCGTTCAGGCGGTAGCTGCCACCCAGGGTCAGGTTGTAGCCGCGCCCATCGCCGCTGGCTGCGCTGCGCTGGCCGTCGAAGTCCAGGTCCTGGGCGCCGCTGGCGACAAAGGCTTGCCACTGGCCCACCGCCTGCCAGGGTGTCTGCCACTGGTTGCGCAATTCGTCCTGGTGGGCGCGCACACTGGCGTGGGCCATTTCGGGCAGCAGGGTAAGTTCCCACGGGGCGGAAAGGATCGAGTAGCCGTAGTCGGCAATCAGTTGCTGGCCGGCGATGGTCGGGTGCACCGAGTCGTTGAACAGCAGCTTGGTCGGGTCCGGCGTGGTGCCGTTGGCGCCATACACCGGGTTTTCCACGCAGCCTTCACCGCTGTAACAGGTGCCGACCAGATTCTGGCCGGTGGCCAGGCCGAACTGCTCGGGGCTGGCCAGTGCTTCGCTCAGTAGCACCGGGATGTTCAGTGGAATGATCTCGGCATCGATCTGTCGCAGTTGGCCGAGCAGCGACTGGTTGAAGGCACCGGACAGCAGCGACAGCGGGTTCTCTTGCGGCGTACCGCTGAAGTTCGGCGTCTGCCCCAGATCGGGCAGCAGCCAGACCATGATGTAGCGGGCGCCACCTTGCTGCAGGGCTTGGGCACTGGCGGCCAGGCGGGCCCCTGCAGCTACGGCATCAGCCGGACTGTTGACCAGGCCTTGCAGGAAGTCGTTGCCGCCGCCGGTCAGGTAGTACAGCGCGTTGGGGTCGGCACGCAGGCCGTTGGCCAGGTAGCCCGGCTTTTCTCGCAGTACCAGCCCGGCGCCGGGGCGCCCTGGTGGAATGATGGTTTCGGATGTGGTGGTGATCGAATCCAGGATCTGCTGGGTGGTATAGCCGCCAACGGCCCAGTTGTTGCCGTCGGGAATCCCCAGCGTCGGGTTGATGGGGGACGTGGAAGGGCCCAGCGCTGTCGGGTCCAATCCGAGCTTCCCGCCAAGGATCATCGGCGACACCGGGGCATAATTGCCGTTGGCATCGCGGTTGGTGAAGCGTATGCCGCCAAACTGCCCCGAGTCGCTGAGGCTGTCGCCGAATACGATCATGTTGGAGTAGGGCGAGGGCGCTGCGAACGCCTGGCTGCAGGCCAGTGCCAGTGAGGCGAGGGTAAAGCGCAATAACGGTGCTTTTCGCATCGGTGAACATCCTTTTCTTTGTTGTTATGAAGGACAACCCGATCGACCATAGCAAATCGCAGTGCATCCCTCCCAAGTCCATTCGTTTCCCCGTGTTTACAGGCATATTGCGCCCGCCGCCCCGGTAGGCTACTGTGCCGTGACGTATGAGCGAGACCTATCCTGTGTTGATCGTCAGCAAACTCTTGATGCGCGTTATCAAGGCCCACGCCCGTTGGCGTTGGCGCGCCTGACTTTATCCCCTGCCGGCCCGTCCGGCCCGCCCCCGTTTGCCTTCCTCTCTACCGCCCCCTGTGGCCAAGCCGCGCCTGTTGGCGGGGGCAGGAAGGTTCGAATTCTGAAGTCAGTAGATTCAAGAGGTTTAACCCGATGTTACTGATGATCGACAATTACGACTCATTTACTTACAACGTCGTTCAGTACCTTGGCGAGCTGGGTGCCGAGGTCAAGGTCATTCGCAATGACGAAATGACCATCGCCCAGATCGAAGCCCTCAACCCCGAGCGCATCGTCGTATCTCCGGGCCCGTGCACGCCGAGCGAGGCGGGCGTGTCCATCGAGGCCATCCTGCATTTTGCCGGCAAGCTGCCAATCCTGGGCGTGTGCCTGGGCCACCAGTCCATCGGCCAGGCCTTTGGCGGTGACGTGGTGCGTGCCCGCCAGGTGATGCACGGCAAGACGAGCCCGGTATATCACCGTGACCTGGGTGCGTTCGCCGGCCTCAACAACCCGTTGACCGTGACCCGTTACCACTCGCTGGTGGTAAAGCGCGAAACCCTGCCCGAGTGCCTGGAAGTGACCGCCTGGACCGCCCATGCCGACGGTTCGGTCGACGAGATCATGGGCCTGCGCCACAAGACACTGAATATCGAAGGGGTGCAGTTCCACCCCGAGTCGATCCTGACCGAACAGGGCCACGAACTGTTCGCCAACTTCCTCAAGCAGACCGGCGGCCGCCGCTAAGGATCGAACATGGATATCAAGAGCGCGTTGAGCCGTATCGTCGGCCAACTGGACCTTTCCACCGAAGAAATGCGCGACGTCATGCGCCAGATCATGACCGGCCAGTGCAGCGAAGCGCAGATCGGTGCTTTTCTGATGGGCATGCGCATGAAGAGCGAAAGCATCGACGAGATTGTCGGTGCGGTGTCGGTGATGCGCGAGCTGGCTGACAAGGTCGAACTGCAAAGTCTCGATGGCGTGGTCGATATCGTCGGTACCGGCGGTGATGGTGCCAACATCTTCAACGTGTCGACCGCCTCGTCGTTTGTTCTGGCGGCGGCGGGTTGCACCGTGGCCAAGCATGGCAACCGCGCAGTGTCGGGCAAGAGCGGCAGTGCCGACCTGCTGGAAGCCGCCGGGATCTACCTTAACCTGACGCCAACCCAGGTGGCCCGTTGCATCGATAGCCTGGGCATCGGCTTCATGTTCGCGCAAAGCCATCACTCGGCCATGAAGCACGCTGCAGGCCCGCGTCGCGATCTGGGGCTGCGTACCCTGTTCAACATGCTCGGCCCGCTTACGAATCCGGCCGGGGTGAAGCACCAGGTGGTCGGTGTATTCGCCCAGACCCTGTGCCGCCCGTTGGCGGAAGTACTGCAGCGCCTGGGCAGCAAGCACGTGCTGGTGGTGCACTCGAAGGACGGCCTGGACGAGTTCAGCCTGGCCGCGCCTACCTTCGTCGCCGAATTGAAGCATGGCGAAATCACCGAGTACTGGGTTGAGCCGGAAGACCTCGGCATGAAAAGCCAGAGCCTGCACGGTCTGGCCGTCGAGAACCCGCAGGCGTCGCTGGAGCTGATCCGCGATGCGCTGGGCCGACGCAAGACCGAAAATGGCCAGAAGGCTGCCGAGATGATCGTGCTCAATGCGGGCGCGGCGCTGTATGCCGCCGACCATGCCATGAGCCTGAAAGCCGGGGTTGAACTGGCCCACGACGTACTGCACACCGGGCTGGCCTGGGAGAAGCTGCAGGAGCTGGGTGCCTTTACTGCAGTATTCAAGGTGGAGAACGAAGCATGAGTGTGCCGACGGTGCTGGAAAGGATCATTGCCCGCAAGTTTCAGGAAGTGGCCGAGCGCAGCGCGCGCGTCAGCCTCGCCGAACTGGAGGGCCTGGCCAAGGCTGCCGACGCCCCGCGTGGCTTTGCCAAAGCCCTGATCGAGCAAGCCGCGCGCAAGCAGCCGGCGGTCATTGCCGAAATCAAGAAGGCTTCGCCAAGCAAGGGCGTGATCCGCGAAAACTTCGTGCCGGCGGAAATCGCCGTCAGCTACGAGAAGGGCGGGGCGACTTGCCTGTCGGTACTGACCGACGTGGACTACTTCCAGGGCGCCGACGAGTACCTGCAGCAGGCCCGCGCCGCGGTGTCGCTGCCGGTGATCCGTAAGGACTTCATGGTCGACCCGTACCAGATCGTCGAAGCCCGGGCCCTTGGTGCGGACTGTGTGCTGCTGATCGTGTCGGCGCTGGATGACGTGAAAATGGCCGAACTGGCGGCCACGGCCAAGGATGTCGGTCTCGACGTGCTGGTAGAAGTGCATGACGGCGATGAACTGGAGCGCGCTTTGAAAACCCTGGATACACCGCTGGTGGGGGTGAACAACCGCAACCTGCACACCTTCGAGGTCAGCCTGGAAACCACCCTCGATCTGCTGCCGCGTATTCCGCGTGACCGCCTGGCGATTACCGAGAGCGGCATCCTGAACCGGGCCGATGTGGAGCTGATGGCGATCAATGAGGTCTATTCGTTCCTGGTGGGTGAGGCGTTCATGCGCGCCGAACAGCCAGGGCTGGAACTGCAACGGTTGTTCTTCCCGGACCAGGTGAAGAAGACTGTTCAGCAACTGGACTGATCAAGCGAAGCCGGCGTTGTTGCCGGCTTTTTTATATGCCTGCCATGGCCCCTTCGCGGGCGCGCCCGCTCCTACAGGATGGTCACCGCCTTTTCACCTGTGATGCACTTGTGGGAGCGGGCATGCCCGCGAAGAGGCCATCAATAACAACATAGGTGGATCAATGACCGATCACCCCCTTGCCCTGACCGTCGAACAAGGCCTGCACGCCGAACAGGAACTGCTGGCCGCCGTCTGCCGCGGCGAGCGCGACAGTGGCGTGCTGTTCTGGCGCCCGACCGACCACGCCCTGGTCATGCCCCGGCGCATGAGCCGTGTGGACAACTTCGAAGCCGCCTGCGCGGAGCTGGCGATTGCCGGCTGGCCGGTGCTGCTGCGCGAAACCGGCGGCGAGCCGGTGCCACAGTCGCACGCCACCGTGAACGTCGCCCTGGTCTATGTCGCCCCGCGCAGCGAAGGTGACCATGGCCGTATCGAAAACGCCTACGAGCGGCTGTGCCTGCCGCTGTGCGAGGTGCTGCGCGAGTGGGGCGGGGTGGCGTCGGTCGGCGAAATCGACGGGGCCTTCTGCGACGGCCGCTACAACGTCAACCTCAATGGTCGCAAACTGGTGGGCACTGCCCAACGCTGGCGCCAGGGGCTGGGCGGCAAGCGCCCGGTGGTGCTGGTGCACGGGGCGCTGCTGCTGGATAACGAGCGGGAGGCGATGGTGGCAGCGGTCAACCGCTTCAACGAGTGCTGCGAACTGGAGCAGCGCTGCCGCGCCGATGCGCATATTGCCCTGCACGAAGTGGCACCCGCGGCGCCCTGGTTCGAGCGCCTGTCGCAGGCCTATGCCAAAGTGCTGGCCGGCCTGCCGAGGGACTAGCGGGTACCGTAGACCACCATGGTCTTGCCTTTGACCTGCACCAGGCTGCGTTCTTCCAGGTCCTTGAGGACGCGGCCGACCATTTCCCGGGAGCAACCGACGATACGGCCGATTTCCTGACGGGTGATCTTGATCTGCATGCCGTCGGGGTGGGTCATGGCGTCGGGTTGCTTGCACAGCTCCAGCAGGCAACGGGCGACGCGCCCGGTAACGTCGAAGAACGCCAGGTCGCCGACCTTGCGCGTGGTGTTGCGCAGGCGCTGGGCCATCTGGCTGCCCAGGGCGTACAGGATTTCCGGGTCCTGGCGCGCCAGTTCTCGAAACTTTTCGTAACTTATTTCGGCTACTTCGCATTCGGTCTTGGCGCGCACCCAGGCACTGCGCTGCTGGTCACCCTCGGCCGGTTCGAACAGGCCCAGCTCGCCGAAGAAGTCGCCATTGTTGAGGTAGGCGATGATCATTTCATGGCCTTCATCGTCTTCGATGAGGATGGTGACCGAACCGTTGATGATGAACGACAGTGTCTCGGCCCGGTCGCCGGCGCACATGATGTTGCTTTTGGCGGTATAGCGGCGGCGCTGGCAGTGCGCGAGCAGCCTGTCGATGTTCTTGATCTTTGCGGGTAGGGCGGAGGCAACCATCACGAAATCCTGTTCGATACGACGCATAGGCTTTTTATAAAGGTTGGCTGGCGGAGTGCGCCAGTCATTTGGCGCCAGCTTATCAGACACTACAGGATGTTTCGGTACTAAACCGACACGACTCGTACTTTTCCCACGGCCGCACAAGGTCTAAGCTGACACCCTTTTCCGAATATCAGGAGTCCGGGTAGATGAAGGCACGTATCCAGTGGGCCGGTGAGGCGATGTTCCTCGGCGAATCGGGGAGCGGCCATGTCGTCGTGATGGACGGCCCGCCCGAGGCCGGCGGCCGCAACCTGGGTGTGCGCCCGATGGAAATGCTGTTGCTGGGCCTGGGTGGTTGCAGCAGCTTCGACGTGGTCAGCATTCTGAAGAAATCGCGCCAGGCGGTGGAAAGCTGCGAGGCGTTCCTTGAGGCGGAGCGTGCGAGCGAAGACCCGAAGGTGTTTACCAAGATCCACATGAACTTCGTGGTGAAGGGGCGTGGGCTGAAAGAGGCTCAGGTCAAGCGTGCGGTGGAGCTGTCGGCGGAGAAGTATTGCTCGGCCTCGATCATGCTCGAGCGTGCCGGGGTTGAGATTACCCACGGGTACGAGATTGTAGAGCTGGGTTGAACAGTAAATGTTCGGGGCTGCGTTGCAGCCCATCGCCGGCAAGCCAGCTCCCACAGGAATAGCACATGGCTTGAGGTCAATGCGGTCGCGGTGGGAGCTGGCTTGCCGGCGATGGGGCGCGGAGCGGCCCCGACAATTTCAGCTACGAAGTGCAGGCAGTGCAGCCCGCACCCATCCCGGCAAACAACCGCGCAGCACCCGGCTCAACCGCTCCCGCCGCTTCTGGTAAACCAGCCCCAACCCGATAACCCCCAGCCCGATCAGGGTTACCACCACCGGGAACAGCAGCGACTCGGCAAATACCTCGTACGACAGATACCCCAGGTAAGCTGCCACGCCCAACGCCCCGAACACCATGAACACCGGCCGGCGCAACAGCACTGCCATACCCATCAGGGCAATATTGATCAGGCAGTACAGGGCCTTGCCCAACTCGCTGCCGCTGTCCACAAGCGTCAGCCCGCCCCAGAATGCCGCCAGCCCGGCCAGGTAGCCCCAGTGGGCGTAGTCTTCACGGGTGCGACCATCCACTGCGACGAACACGGCCAGCATCCCCAGCCCGAACCACAACGAAACCTCGCGGCGTTGCTCCCAGCTGAATGGCGAACCGAAGAACCATTCGCTCAGGTCCATCGACATGAACCACAAGGCCACGGCAATCGGCATGACGATGAACGGGTAGGGAATCAGCCTCAGCATCAACAACCCGGCGAGTACTGTGGCCGCTTCCATTGCCAGCCAGCCGCCCTGCACGTAGGTGTAGTACTGGTGATAGCTGGCCTGCGCATCATCCATCGGCCACCAGCCGGCCAGCCGTTCGATGGCGAATACCGCCAGCGGCACGATGCTGACCGCTACCGCCGCCAGTACCCCGGCCGCGACGGGTTGGGCGCGCCGTTGCAGGTTAACGGCGAACAGCGTGAGCAACAGGATATAGAGGCTGGCGATGACCAGCAGCGCCCAGTCGCCGATGCGCATCCAGGCTTCGGTGAGCAACCAGCCCATTGCGGCCATGATGAGCAGGGCGCCAAAGTAAAAAGCGACATGGGCCAGCTGGAAGCTGCCACGTTGTGCCGGTTGCTGGCGCAGGAAGGCCAGCAGGGCCTGGTCCTGGCCCGGCTGGAGAATGCCGGCTTGCACGGCGCGCGCCAGGTCCTTGGCGTCGAAACGGTCCGTCATGGTGATGCCTTCAGATACGGTAGGTGCTCTTGGTCATGACCTTGGCCAACAGGCTCATGCCAAAGCGGACAGGGGCGGGGAAGCGATAACCGCCGGCTTCCAGTGCAGACTCGGCGTGCTGTTCCTCATCGACGCGCATCTGTTCCAGGATGGCCCGGGACTTTTCGTCTTCCTGCGGGATTTGCTCAAGGTGTTCGTCGAGGTGCTTGCACACCTGGTGCTCGGTTGCGGCGACGAAGCCCAGGCTGACCTTGTCGCTGACCAGCCCGGCGAGTGCGCCGATACCGAACGACATGCCGTAGAACAACGGGTTGAGCACGCTGGGGTGGCTGTTCAGCTGGCGAATACGCTGTTCGCACCAGGCCAGGTGGTCCACTTCTTCCTCGGCGGCGTGTTCCATGGCCTTGCGTACCTCAGGCAGCTTGGCGGTCAGGGCCTGGCCCTGATACAGCGCCTGGGCGCAGACCTCACCGGTGTGGTTGATACGCATCAGCCCGGCAACATGGCGGGCCTGCTGCTCGTCCAGGTCGACGTCCGGCTGTACGATGGCCGGCGACGGGCGGGCGGGTTGGCCGCTGAAGGGCAGCAAGGTGCGCATGGCGGTATCGGCCTGCAGCAACAAGCGGTCAAGCGGCGAGTAGTGACGTTCGGTAGCCATCGGGCACCTCCGCAAGAATGTGCCCGACAGTTTACCGCAATAGTGGCAGGGTCGCTTGCCGTGGATCAGCCCGGCGGCCAGTGCATCTGGCGCTGGCCAAGCACGTGCATGTGGATGTGGTAGACGGTCTGGCCGCCTTGCTCGTTGCAGTTCATGACCACGCGGAAGCCGTCCTCGCAGCCAAGTTCCTTGGCCAGGCGCTGGGCGGTGAACAAGATGTGGCCAGCCAGGCCTTTGTCTTCTTCGGTCAAGTCATTGAGGGTGCGGATGTGCTTTTTCGGAATGACCAGAAAATGCACCGGCGCCTGGGGGGCGATATCGTGGAACGCCAGAACCTGGTCGTCCTCGTAGATGATCTTCGCCGGGATTTCCCGGTTGATGATCTTGATGAATAAATCGTCCACAGCACTTGCTCCATGGTGAGGGTCGGGCCGAGTGTACTCAGCCGGGCGCCACTCGCCCAGTGGCTATTCCATGCCGACCGGGCAATAGCGGCGGTGGATCGCCCCGGCCAGCTTGCGCACCAGCCAGCGCGGCAGCAGGCGCGGGGCGAACGCCAGCCAGCGGTTGCGCCGGCCGGGCAGGATCAGTGCGCGGTTCTTGTCCAGCGCGCGCACAGTGTACAGCGCCACTTCCTCAGGGCTTAGGCAGCGCGGCTTGCCATCCAGCCGTGGAATGCGCCGGCGCGAGGAGCGCACCGGGCCGGGGCACAGTACCGAGACCTTGATGCCGGTGCGCTTGAGTTCTTCACGCAAGGCCTGGGAAAAGCTCAGCACATAGGCCTTGCTGGCGGCATAGGTGGCCATCCACGGGCCAGGCGCCACCCCGGCAAGCCCGGCGACATTGAGGATCTGCCCGCCACCCTGCACCGCCATCAGGTTACCGATGGCGTGGCACAGGCGGCTCAGGGCCAGCACGTTGACTTCCAGCAGGTCCTGCTCGTCGGCCCACTCATGGGCCAGGAATGGCCCGTAGGTGCGCAGGCCGGCACAATTGACCAGCAGGTCGATGCGCCGCTCGCCTTCTTCCAGTTCCAGCACGAAGCCCGAAAGGCGTAACGGCTGGCTGAGGTCGCAGGCACGGAACAACACCTCGACACCGAAGCGTTGGGTTAGCTCGATGGCCACTGGCTCCAGCGTTTCACGCTGGCGTGCCACCAGGATCAGGTTGCGCCCGCGCCGCGCCAGGGCTTCCGCCAGGGCCAGGCCCAGGCCGCTGGAAGCACCAGTGATCATGGCGTAACGGGTCATGCAGGGCTCCTGGGGGCTGAAGAGGGCGCCTAGTGTACAGCTTGGCCGGGCAAGGTGTTGCCTTTTGCTACAAGGTACGCGCGCGCAGGGCCTGGCAGCGTTCCAGAGCGTTCCGGTACTCGTCATGCAGCCGCCCGATCAGCGCGCTGGCGCTGGGCAGGTCGTCGATACCGCCGACCCCCTGGCCCGCCGACCACACGGTCTTCCAGGCCTTGGCTTCGTCGTCGAGCGGTTTGAGCTTGCCTTGCTCGTGGCCGTCCTTGAGGGCGTTCATGTCGTAGCCGGCCTGCTCCAGGCTCGGGCGCAAGAAGCTGGCAGGGACGCCGGACACCGCCGGGGTGTGGATGATGTCGGCGGCATGGGCATCGAGCAGCATCTGCTTGTAGGCGCCCGGGGCCTGGCTTTCGGCCGTGGCGATGAAGCGGGTGCCCATGTATGCAAGGTCGGCGCCCAGCATTTGCGCGGCGAGAATCTCGTGCCCGTGGTTGAGGCAGCCGGCCAGCAGCAGGGTCTTGTCGAAGAACTGGCGAATTTCCGCGGCCAGGGCGAACGGGCTCCAGGTGCCGGCATGCCCGCCTGCGCCGGCGGCGACGGCGATCAGGCCATCGACACCGGCTTCGGCGGCTTTCTCGGCGTGGCGGCGGGTGGTGACATCGTGGAACACCAGGCCGCCGTAACCGTGCACGGCATCGACCAGTTCCTTGACCGCGCCCAGGCTGGTAATGACGATCGGCACGCGGTGTTCCACGCACAAGGCCAGGTCGGCCTGCAGGCGCGGGTTGGTCGGGTGGACGATCAGGTTGACGGCGTAAGGCGCTGGCGCCTGCAGCAGTGCCAGGCCTGCCTCGATTTCCTCCAGCCAGGCCTTGAAGCCGGCGCTGTCACGCTGGTTCAGGGCCGGGAAGCTGCCGACCACGCCGCTGGCGCAACAGGCCAGTACCAGCCTGGGGTTGGAGATCAGGAACATCGGTGCTGCAACCACAGGCAGGCGCAGGCGTTGTTCGAGGGAGGCAGGTAGCGACATGGCAAGGCTCCTTGAGCGGGTGGCTATGTCAGAACGGTTTGACCACCACCAGAATTACGATACCCAGCAGGAACAGCACGGGTACTTCGTTGAACCAGCGGTAGTAGACGTGGCTGCGGGTGTTGCTGCCGCTGGCGAAGCGTTTGCGCTGTGCGCCGCACATGTGATGGTAGACAGTCAGCAGGATGACCAGGGTCAGCTTGGCATGCAGCCAGCCCTGGCTGAGCCAGCCGGGCGTGAGGTAGAGCATCCACGCGCCGAACACGTAGGTGGCGATCATCGCCGGGTTCATGATGCCGCGAAACAGCTTGCGCTCCATGGTCACGAAGCGTTCCTGGCTGATGCTGTCCTGGCTTTGGGCGTGGTAGACGAACAGCCGCGGCAGGTAGAAAAGACCTGCGAACCAGCAGACCACGCTGACGATATGCAGCGCTTTGATCCATAGGTAAAGCATGGGGGAGTTCCTTCAGGTAATACACGGTCGTCAGATAGTAGTGGTCAAGCGCCCGAAGGGTCACCCGGAGAGTTGTTACAGGCGCCTTGCGCCCCTATTATCGTGCGCTTTCCAGACGGCTCGTTGATAAGGGGCAAGCGTTATGATCAAGGTCGGTATCGTCGGCGGCACGGGTTACACCGGCGTCGAACTGTTGCGTCTGCTGGCACAGCATCCACAGGCTGAAGTGGCGGTCATCACTTCGCGCTCCGAGGCAGGCGTTGCAGTGGCGGACATGTACCCGAACCTGCGCGGCCACTATGACGGGCTCGCATTCAGCGTGCCGGACAGCAAGACCCTGGCCGCCTGTGATGTGGTGTTCTTCGCCACCCCGCATGGTGTTGCCCACGCCCTGGCCGGCGAGCTGCTGGCGGCCGGTACCAAGGTGATCGACCTGTCGGCCGACTTCCGCCTGCAGGACGCCGCCGAGTGGGGCAAGTGGTACGGCCAGCCGCACGGTGCGCCAGAGCTGCTCAAGGACGCGGTGTACGGCCTGCCTGAAGTCAACCGCGAGAAGATTCGCCAAGCGCGCCTGATCGCAGTGCCGGGTTGCTACCCGACCGCCACCCAGCTGGGCTTCCTGCCGTTGCTGGAGGCTGGACTGGCCGACCCGTCGCGCCTGATCGCCGACTGCAAGTCGGGTGTCAGTGGCGCTGGCCGTGGCGCGGCGGTGGGTTCGCTGTTCTGCGAAGCTGGCGAAAGCATGAAGGCCTACGCCGTCAAGGGTCATCGCCACCTGCCGGAAATCAGCCAGGGGCTGCGCCTGGCCGCCGGCAAGGATATCGGCCTGACCTTCGTTCCGCACCTGACGCCGATGATCCGTGGCATTCACGCGACCCTGTACGCTACCGTCGCCGACACCTCGGTCGACCTGCAGGCGCTGTTCGAGAAGCGCTACGCCGATGAACCGTTCGTCGACGTCATGCCGGCTGGCAGCCATCCGGAGACCCGCAGCGTGCGCGGCGCCAACGTCTGCCGCATTGCCGTTCATCGCCCGCAGGGTGGCGACCTGGTGGTGGTGCTGTCGGTGATCGACAACCTGGTCAAGGGCGCGTCCGGCCAGGCGGTGCAGAACCTCAACATCCTGTTCGGCCTGGATGAGCGCATGGGCCTGTCCCACGCAGGCTTGCTGCCATAAGCAGCCAGCGTTCTAAAAGGCCCGCGTCGTGCGGGCCTTTTTGTATGTCGCGACTAAAGCCGCACAATTCTTGACCGATTTTCTCGGGAAAGCGGATAATGCGCGTCATCGAGTTTTATGGCGGCTACCGCGCCGGGAGAATCAACATGAGCGTCGAAACCTTCACCCCCACGGCTTTGGAATTCACCCACGGCGCTGCACAAAAGGTGAAGAACCTGGTTTCCGAGGAAGGCAACGATCGTCTGAAGCTGCGAGTGTTCGTCACCGGTGGCGGCTGCTCGGGCTTCCAGTACGGCTTCACCTTCGATGAAGACGTAGCCGAAGACGATACCATCGTAGAGCGCGAGGGTGTTTCCCTAGTGGTTGACCCGATGAGCTTCCAATACCTGGCTGGCGCCGAAGTGGATTACCAGGAAGGCCTGGAAGGTTCGCGCTTCGTGATCAAGAACCCGAATGCTGCTACCACCTGCGGCTGCGGTTCCTCGTTCTCGATCTGAGGCCTGGCCATACGAAAACGCCGCGCAATTGCGCGGCGTTTTGCGTTCCGGGGTAGTGCTCAGGCCGGGTAGATTGCGCCGAGTACGCGCAGGCCCTTGGCCGCTGTCACGCTTGGGCGGTTGGCGGCGATGCCTTCCAGGCAACAGTGGGCCAGCCAGGCGAAGGCCATGGCTTCGACCCAGTCCGGGTCAACACCATGGGCGCCTGTGCTGGCGACACGGGCGTCGGGCAGTAACTGGCCGAGGCGTGCCATGAGGGCGCCGTTGCGCGCGCCGCCACCGCAGACCAGCAGGGCTTCGGTGCCTTGCTGGGCATTGCGCAGTGAGTCGATGATGCTGCGTGCGGTCAGCTCCAGCAATGTCGCCTGCACATCCTCATCGTGATAAGCGGGCAGGCGGGCCAGGTGGCTATCCAGCCAAGCCAGGTTGAACACTTCGCGGCCGGTGCTCTTCGGGCCGCTACCGGCGAAGAACGGATCGGCTAGCAGTGCGCTGAGCAATTCGGGCAGCACCACACCCGAGGCAGCCCAGGCCCCATCCGCATCGTAGGCCTGGCCGCGCTTGCGCTCGATCCAGGCGTCCAGCAGCACGTTGCCCGGGCCGCAGTCGAAGCCGTGGACTGGCTTGTCGTGTTCGATCAGGCTGAGGTTGCTGAAACCGCCCACGTTGAGGATGGCCAGGCGCTGGCCGAGGTGGCTGAACAGGGTTTCATGGAAGGCCGGCACCAGTGGCGCGCCTTGGCCACCGGCCGCCACATCGCGACGGCGGAAGTCAGCGACCACGCTGATGCCGGTAAGCTCGGCCAACAGCGCAGGGTTGCCGATCTGCACGGTAAAACCGCGTGCGGGTTCGTGGCGGATGGTCTGGCCGTGGCTGCCGATGGCGCGAATGGCATCGGCCTGCAGCCCTTGCTTTGCCAGCAGCTGGCGGATGCCTTCGCCTGCCAGGCTGGCCCAGCGGTTTTCTGCCAGTGCGGCGCGGGCGATCTCGTCAGGGCCGCTGCTGCAAAGGCTTAGCAGGTCCCGGCGCAGGTCGCCGGGCATGGGCAGGTAATGGGTGGCGAGCAGTTCGAGCTGCTCGCCTTGATCGATCAGGGCAATGTCCAGGCCATCGAGGCTGGTGCCGGACATCACCCCCAGGTAGAGCGCCATGGGCTTAGCGCTTGTTCGCTGCGAGCAGGGTGGCCTTTTCCTGATCCATGCGGGCGATCAGGGGCTGGCTCTGCTGCAGGAAACGCTGACGCTCGTTTCTGGCGATCGGGTCGGCCATCGGCACCTTCTGGCTCAGCGGGTCAACGTGCACACCGTTGACCTGGAACTCGTAGTGCAAGTGCGGGCCGGTGGACAGGCCGGTAGTGCCGATATAGCCGATGATCTGGCCCTGCTTGACCGAGCTGCCGGTCTTGATGCCCTTGGCAAAGCCCTGCATGTGGCCGTACAGCGTCTTGTAGCGGTTGCCGTGCTGGATGATCACTGTGTTGCCATAACCACCGCGGCGCCCGGCCAGCTCGATGCGGCCGTCACCGGCTGCCTTGATCGGCGTGCCGCGTGGGGCGGCGTAGTCGACACCTTTATGGGCACGGATCTTGTTCAGGATCGGGTGCTTGCGGCCGGCGGAGAAACGCGAGCTGATGCGGGCGAAATCGACCGGGGTACGGATGAATGCCTTGCGCAGGCTGTTGCCATCGGCGGTGTAGTAGCTGGTGTTGCCCTGCTTGTTGGTATAACGCACGGCGGTGTAGGTCTTGCCGCGGTTGGTGAAGCGCGCGGACAGGATGTTGCCGGTACCGACGACCTTGCCGTCCATCACCTTCTGCTCATAGACCACGTCGAATTCATCGCCCGGGCGAATATCCTGGGCGAAATCGATGTCGTAACCCAGCACGCGGGCCATGTCCATGGTCATGCTGTGGGACAGACCGGCGCGCTGGGCCGAGGCCGACAGCGAACTTTTGATCACGCCGTGGGCGTAGGCGGTACGTACTAACGGCTTGCTGATTTCGCGGTTGAAGGTATAGCCCTTGTCGGTCTTGGTCAGGCGAATGGTTTCGAGGTTGCTGACCTTGCTATGCAGGCTGGCCAGCTGGCCGTCCTTGTCGAGCTCGAACTGCAGCACCTGGCCATGCTTGAGCTGGCTGAACTGCTTGGCCTGCTTGTTGCTGGCCAGCAGGTCGTGCACCGCATTGGTCGGCAGGCCGACCTTGGCGAACAGGGTCGAAAGGGTATCGCCACGGGCCACGGTGACTTCGCGGTGGCTGGGCGCCTTGGCGGCTTCGACGACCGGTGCAGCGGCAGGGGCTTCCTGCTCGACCTTCTGGGTTTCGGGGGCGGCGTCTTCGATCTGGGCGAATGGCGAGCCTTGCTCACCTTCGGCCTGCACCAGGGGTGCAGCGCGGGATTCGTCCTTCAACTGTTCGGCAGGGCTTTCCAGCTCGAGGTTGAGGGTGGTTTTCTTGGCTTCCACTTCGCTGGAGGGGAACACCAGCAGGGCCAGGCTGAGCAGGGCGGCGATGCCGCTGGCGGCCAACAGATGGCTTTTCGGATAAAGCGGGGGCGCTTTAGGCGGTTCGTTGGTCATGGGCAAGGTGACTTTGAAAAAAGTGAAATGGAAAAGATGAATGACATGATGAAGATGAAATAACTGTATAAAATATAACCAAATCCATTTTCACGCAAGGGCGCGTAGACGCCGCAAGCCTGCGTTCGGGTCACATTCCTTTGCGAAACTTGTAATTGACGGCCGATCTTGTATGGTTGGCTCCCCCTGAATCTGAGCCTTGCGGGTTTGTCTATGAAGTCGGTTGAAGAGCAGCTGGCGCTTATCAAGCGCGGTGCGGAAGAAGTACTGGTCGAGTCGGAACTGGTGGAGAAGCTCAAGCGCGGCCAGCCTCTGCGCATCAAGGCCGGCTTCGACCCGACCGCGCCTGACCTGCACCTTGGGCACACGGTGCTGATCAACAAGCTGCGCCAGTTCCAGGATCTGGGGCACCAGGTCATCTTCCTGATCGGTGACTTCACCGGCATGATCGGCGACCCGAGCGGCAAGAGCGCGACGCGCCCGCCGCTGACCCGCGAGCAGGTGCTGGATAACGCCGAGACCTACAAGCAGCAGGTGTTCAAGATCCTCGACCCGGCCAAGACCGAGGTCGCCTTCAACTCCACCTGGATGGACAAGCTGACCCCGGCCGACTTCATTCGCCTGGCGTCGCAGTACACCGTGGCGCGCATGCTCGAGCGT
This sequence comes from Pseudomonas sp. B19(2017), assembly GCF_002113165.1. Lineage (NCBI taxonomy): Bacteria > Pseudomonadati > Pseudomonadota > Gammaproteobacteria > Pseudomonadales > Pseudomonadaceae > Pseudomonas > Pseudomonas sp. B19(2017). Next base: position 158,652 of record NZ_NEJR01000013.1, read on the forward strand.
GATGACTTCGACAAGCGCTACACCACCAACCAGCCGATCGCGATCCACGAGTTCCTCTACCCGCTGGTGCAGGGCTATGACTCGGTGGCGCTCAAGGCGGATGTCGAGTTGGGGGGGACCGATCAGAAGTTCAATCTGCTGATGGGGCGTGAGCTGCAGCGTGCCTATGGCCAGGAAGCGCAGAACATCGTGACCATGCCGCTGCTCGAAGGGCTCGACGGCGTGAAGAAGATGTCCAAGTCGCTGGGTAACTATGTTGGTATCCAGGAAGCACCAGGGGTGATGTACAGCAAGCTGGTATCGATCCCGGATACCCTGATGTGGCGCTACTTCGAGCTGCTGAGCTTCCGTTCGATGGAAGAGATCGAGCAGTTCCGTGCCGATGTTGCCAATGGTGCCAACCCTCGCGACATCAAGATCAAGCTGGCTGAAGAGATCGTTGCACGCTTCCATGGTGAAGAGGCTGCGGCCAATGCTCACCGCGCCGCAGGTAACCGTATGAAGGAAGGCGAGCTGCCGGAAGACCTGCCGGAAGTCGAAGTGGCTGCGGCGGAAAACCTGCCGATTGCTGCCGTGTTGAACCGGGCTGGCCTGGTGAAGAACTCGGCGCAGGCGCGGGATTTGCTGAGCGGCGGTGCGGTCAAGGTTGATGGTGCGGTGGTTGATCGCGATTTCGTGTTTGCGCTGGGTGCGACGCATGTGTGCCAGGCGGGCAAGAAGTCGTTTGCCCGGGTTACCCTCAAGGCTGAGTGATAGTCGGCGGGTGTAGCTATATGGAAGCGGGGAGGCCGGTAGGCCTCCCCGTTTTGTTTTTGGGTTTTGGCTTTTGGTTGTCGGGTGCGTCAGGGCGGCTATGGGCCTGTCTTGAGATGGTATTGGCTTTGTGATGTGCCTGCCGTAGGCGCTGAAAGTGTTATGGCGAGCACCTGATGGCCTTGATAAGGTCTTCGCCTGGAGTATTTCAAATAAATGAAATTAACCCTTGACCCCCTTCTGAATCCCCTTATAATGCGCCCCACTTCCAGCGACGCCGGAACGAAAAACTCCTTGAGATTCAATGAGTTAGATAGTCAAGGCGAAGTTGTAAGGGCTACGATCGAATGATCGACAGCGGTTGAGATGGTGGTTGACAGCGCTTCTAAACGCTGTATGATTCGCCTCCCGCTACGAGAGATCGCAGCGAGTCAAGTGTTTGAAG
>NZ_NEJR01000014.1:0-156078 GCF_002113165.1 Pseudomonas sp. B19(2017)
CGAGCGTTTCGGCGAGCGCAACGGCCTGAATCTTGAACTCATCGGTGTAGTTGCGGCGAGTGGTTGGGTACATGGCAACCTCCAAGATAGCGATGTAAGTATCGCTTCTTGGCGTCCGTTGTCACGGGGCAGGCCCACCAAAAAACGCTGCGCTCCCATCATCCGGCCCCTACGCTGCGCTCCGGGGTTCCCTCGCGCCGGTCTTGCTCCCGGGAGTACGCGCTGCAGGCCCCATCCATGGGGCCTCAGCGCTTGACGGGCATCCATGCCCGTCACCTCCCTCCGCAAGACCTCTGCTCGGCCTCCTGAAGTCGCGAAGATCAAGATCAAGATCAAGATCAAGATCAAGATCAAGATCAAGATCAAGATCAAGATCAAGATCAAGAGCCAAAGCGGGGGACTTGCCTGGGTTTCGGGTTACTTCACTTTGCATGCACCGTAATCGCCACCAACCGCACTACCACCGGCCTGACCATCAACACACATACGAACGCCACAGGCATCGCCAACTGGTACGCCTTCAGCACATTACCGAGATATTCGGGGTTGACCCCCGCATTCGCTGCCGTGATCACGAAACACATCAATAGCGCCATGATCGACGACATGTAGAAAGCAAAAACGTAGGGCGTGGCCCCCGGGTGCAATTTCCGTCGGCTGCGCGCCTGGGACAAGTTGCTCATGCGAACTCCTGGAAGGTGAGTAAAGGCGCAGGTTAGCAACGCACCGGGCAGTAGCTGTAGACCAGCCGTACTGAGTTCTTTATAAAGAGATTCTTACGAATCCAAGGGCTCGGCATGGACCTGCTCAATGCCATTCGCAGTTTCATCAAGGTGGTCGAAGCCGGCAGCATCGCCGCCGGTGCCCGCAACCTGGGCCTGAGCCCGGCCGCTGTCAGCCAGAACCTGGCACGCCTGGAAGGCCACTTGCAGGTTCGCCTGCTCAGCCGCACTACCCGCAGTATGGCGCTGACACCCGCCGGTACCCAGTATTACGAACGCGTCAGGCACATCGAGCGCGACCTGGCCCTGGCCGAACAGGCCGTCACCACACCCGACAGTGAACCCCAGGGGCGGCTGTGCATTGCCTCGACGTCCGCCTTCGGTCGCCACGTCCTGGCACCCTTGATACCCGCCTTCAGTGCTCGCTACCCACTGCTTTCGATAGAGTTGGTAACGACTGATCGCCGAGTCAACCATGCGCGGGAAGATGTGGATGTGAGCCTGCGCATTACCCCGCAACTGGAAGACCAATTGCTGGCCCGGCACATCGCCCGTATCCCGTTCATTTGCTGTGCTTCGCCCGGTTACCTGCAAAGCGCCGGCGTACCGGCCACGCCCGAAGCCTTGCGTGACCACCGTTGCCTGGTGTTCCGCTACCCGGTGGATGGGCGCTTCCTGCGTTGGGGGTTCGTGCGCGACGGGCTGCGGTTCGAGGCAGAGTTCGGCAGTGTCCTGATCAGCGACGACATCGATGCCCTGACCCAGATGGCACTGCACGATGGCGGCATCACCCGCCTGGCCGAGTTCATCGTGCGGCCGCACCTGGCCGCTGGAGCGCTGGTACCGTTGTTCGAATACAGCGATGACGGCCAGGCCTATGCCCAGACCGAACCGATGGATATCTACCTGTGCCTGGCCGACCGCTTCGCCATGACCGCTAAAGTGCGTGTGTTCATGGACTACCTGCGCGAATGCCTGGGCGACAGCTGGCAGGTACAGGCCTGAAAAAAACCGCCACGAGGGCGGTTTTTCAGGTAACGCGTACGTCTCAGAAACGGTAGGTGAGGGATGCACCGATACCGTGAGCGCTGTTCTCGTACTTGGTCTGGTAGGTGCCTTTGGTAGCGCTGGCCAGATTGACCTTGACGTCTTCTTCCCACAGGTAGGAGTAAGCGACGTCGATGGTCATGTCGTCGTTCGGGCTCCAGCCTGCACCCAGGCTGAAAATCCGGCGGTCGCCGGTCGGGATACGCGGCGAGCGGTCATGGTTGTTGGTTGGCGACTGGTCGACAGTGAAACCTGTACGCAGCACCCACTCCTTGTTGACCTTGTACGATGCACCAATGGCGTGAGCCCAGGTGTCATGCCAGTTCTGCTCTTCGGTAATGGTCTGGAACGCCGAACCTGCCAGTGGCGCCGGAACATCGTTTTGCACGGTGATATTTTCCAGGCGGCTCCAGCGCGTCCAGGTACTGCCTGCGTACAGGGTCCACTGGTCGTCCAGTTCGTGCGTGACCGAGAGGTCTACCGATTCCGGCGTCTTGATTTTCAGCGTGGCATCGAACTTGTTGCCGTTGAACGGCCCGATCAGCGGCGTGCTGACGCGGGTCTTGCCCTCGAGCTTGTAGTCGACCATCGAGTGGTAGGTCAGGCCGACACGGGTACGGTCGGTCGCCTGCACCAAGATACCGATGTTGTAACCAACGGCGGTATCGTCACCCTTGATCTTCACTTCGCCGTCATTGCGGCCTGGGGTGAACGGGTTGATCAGGTTCGAACCCAGTTCCCCTTCGATGCGGTTGATGGTCGGACCAAAACCGATCGAAACCTTGTCGTTGAAGGCATAGCTGACAGTCGGCTGGAACGTCACAACCTGTACGTGGCTCTTTTTGCCCCAGTAACGTGCGGCGTCATCGCTGCCGTAGTCGGTTACCAGGCCGAAAGGTACATAGACACCGAAGCCGACGCTCCAGTGGTCGTCGATCGGCTTGACGTAATAACCCATGGGTACGCCAACTACAGGCACCATGTCACCATCGGTTTCCCCCCCGAGATTGCTGCCCGGGCCCGAGATGTCGGTCTTGGCGATGACGGCTGCGCCGCCCACGGTGAACTGTTCGCGCTTGAGGCGGGACATGCCGGCCGGGTTGCCAAAGACGGTGCTGGCATCTTCGGCAGAGGAAGAACGTCCCGCGAAACCTGTCCCCATGCTGCTGATGCTCTGTTCGTTCAGCGCGAAGCCGCTGGCAAGCAGTTGGCTGGAAGCAAGTGCAACGGCTACGCCGAGGGAGGCTTTGAGCATTACTTTTTTCATTATTAGAAACTCCTTGGGATCTCCGGGGCGAAAAGCTACCAACAATTCACGCGCCGCGCTATAGCCGCAATCGCCGGAGATAGAGCGGTTTTGTAGGACAATCCGACCAAAATTCCCTTTTTTCCGGGTACTTTGTAGGACACGTCTCAAGATGCCTGCGGCAATCTCTGATCTATGCAGGTATGCCAGGCGTGGGTGAAGTCGCGCAGGCGACCCTGGGGGTTGAAAATCTGCCGCCAGATCCGTGCCAGCGCGAGCAGATCGTCAGCAGCAGGCAATGGCGTGGCCTGCTCTTCGACGAGCATCCAGGCGATGGCTGTGGAGTAGCGCAGGTTGACGGCGAGTTCCAGATGAGGCCCGCCCAGGAAGGCGTGTTGGCTGGCCAGGCCGCGGACCAGGCTGGCCAGGTCGGGGTCACGGGCGAGGTAGTCGTCCCAGATCGCCTGGTGTCGGTGTTCGCCGATGCGGTACAAGCCATGCCCTCGGCGGTCGTGCAGGGCCGACCCCAAGGCCGACTGGCTGGCGGCGATGCCCAGCAACAAGGCTTCGGCGCTGGCGCAGTGACGGTTCAGGTAGACCAGGGTGGGTCGTATCACATACTGACACAATTCATTCGCCGCGATACCCATGATGCCCTCGAGCAGGTAAGGGCCGGACGGGCGCTGGAGCTTGGCAGCTGGTGAATGATCAGGCCCGCCGGAAGCGGTAAGCACCGCTCGAGTTGAAGTGTAGTGTGATAATCGTGGTGTAAAGGGCTGTTTTTAAATCGATTACTGCCTGAGGTACCGGGCTATATGCCTTAAGGCAATTACGCCGGGAACGTTCAGGCAGGCTTGTGATGGGATGATTCAGCGCATGAATACCGCGGTATTCGCCGCTCACGCGGTGAGCGACTGGCGGGTTCGGGCGATGACCGCCTGCAACGGTTCGCTGCGGCTGTACTGTTCAGGGTACAGCCGCTCGGTGTGGCAGGCGACGCCGTGTTCGTCTACCAGGGTGAAGCTGAAGCTGCCCTTGCGAGGGGCAACGATAAGGCACTTCAACGGCGAGAAGGCCTGGGAGAGGGTGCCAATGGCAGCCTGAATCTGATGATGGGTTTGCATATTGTTGGAGGTTCCTGCTTTAAACACGGGGTTATGATCCGTGCATGATAGAAACGTTCCAGTGACGCCTTTATTAAGGGACGAACGAACCTGACTGGAACAGGGCAGCCAGAGGGAGCGCAATCAAAGGTGGGCGCGTGGGCTGACTGGTAGGTACTTCAGAAGGCAGGCAGCACATCGGGGCCAAGGTTCTAGGCCGTCGGGGTGGGATCCTGATCAATCTGTCACGTGATTCGTGCTTGAACAGCGCAGGGCTGGCGAGTGAATCATCGAATAGGCCGGTCCTGGTTTCAGCAGCACCACTCTTGGGAGGAGGGACTGCAAGGACGCTTGAGGCCAGAATTGACTTTCAGCTTGGTACTAACGAGGCGCACCTTACCGAAAAAAAAGGCGCTTGGCAAGCCTTTGATGTTGTTCAGATCAGCCGAATAGTATGGCGCGTATTTGCCCGACTGGGAAGAGGGGTGGAAAGGGCCGCAACCGGCCTTATGTACCGATTCAGTGCACTCAAATGAAGGTTCAGGGTGCACTTGTTCACATTTCGGGCAGCGCTTGTAACTGCTCGGCAACACGCCCCGGCAGCCTCGCCAATGCCTTGACTGGGCGGTTAAGTCAATGAAAAAAAACACTATTTTCAGCTGGTGAAAAAATCGTCAGTTTGACCGAAACCCCCAATTCACGGGGGTTTGCGGGGTATGAGAGGGGGTTGTCCACCGAGTTATCCACAGGAACTGTGGATTGTCCCGTGCGCTTGCTCTAGGACGGGCGTGCCAGCAATACGGCGAACTGTCCGACAATCGACATGCTCGGAGAGACCGGTTGGTCATCCACCTGAAAACGTCAAGAAAAGATCGTTGAAAATTTTTTCAATCCGCCAGAAATCGAAAGGCCAGTGCGCTAAAAAAAGGGTAGAGTGGCGCGCCTTTCGAGTTGCCAAACCTGTTGCCCATGAAGTTTCGCGGTAAACACCTCGCCAGCCCCACTGCATCGACGCCTGCGCCTCCCCCCGAACGTTTCTCCCTGAAAGTGGCCTTGTGGCTGCTCGACAACCCGCGCCTCGGTGACAAGCCGCAGGTCAAGCACCTGGCCGGGCACCTGTTGAAGCAGCCGGCGCGCCAGGGCGTGGTCGTGGCGCAAAGCCGCCTGGGCCAGATGTTGTGCCGCGATTGCGGCAATGCCCGTGACCGGCGCATTGGCCATGAACTGCTGCGCCAGGCCGCCCGCGCCGGTGATCGGCGAGCGCAGCTGGAGTATGCGCGGCTATGCCAGCACAACGCGCCGGAGCAGGCGCGGTACTGGCTGGAGCTAGCGGCGGGGCAGGGGTCGCAGGAGGCGCGGCGGCTTCTGAGGCAGTGGTTTCCTGCCTGAGTATGTTGCCTGTACGGGCCCTTTCGCGGGCAAGCCCGCTCCCACAGGTACTGCACAGACCTGAAGATAGAGGTAATCCTGTGGGAGGGGGGCTCCAAGGGCGAAGGTCCTCGCCCTCATTTTTCAGAAAACGGGACAGCAATCGAGCATCGGAAGGGTCAGTTTTAACCCGGCCTCCAACGCTTTTTCGGTAGTTGCTCAGTTGGAAGCCATCAATGACATAAACCTCGAAACCCAGGCTATGGGCCTGCTCAACCAAGTCCAGGTGGTAGACATTGGTCGCCTCAACAGCAATTGCAGTATTGAGGGGCTGCTGTTTCAGCCAGCGTTTGATTTCGAGTTTGGAGTTTTTCAGTCTGATAATTTCATCGCGATCATCGTGGTGGATAACCAGTTCAGCTTTCGCGACATCCGCACCCACGATCAACTTACCTGCCTGCATTGCCATGGGCGGCTCCTCACGTTATGGTTTTTCGGCTTGAAGGGGTTTCACCAAGAGGCGCTGGCTTGCTTCTATCGTCGCTTGCAAACGATGCATTCTTTATCGGCGCTTTGGTGGAAGGGGTGGGGCGATGTCTCCCACGGTCTGTACTGCTGCGAACAGTCAGAATCGGGCATTTAGTCCCACCACCCCTTCAAGTCTAACCATACAAGCGGGCTTGCCCGCGAAGAGGCCCGCACAGGCAACACGTCGCTTTGGCTGATAAGCTGCACCGCAATCATCAGGATCATTCGGGGTAAGCATGACAGTGGATCTGGCCAGCATTCTGCTGGGCTTGGTGGCAGGTGCATTACCTTGCCTGGGTTGGGTCATGCAGGTGCAGCGCCGCCAGGGCGTGCGGCAGGGCGAGCAGGCCTTGCTCGAAGAACGCCTCAATGCTGCCCTGCTGGCCCAGGCCGGCCTGCAGGCGCAACTGGACGCCAGCCGCGACGAGGTCAGCGACCTCAGCGAAGCCAATACGCTCAAGCAGACCCAGCTGGCCGCCCAGGGCCGTGAGCTGGAACTGCTGCAGATCGACCGCGACAATGCCCGTGATGCCGCCCATGCCTGGAGCATCGAGCGGGCCAGCCGCGAAGCCGAGTTGCGTCGGCTGGAGGCCCAGTCCGCGCGCCTGGAGGCCGAACTGCGCGAGCAGCAGGAAAACCACCAGCAGCGCCTGGAAGACCTGCAGGAAGCCCGCGACACCCTGCGCGCCCAGTTCGCCGACATGGCCACCAAGATCTTCGACGAGCGCGAGCAGCGCTTCGCCCAGACCAGCCAGCAGCATCTCGGCCAGTTGCTCGACCCGCTCAAGGAGCGTATCCAGGCCTTCGAAAAACGCGTGGAGGAAAGCTACCAGCAGGAAGCCCGCGAACGCTTCTCGCTGGGCAAGGAACTGGAGCGCCTGCAGCAGCTCAACCTGCGCCTGTCCGACGAAGCCACCAACCTGACCCAGGCGCTGAAAGGCCAGAAAACCCAGGGCAACTGGGGTGAGCTGATACTCGAGCGGGTATTGGAGCATGCCGGCCTGGAAAAGGGTCGCGAATACCAGACCCAGGTCAGCCTGAAAAGCGCCGACGGCGAGCGCTTCCAGCCTGATGTGCTGATCATGCTGCCCGGTGACAAGCAGGTGGTGGTGGATGCCAAGGTCAGCCTCACCGCCTACCAGCAGTTTGTCGCCGGTAATGACGAGGCCGCGCTCAAGCAGCACGTGCAGTCGCTGCGCAGCCATGTCAAAGGCCTCTCAAGCAAGGACTACAACCGCCTCGAAGGCCTGCACAGCCTGGATTTCGTGCTGCTGTTCGTGCCGATCGAGGCAGCCTTCTCGGCAGCCTTGCAGGCCGAGCCAAACCTGTTCCAGGAGGCTTTCGACCGGCAGATCGTGATCGTCAGCCCGACTACATTGCTGGCCACCCTGCGGGTCATCGACAGCCTGTGGAAGCAGGAACGCCAGGGCCAGAACGCCCGTGAGATCGCCGAGCGTGCCGGCTGGCTGTACGACAAGTTCGTGCTGTTCATCCAGGACCTCGACGAGCTGGGCAACCGCCTGCAGCAGGTGGACAAGGCCTATGCCGCCGCGCGCAACAAGCTGTGCGAAGGGCGCGGCAACCTGGTCAGCCGCAGCGAACAGCTGAAGCTGCTGGGCGCCCGCGCCAGCAAGAGCCTGTCGGCCGACCTGCTGGAGCGGGCGCTGTCCGACGAGGCGTTGGCGGATGAAGCGCTTACTGAACCAGGCTCAGATGGCGATTGAGCATGGCGCGCAGGGCCGCCGGCTTGACCGGCTTGGCCAGGTAGTCCAGGCCAGTGGCATGCACCATGGCGATGGTTTCCTTGCTGCCGTCGGCGCTGATCACCACGCCTGGTACCGGCTCACCCAGACGCGCGCGTAGCCAGCCCATCAGCCCGGTACCGGTCTCGCCGTCGTCCAGGTGGTAGTCCACCAGTGCCAGATGCGGGCGCATGCCCTCGGCCAGCAGGGCCTCGCATTCGACGCGGTTGCGCGCGGTCCACACCTGGCAGCCCCAGCGGCTGAGCAGGCTGTTCATGCCGATCAGGATGCTGTCTTCGTTGTCCACGCACAGAACCTGCAACCCGGCCAGTGGCTGGCCGCCCTGTTCCACCGGGGCGCTGGGCGCCGGGGCGGCCTGGCGGGCAATCGGTACGCTGACGCGGAACACCGTGCCCTTGCCAGGCCACGAGCGCACTTCCAGCTTGTGCCCTAGCACCCTGCACAGGCCGTCGGCGATCGCCAGGCCCAGGCCCAGGCCCTTCTCGGCACGGGTCTGGTGGCTGTCCAGGCGCTTGAACTCCTGGAAGATCTCCTGCAGCTTGTCGTCGGCGATGCCTGGGCCGCGGTCCCACACTTCAAGCCACAACTGTTCGCCCTGGCGCCGTGCGCCCAGCAGGATCGGGCTCTTGCCATAGCGCAGGGCGTTGGTCAGGAAGTTCTGCAGCACCCGGCGCAGCAGCTTCATGTCGCTGTCCACCCGCAGGCGGCTGCCGCGCAGGCGGAACTCCAGGCCTTTTTCGGCGGCCAGCACCTTGAATTCGGCGCCCAGGGTGTCGAACAGTTCGTTGAGGGCGAAGGGCTTGGCATCCGGGGTGATCTTGCCGTTTTCCAGGCGCGAGATGTCCAGCAGGTCGCTGATCAACTCTTCGGCCGAGCGCAGCGAGCTGTCCATGTGCTGCACCAACTGCCGGGCTTCTTCATTCATGCCCTCGGCCTGCTGCGACAACGCGGCGGAGAACAGCCGGGCGGCGTTCAGCGGCTGCATCAGGTCGTGGCTGACTGCGGCCAGAAAGCGGGTCTTGGACTGGCTCACCGCTTCGGCACGGCTTTTTGCTTCGGACAACGCCTGGTTCAGTTGCGACAGCTCTTGAGTGCGCTCCGCCACCCGTTGCTCCAGGCCTTCGTTGGCATCGCGCAGGGCCTGTTCGGCCTCGCGGAACGGCGTGATGTCGGTGAAGCTCATGACGAAACCGCCGCCGGGCATCGGGTTGCCGATCAGTTCGATTACCCGGCCATTGGGGAACAGGCGTTCGGAGGAGTGCGCACGGCCCTGGCGCATCCAGTGCAGGCGCCGCGCTACATGCACCTGCGCCTCGCCCGGGCCGCACAGGCCGCGCTCGGCGTTGTAGCGGATGATGTCGGCGATCGGTCGACCCACGCTGATCAGCCCGTCGGGGTAGTTGAACAGTTCCAGGTAACGGCGGTTCCAGGCCACCAGGTGCAGGTTCTGGTCGACCACGCTGATGCCCTGGTTGATATTCTCGATGGCCCCTTGCAGCAGGGCGCGGTTGAACTGCAGTACCTCGCTGGCTTCGTCGGCGATACGCACCACGTCTTCCAGCTGCATGTCGCGGCCTTCGATGGCGGCCTTGACCACGGCGCGGGTCGACGAGGTGCCGAGCACCCCGGCCAGCAGGCGTTCGGTATGTTCGATCCAGTCGCCGTCGGCGTTCTGGTTGGGGTTGAAGCCCTTGCCCTGGCGGTAGGCGAAGCGGATGAAGCTTTGCCTGGCGCGTTCTTCACCGACGAAACGCGAGGCCAGGGTCAGCAGGTCGTCGATCTGCACCGCCAGCAGCGGCTTGCTGCTGGGCCTGGCGCTGGTCTGCTGGCCGATGAAGCGGCCGGCCTGCCAATGCTCGGAAACCCGCGTGCGCGACAGCACCGAAACCCAGGCGAACAGGGTGAAGTTGCCCGCCAGTGATAGCACCACGCCCTGGGTCAGCGGGCTGATCGGCAGGTTCAGCGGGTTGCCGTGCAGCCACGCAAGCCCTGGGAACAGCTGCAGCGGCCAGCCCACGCTGTGCGCGGCAATCGGCAGCACCAGGGTGTAGAACCACAGGAAAATACCTGCGGCCAGGCCGGCGAACACACCACGGCGGTTGGCCTGCTTCCAGTACAGCGCCCCGAGCATGGCCGGTGTCAGCTGGGTCACGGCGGCGAAGGCGATCTGGCCGATGGTCGCCAGGCTGGCGGTGGAGCCCAGCAGGCGGTAGCTGACATAGGCCAGCAGCAGGATCACCACGATGGTCACCCGGCGTACCGAGAGCATCCAGTGGCGAAACGCTTCGAACGGCCGCTCGGCGTTGGTCCGGCGCAGCAGCCAGGGCAGCAGCATGTCGTTGGAGACCATGGTCGACAGCGCCACGGCCTCGACGATGACCATGCCGGTGGCCGCCGAGGCGCCACCGATGAATGCCAGCAAGGCCAGGCTCGGGTGGGCCTCGGCCAGCGGCAGACTGATGACGAACGAGTCGGAAATCACTGTGCCCGGCAGCAGCATCTGCCCGGCCAGGGCGATCGGCACCACGAACAGCGCGGCCAGCGCCAGGTACATCGGGAAAACCCAGCGTGCCAGGCGCATGTCCTGGGGCTCGATGTTCTCCACCACGGTGACGTGGAACTGCCGCGGCAGGCAGATGATTGCCATCATCGCCACGGCGGTCTGTACCACCATCGACGGCCAGTTGATGGTTTCCTGCCAATAGTCCTGCAGGTGGATCGACTGGCGGGCCTGGCTGAACAGGTCGTCGAAGCCGTCATACAGATTGAAGACAACGAATATGCCCACGGCCAGGAAGGCCAGCAGCTTGATCAGCGATTCGAAGGCAATCGCCAGGACCATGCCGCGGTGGTGTTCGGTCACGTCCAGGCTGCGGGTACCGAAGACGATGGCAAACAGTGCCAGCACCAGTGAAACAACCAGCGCGGTGTCCTGTACGCGGGTGCCAGTGGCGTCGGCATTGGCGCCGATCAGCAAGTTGACGCCGAGCACGATGCCCTTGAGCTGCAAGGCGATATACGGCAGCACGCCGACCAGGCAGATCAGCGCCACGACCACCGCCAGGGACTGCGACTTGCCGTAGCGCGCGGCGATGAAGTCGGCAATCGAGGTGATGTTCTGTTGTTTGCTGATCAGCACCATCTTCTGCAGCACCCAGGGCGCGAAGATCAGCAGCAGCACCGGGCCCAGGTAGATCGGCAGGAAGGCCCAGAGCTGTTCGGCGGCCTGGCCGACCGCGCCGAAGAAGGTCCAGCTGGTGCAGTACACGGCCAGCGACAGGCTGTACACCCAGGCACGCAGCTTCGGCGGCAACGGCGTGCTGCGGCGGTCGCCATAGAAGGCGATGGCGAACATGATGGCCATATAGGCCAGGGCGACCACGGCGATCAGCCCGCTGGACAACGACATGAAAACTCCGAAGCAAAAAGATAACGCGGTCCCGATCAATCAGTCTGGCACGCAGGTGCCGCTTCGTCAGCGCAGACGATGGTCGCAGTGGCAGGTGGTCGCAGGGGGCATCCTGTACCGGCCTCTTCGCGGGCGCGCCCGCTCCCACAGGTACGGCGCTGCCCTCAAGGCATGTGATATCCCTGTGGGGGGAGCGGGCATGCCCGCGAAGAGGCCGGTACAGCCAGCATCAATTAGTGCGGGTACCCAGCCAATAAAACACCCCTGCCAGTATCACCGACAACACCAGCAGGTAGAAGATCGCCCCCGGCCACAGGTGGACCAGGGCAAACCCCACCATCACCGGCCCCAGCGCCGCGCCGAGGTTGGACAGGTTCTGTGCACCGTAATACACCCCACGCAAGTGCTCCGGCGCGATCAGGTCAATGAACATGTACTCGGCCGGGATCACGATGATCTCGCCCAGGGTGAACACCAGCATCGCCAGGCACCAGGCCAGCGCCGAGCCGGCCAGGGCAAAGCCCAGCAGCCCGGCGATGAACAGGCCCATGCCGGCCAGCAGCCAGGGCATCAGGCGCTGGCGGCTGATACGGCGGCCGATCAGGTATTGCAAGGCAATCACCGTCACTGCGTTGGTGGTCACCAGGTAACCGATCAGGCGCGCCGCCTCGGCCGGGCTGCTGGTCACCACCAGGTACTGCGAAAGGTAGGCGGTGAACTGGCCGAACACCACCGCGCTCAGCACCCCGCCCAAGGTGAAGCATACCAGCCGCCGGTCACGGGCCAGCCTTAATGCCACCTGGCCAAAGCCGACCCCGGGCTTGTCCGGCACACTGGCCTGCAGGCTGCGGTCACCCAGGCGCCAGTAGGCCAGGCACATACCCAGGCCGAGCAGGGCGGAGGCGATGAACGGCATATGCTCATTCAGCTCCAGCATGGCCACGCCAAGCAGCGGGCCGGCGGCGTAGCCGACGTTGCTGAGGGTGTACTTGATGGCGAACACTTCGGCCCGTTCCTCCACCGGGAGCAACGCGCAGAAGCCCGCCTTGGCGGCGATGTCGACCACTGCCAGGGCCAGGTTGATCAGCACCAGGCAGAGAAAGAACAGCAGCGCCGAGTGGCTGGCGACTGCGCCGACGAAGGCCAGGGCAAACAGCAGGGTGCTGGCGCTGACCAGTGTGTGGTTGCGCAAGGTATCCACCAGGTGGCCGCCATACAGGCTCAGCAGCGAGGCGATGATCAGCGCGCCACCGATCAGCAGGCCGATCTGGCTGATCGGCAGCTGAAAGTTGTCGGCCAGGTACACCACCAGGTAGGGCAGGGTAAGGGCACGGGCGACGGTGAGGGTAAAGGTGGTGGTAAGCAGCAGGCGTACGGTGTGCGGGTAGCGTTTTATGGCGGCGAGCATTGCCACATCCTTGTTGTTCTGTTTTGCCGGGGGCCAGCATATGCCAACAGAGGCCTGCTGCGCAGGCCTTTCGCGGGCACGCCCGCTCCCACATGCCCTCAAGGCATGTGGGAGTGGGCGTGCCCGCGAAAGGGCCGGTACAGCCCTGCAAAGTCCTTGAGCGCTTGCCAGCCAGCGCATTTCCCATGCAGATTTGTGGCTTGTTGCGCCCGGCGCGCCTCCAATCGAAAAGCCCTCAGGACCAAGGACGATGAGTCACTCCTCGCAATTCACCTTGCTCGGCAAGCGGCGTTTCCTGCCGTTTTTCATCACCCAGTCGCTGGGTGCCTTCAACGACAACCTGTTCAAGCAGTCGCTGATTCTGGCGATCCTGTTCAAACTCAGCCTGGGCGACGGTGATCGTTCGATCTGGGTCAACCTGTGCGCCTTGCTGTTCATCCTGCCGTTCTTCCTGTTTTCGGCGCTGGGCGGGCAGTTTGGCGAGAAGTTCGCCAAAGATGCGCTGATCCGGGCGATAAAGCTGGCCGAGATCGCGATCATGGCGGTAGGCGCGCTCGGCTTCATCACCAATCACCTGGCGCTGATGCTGGTGGCGCTGTTCGGCATGGGAACCCACTCGGCGCTGTTCGGCCCGGTGAAGTACTCGATCCTGCCGCAGGCCCTGCGCGAAGAAGAACTGGTCGGCGGCAACGGGCTGGTGGAAACCGGTACCTTCCTGGCGATCCTCGCCGGCACTATCGGCGCAGGAGTGATGATGTCCAGCGAAAGTTATGCCGCCGTGGTGGCCGGTGGCGTGGTCGGCACTGCCGTGCTCGGCTACCTGGCCAGCCGCTGGATCCCGCGGGCCGCTGCTGCGTCACCGCAAATGCCGCTGGACTGGAACATCTTCAAGCAGTCGTGGGCGATCCTGCGCATGGGTCTGGGGCAGCCCCCGGCAGTGTCGCGCTCGATCGTCGGCAACTCGTGGTTCTGGTTCGTCGGCGCCATCTACCTCACGCAGATCCCGGCCTACGCCAAGGACTGGCTGCACGGTGATGGCACGGTGGTGACCCTGGTACTGACCTTGTTTTCGGTGGGGATTGCCCTGGGTTCGCTGCTATGCGAGCGGCTGAGCGGGCGCAAGGTGGAAATCGGCCTGGTGCCGTTCGGCTCGTTCGGCCTGAGCCTGTTCGGCCTGCTGTGGTGGTGGCACTCCGGCGATGTACCCGCTGCGGCGGCGCCGCACGATTGGCTGGCGCTGCTGGGCATGGGCCAGGCCTGGTGGATCCTGCTGTCGATCGTCGGTCTTGGGGTTTTCGGCGGCTTCTACATCGTACCGCTGTATGCACTGATCCAGGCCCGCACGGCCGAAGACCAGCGCGCACGGGTGATTGCTGCCAACAACATCCTCAATGCCCTGTTCATGGTGGTGTCGGCAGTGCTCACCATTATCCTGCTGGGCCTGGCCGATTTGAGCATCCCGCAGCTGTTCCTGGTGGTGTCGCTGCTCAATATCGCGGTCAACGCTTATATCTTCAGGATCGTGCCCGAGTTCACCATGCGCTTCCTGATCTGGCTGCTCAGCCATTCGATGTACCGCGTGCAGCACCGCGACCTTGAGCGCATTCCCGACGAAGGCGCGGCGCTGCTGGTGTGCAACCACGTGTCGTTCGTCGATGCGCTGCTGCTGGGCGGGGCGATCCGGCGGCCGATACGCTTTGTCATGTATTACAAGATCTATAACCTGCCGGTGCTCAATTTCGTGTTCCGCACCGCAGGCGCCATCCCGATTGCCGGGCGCAACGAAGACCTGGCCATCTATGAACGTGCTTTCGCGCGCATTGCCGAATACCTGGCCGATGGCGAGCTGGTATGCATCTTCCCGGAGGGCAAGCTGACCGGGGACGGCGAAATCGATGTGTTCAAGGGCGGCGTCAACCGCATCCTCGAAGAAACCCCGGTGCCGGTCATTCCGCTGGCCTTGCAGGGGCTATGGGGCAGCTTCTTCAGCCGTGACCCGGCCAAGGGCTTTTTCAAGCGCCTGTGGTCGCGGGTGACCATCGTGGCAGGCGCCGCCATCCCGGTGGAGGCGGCGCAGCCAGAAGCGTTGCGTGAGCAGGTCAGCCGCCTGCGCGGTAACCTGCGCTAGTGGCAAGGGGTTAGCTGGCGCTGACTTTCAGGCCGACCAGGCCTGTAATGATCAGCGCCACGCTGACCAGGCGTACCAAGGCCATGGACTCGCCGAACAGGATGATGCCGGCGATCACCGTGCCGACGGCGCCGACGCCGGTCCAGATGGCATAGGCGGTGCCCAGCGGCAGCTCTTTCATGGCCAGGCCCAGCAGGCCCAGGCTGATGGCCATGGCGGCGACGGTGAGGACGGTGGGCAGTGGCTTGCTGAAGCCGTCGGTGTATTTCAGGCCGACGGCCCAGCCGACCTCGAACAGGCCGGCGAAGAACAGGATGATCCAGGACATGGTGCGTCTCCATCGTTGTGAAGGATGGGGCCGTCCCCGGAATGGTCACGCGGTGCGTCGTGAGGTCGTCCTCACAGTGGAATGCCATGGTGCACATATGCAGCCCTCTGGGCAAGCCTGTGCGGGCGGCTTCGCGGGTAAACCCGCTGCCACAGGGATCTCCACAGTTTTCAGACCTGTGCGGTACCTGTGGGAGCGGGTTCACCCGCGAAAGGGCCGGTGCAGGCGAAAAATGATTTTCAGGCCAGCACCGGCATTTCAGACCACTCAAACCCCTTGCGGAATCTCTTCCCCGCCCAGCGCCTCGAACAGCACCGGCAGGAATTCGGCAAAGGTCATCATCATCAACTGGAAGCTGGCATCGAACTGCTGGGCAGCCTCATCGCCACCGTCCTGTTCGGCCTGCTCCTGCAGCAGTTCTTCGAACTTCAGGCGCTTGATCACCATCTTGTCATCCAGAATGAACGACAGCTTGTCCTGCCAGGCAAGGGCCAACTGGGTGACCACCTTGCCAGTGCTCAGGTGCAGCTGGATTTCCTCGCCGGTCAGGTCCTGCCGCTTGCAGCGTACGATGCCGCCGTCTTCGGCGGTGTCGCGCAGTTCGCATTCGTCCAGCACATAGAAGCCTTCGGCAGCTTGCTGCGACTTGACCCACTCGGTCATGGTAGCGACCGGTGCGATTTTCACGGTGGCCGGGCGCACCGGCAGCGAGCCCATCACTTCACGCAGGGTCGACAGCAGGTCTTCGGCACGCTTGGCGCTGGCGGAATTGACCAGGACCATGCCCAGGCGCGGGGCGATGGCGGCGAAGATCATCGAGCGGCGGATGAACGCGCGCGGCAGGAAGGCCTGGATGATCTCGTCCTTGATCTGGTCGCGTTCCTTTTTATAGACCTTGCGCATCTGCTCGGTCTCGATCTCTTCGACCTTTTCCTTCACCGCGTCATTGACCACGCTGCTGGGCAGGATGCGTTCTTCCTTGCGCGCGGCAATCAGCAGGTACTCGCCGCTGACATGTACCAGGGGAGCGTCTTCGCCTTTGCCGAACGGCGCGACGAAACCATAGGTGGTCAGCTCCTGGCTGGCGCAGGGGCGGGCCGGCTTGCTGGCCAGGGCCGCTTCCAGCGCTTCAGGCTCGAACGGGACATCCTGGGTCAGGCGGTAGGTCAGCAGGTTCTTGAACCACATGAGGGGCAATCTCTCCTTAATGCATAAGGCGCGCATTATTCTCCGAGCGGCGGTCTCAGGCCAGCCCTGTCGGAGTGCCAGTAGCCGTTGTTGGATGCAAAGATGCACGAGGGAACGCTAGGTCTTTGAAAGGCCTGAGTTTTTTTTTGAAAAAAGTTTAAAAAGTGCTTGCCAGTGTACGGAGCCGTCCGTAGAATGCGCGCCACACCGAGACGAAGGGTGATTAGCTCAGCCGGGAGAGCATCTGCCTTACAAGCAGAGGGTCGGCGGTTCGATCCCGTCATCACCCACCACTCGATGTTTAGCGCAGCGGTAGTTCAGTCGGTTAGAATACCGGCCTGTCACGCCGGGGGTCGCGGGTTCGAGTCCCGTCCGCTGCGCCATATTTCACTTCCAGGGCCTACTGAACACCCGGGAGTAACAGAGAAAGCGACCTCATGGTCGCTTTTTTTGTGCCTGCGATTTGGTGTTTCAGCGAAATTTGCAAAAAGTTCGATAAGAGCTTGCCAGAGCGCCAAGTCGCCCGTAGAATGCGCGCCACACCGAGAGACATGGGTGATTAGCTCAGCCGGGAGAGCATCTGCCTTACAAGCAGAGGGTCGGCGGTTCGATCCCGTCATCACCCACCACTCGATGTTTAGCGCAGCGGTAGTTCAGTCGGTTAGAATACCGGCCTGTCACGCCGGGGGTCGCGGGTTCGAGTCCCGTCCGCTGCGCCATATTCCGCTTCCAGGGCCTACTGAACACCCGGAAGTCACAGAGAAAGCGACCTTAGGGTCGCTTTTTTTGTTTCTACATTGAGCAAAAAACTATCTTCTATTGCCTGTCAGGGCCTCATCGCCGGCAAGCCAGCTTCCACCTCGACCGCGTTGATCTCAAGCCATGCGCTATCCCTGTGGGAGCTGGCTTGCCGGCGAATGGGCTGCAAAGCAGCCCCGGCAATCTCAGCTGCGACGCTCTTCTTCCCGCAACGTCAGCACTTCAAAACCCTCCTCGGTCACCGCCACCGTATGCTCCCACTGAGCCGACAAGCTGTGGTCACGGGTTATCACTGTCCAACCATCTTTCAAGGTGCGCGTCCCGCGCCCGCCCTGGTTGATCATCGGTTCGATGGTGAACACCATCCCCGGCTGCAACTTCAGGCCCATCCCGCGCTGGCCAATGTGCAGTACCTCCGGCCCTTCATGCATCTGCTGGCCAATGCCATGCCCGCAATACTCACGCACGACGCTGTAGCCGGCCGCTTCGGCATGGGTCTGGATGGCATGGCCGACATCGCCCAGCCTTGCCCCGGGGCGTACCTGTTCGATGCCTTTCCATAGCGCGTCATAGGTGGTGTCGACCAAGCGCTGCGCCTCATCGCTGATCGGCCCGACGCTGTACATCTTCGACGAGTCGGCGATATAGCCGTTCTGTTCCAGGGTGATGTCGACGTTGATGATCGAGCCTTCCTTCAGCACTTCATCGACCTTGGGCATGCCATGGCACACCACATGGTCCACCGAGGTGTTGAGCGAATAGGGGAACCCGTACTGGCCCTTGCTCGCCGGGCGGGCCTTGAGCGTGCCGATGATGAACGCCTCGGCGCGGTCGTTGATCTGCATGGTGGTCACGCCAGGGCGGATGAAGCTGTCGAGGTCCGCGAACACCTGGGCCAGCAGCTGGCCGGCGCGGCGCATCAGGTCGAGTTGGGCGGGGGTCTTGATAATCACCTGGGACATGGTGGAGTGCAGTGGCTCGTGCTGGAATGTGCCCCAGCATAGCGCCATGGGGTGTGGGGTTGCCATCGCATGGTGCACAGCCTGTACCGGCCACTTCGCGGGCACGCCCGCTCCCACAGGTACAGCACTGCCCTCAGGCCTTGCGATATCCCCGTGGGAGCGGGCATGCCCGCGAAAGGGCCGGCACAGCTGGCCCATTAATTGCTGATCTACCGCTACCCAGGGCTATCAACGTCGACAGCCCACAAAAACCTCACGACAAAGGCGCCGTGTTGCCCCGCTTGCCCAGCAAGCAGGGGCAGCCGGCGCCTTTTTGCGTTCCCTACAGGAGCCCGCCCATGGTCAATAGCGAAGTGCGCAGCGTCTGCCCCTACTGCGGCGTCGGTTGCGGCATCGTCATGAGCGTTGCCGATGGCAAGGTCGGCAAGATCAGCGGCGACAAGCAGCACCCCAGCAACTTCGGCCGCCTGTGCACAAAAGGTCTCACCGCACACCTGCCGCTGACCGCCGCCGGGCGCATGGAAGATGCCTATGTGCGCCAGCAGCGCAGCCAGCAGCCAGCGCGAACCGGCATCGACCAGGCCATCGCCGCCGCCGCTGCGCGCCTGCGCGGCATCATCGACCAGCACGGCCCCGACGCCGTGGCACTGTACGTGTCCGGGCAGATGTCGCTGGAGGCACAGTACCTGGCCAACAAGCTGGCCAAGGGTTTTATCCGCACCCGTCACATCGAGTCCAACTCGCGCCTGTGCATGGCCAGTGCCGGCAGCGGCTACAAATTGTCGCTCGGCGCCGACGGCCCGCCCGGCAGCTACCAGGACTTCGAGCACGCCGATGTATTCCTGGTGATCGGCGCCAACATGGCCGACTGCCACCCGATCCTGTTCCTGCGGCTGCTCGACCGGGTCAAGGCGGGGGCCAAGCTGATCGTCGTCGACCCGCGGCGCAGTGCTACCGCCGACAAGGCCGACCTGTTCCTGCAGGTGCGCCCCGGCAGCGACCTGGCCCTGCTCAACGGCCTGCTGCACCTGCTGCTGCGTAACGGCCACACCGACCCCGGCTTCATCGCCCGCCACACCGAAGGCTGGGACGAACTGCCGGCCTTTCTCGATGCTTACACCCCTGACCGCGTGGCCGCTATCACCGGGCTGGCCGAGGCCGACCTCATCAGGGCTGCCGAATGGATCGGCAGCGCCAGCAACTGGATGAGCTGCTGGACCATGGGCCTGAACCAGAGCATCCATGGCACCTGGCACACCAATGCAGTCTGCAACCTGCACCTGGCCACGGGAGCCATCTGCCGCCCCGGCAGCGGGCCGTTCTCGCTGACCGGCCAGCCCAATGCCATGG
Source organism: Pseudomonas sp. B19(2017) (assembly GCF_002113165.1). Classification (NCBI taxonomy): domain Bacteria; kingdom Pseudomonadati; phylum Pseudomonadota; class Gammaproteobacteria; order Pseudomonadales; family Pseudomonadaceae; genus Pseudomonas; species Pseudomonas sp. B19(2017). Next base: position 19,310 of record NZ_NEJR01000014.1, read on the forward strand.
GCGGTCGCGAGATGGGCTACATGGGCCCCGGCCTGCCAGGGCAGCGCTCGGCGCTGGTGGCGCAAGACCGCGCCTTCGTCGAGCAGCAGTGGCAATTGGCGCCAGGCAGCCTGCGCAGCGAAGGCGGCGAGGGCACAGTGGCGCTGTTCGAGCAGATGAAAAGCGGTGCGGTCAAGGCCTGCTGGGTCATCTGCAGCAACCCGGTGGCCAGTGTCGCCAACCGCCAGCAGGTGATTGACGGCCTGCGCCAGGCCGAACTGGTGATTACCCAGGATGCCTTCCTCGACACCGAAACCAACCGTTACGCCGACATCCTCCTGCCGGCCGCACTGTGGGCCGAAGGCGAGGGCGTGATGATCAACAGCGAGCGCAACCTCACCCTGATGCCGCGCGCCGTCGAAGCGCCAGGGCAGAGCCTGCCTGACTGGCAGATCATCGCCCGGGTCGCCTGCGCCATGGGCTACGCCGACGCCTTCGACTACCCCGATGCCGAAGCGGTATACGAGGAGATTCGCCGTTTCCATAACCCGGCCACTGGCTACGACCTGCGGGGTATCGGCTATGCCGAACTGCGCGAGCAGCCGCGCCAGTGGCCCTGCGCCCCGGGCCGCGAAAACCCGCGCAGCCCGCTGCGCTACCGCAACGACGGCAGTAGCCAGGCGCTGTTGTACGACGCCCAGGGCGAATGCCCGGCGTTAGCCTTCCCGACCGCCAGCGGCAAGGCCCGCTTCTTCGCCCGGCCCTGGTTGCCGGCAGCGGAGCTGCCGGATGCCGATTACCCCCTGGTGCTGAATACCGGACGCGTACAGCACCAGTGGCACACCCTGACCAAGACCGGCAAGGTGCCGGCGCTGAACAAGCTCGAGCCTGGCCCCTTCGTGGAAATCCACCGCGACGATGCTGCCCGCCTGGGCATCGCCGAAAAGGACCAGGTTGCCATTCGCTCGCGCCGCGGGCAGGCCGTGCTGCCCGCGCGCATCAGTGACCGGGTAAAGCCGGGCAACTGCTTTGCCCCGTTCCACTGGAACGACCTGATCGGCGAGCAACTGGCGATCAACGCCGTGACCTGCGATGCGGTCGACCCGCTGTCGCTGCAGCCGGCGTTCAAGCACTGTGCCGTGGCCCTTGAGCGGGTTGCAGGCGAGCGTATCGAAGCCGTTGATCTGAACACTGCCCTTCCGGAGCCAACCCGCATGCCCACCGCCACCCTGTCCCGACTGCTTGGCCTGGACACCTTGCCAGCCCCGGTACTGGCCGAGGAAGAGCGCCATTACCTGCAAGGTTTCCTGCTGGGGCTGGACCAGGCCCGCGCCGAGGGCGTGCCCTGCCTGCCGGCCAGTGCGCCGTTGGCTGCCAACCGCCGGCTGTTCGTCGATGGCTTGCTGGCCGGGCTGTTCGCCCAGCCGGCGGTACTGCCTGATGCGGCACTGGCGGCGCCACGGCACCAGGTTCTGTGGGCCTCGCAGACCGGCAACGGCGAGCTGCTGGCCGAACGCTGTGCCGAGCACCTGCGGAGCGCTGGCCTCGATGTACGGCTCAGTTGCATGGACGCGGTCAGCCCCCGTCAGTTGCAGGGCGCCGCCAGCGTGGTGCTGATCGCCAGCACCTTTGGCGATGGCGACGCGCCCGACAGCGCGGCGGCGTTCTGGCAGGCCTTGCAGGGCGAGGAGGGAGCCCACTGCGCCGAACTGCCTTTTGCCGTGCTGGCCCTGGGCGACTCCAGTTACGACCAGTTCTGCGGCTTTGGCCGAAAACTCGACCAGCGCCTGGCCGAGCTGGGGGGGAGGCGCCTGCTGCAGCGGGTGGACTGCGAACCGGACTTCGACGACGCCTTCGCCGCCTGGCTGGATGCGCTGCTGCCCACGCTAGGCAGCGCCGCGGCACCGCAACCGGTCACCGAGCCATTGCCAGTGGCGGCCTACGGCAAGCAACAACCCTGGGCCGCAACGCTGCTGGAGAACCGCTTGCTCAACGGACCGGGTGCCAGCAAGGAAACCCGTCAACTGGTATTCGACCTGAGCGGCAGCGGCTTCACCTATGCCGCAGGTGATGCCCTGGGCGTGTGGCCGCGTAACTGTCCGGCCCTGGTCGACGAACTGCTGGCGCTGATGCAGCTTGATGGCCAGACCCTGGTCGAACTGAAAGGGCAGCCCGCCATGCCGCTGACCGAAGCCCTGCAAGCGCACCTGGAGATCGCCAAGGTCACCACACAGCAGTTGCAGGCTTTCGCCGTCAATGCCCCGGACCTGCAGCGCCTGCTGCAGCCCGAGTGCAAGTCCGAGCTGCAGGACTGGTTGTGGGGCCGGCAACTGGTCGATGTGCTGTGCGCCTTCCCCCAGCAACTGCCGCTGGCCAGCTGGCTGGAGCTGCTCAAGCCATTGCAGCCGCGCCTGTATTCGATCAGCTCCAGCCCGCTGGCGCACCCGGAGCAGGTGCACCTGACCGTTTCCACGGTGCGCTATGGCGCGCGCAAAGGGGTGTGTTCGAGCTTTCTTGCCGACCGTGCGCAGGCACTGAAGGTGGCCATCTTCCCGCAGGCATCGAAGCACTTCCGCCTGCCCGAGGACGATAGCGTGCCGGTGATCATGGTCGGCCCCGGCACCGGCATTGCGCCGTTCAGGGCCTTCCTTGAGGAGCGAGAGGCACGTGGAGCGAAAGGGGATAACTGGCTGTTCTTTGGCGAGCAGTACGCGGCCACCGATTTCTATTACCGGGAGCAGCTGCAGGCCTGGCAGGCGACAGGACACTTGCGCCTGGACACAGCGTTCTCGCGCGACCAGGCCGAGAAGGTCTACGTGCAGCAGCGCATGCTCGATCACGGCGCGCAGTTGTGGCAGTGGCTGGAGGCGGGCGCGTACTTCTATGTGTGTGGCGATGCGCAGCGCATGGCCAAGGATGTGGATGCGGCGTTGCGGGCCATCGTCGCCGAGCATGGCGGCATGGATGCAGCGGCGGCTGCGGCTTATGTCGAAGCGCTGGGCAAGGCCAGGCGGTATCGGCGGGATGTGTATTGATGTGCACCAGGACGGGGAGTGATGCACTTGGAATGTGCATTTGCTGTGCTGGCCTCTTCGCGGGCATGCCCGCTCCCACAGGTACTGCACAGGTCTGAATAAACGTGGAGAACCCTGTGGGAGCGGGCGTGCCCGCGAAGAGGCCGGCACAGGAAACAGGGTTGGCACACTCCCTGCTTTACCCCAGCTACAACAAAGCCCACTGATCAACGGCGATCAACCCGGGCCCCCTACCGTGATGAATACAGGCAAAGGCGCCTGGAGCTTCGGCTCCAGGCGCTTTTTTTTTGATCGAGGATCGGCTTATGAAGGCAACAGCGAGCAGCGGGCAACGAGAGCGACTGGTCATCGTCGGCAACGGCATGGTCGGCCACCATTGCGTCGAACAACTGGTCAGCCGTGGCGCCTTGCAGCGCTTCGAAGTGCATGTGTTCGGCGAAGAGCGCCAGCGTGCCTACGACCGCGTGCACCTGTCCGAGTACTTCGGCGGCAGCTGTGCCGAAACCCTGGCCCTGTGCGGGCAGGACTTCTACGGCGCCAGCGGTGTGCACCTGCACCTCGGCGAAGCGGTGCTGGAAATCGACCGTGAGCGCTTTGAAGTGGTCACTGCCCAGGGGCGCTACGGTTACGACCAACTGGTGCTGGCCACAGGTTCCTACCCCTTCGTGCCACCGATCGAAGGCTCCAGCGGCAATGCCCGCCTGGTCTACCGCACCCTCGACGACCTCGATGCCATCCGCGCTGCCGCAGCCAGTGCCCGCCGTGGTGTGGTCGTGGGCGGTGGCCTGCTCGGCCTGGAAGCGGCCAACGCGCTCAAGTCGCTGGGCCTGGAAGCCCACGTGGTGGAATTCGCCCCACGGCTGATGCCGGTGCAGCTGGACGGCGAGGGCGGTGCCGCGCTCAAGGCACAGATCGAAGCGCTGGGCGTTGGCGTGCATCTGTCGCGCGCCACCCAGTCGATCAGTGAGGGTGAAGACTACCGCTACCGCATGAACTTCGATGGCGGCGAGCACCTGGAAACCGACCTGATCGTGTTCTCTGCGGGTATTCGCCCGCAGGATGCCCTGGGCCGTGCCTGTGGCCTGGACATCGCCGCGCGTGGCGGCGTGGTGATCGACAACCACTGCCGCAGCAGCGACCCACGCATCTTCGCCATCGGCGAGTGTGCCTCGTGGAACGGCAGTGTGTTCGGCCTGGTCGCCCCAGGCTACAGCATGGCGCGCAACCTGGCAGCATTGCTGATGGGTGAAACCGCTGGCGAATTCACCGGTGCCGACATGTCGACCAAGCTCAAGTTGCTGGGCGTGGATGTCGGCTCCATCGGCGATGCCCATGGCGCCACCCCGGGCGCACGCAGCTACCGCTTCATCGACGAAGCCAACAGCGCCTACCGCCGGCTGGTGGTGGACGCCAGCGGCAAGCGCGTGCTCGGTGCGGTGCTGGTTGGCGACAACAGCTACTACGACACCCTGCTGCAATACGCCCAGAACGGCATTGCCCTGCCGGCCGACCCGGCGGCACTTATCCTGCCGCAAGGCGGCGGGGCTCCGGCCCTGGGTGCTGATGCACTGCCCGACAGCGCGACCATCTGCTCGTGCCACAACGTCAACAAGGGCGCGGTCTGCGCCGCCATCGACAGCGGCTGCGGCGACCTTGCCGCAGTCAAGGGCTGCACCAAGGCGGCCACCGGTTGTGGTGGCTGCGCGGCCCTGCTCAAGCAGGTGTTCGAGCACGAACTGACCGCCCGTGGCGTGGCGGTGGACAAGCGCCTGTGCGAGCACTTCGCCTACACCCGCCAGGAGCTGTACGGGCTGGTGCGGGTGGAGGGTATCCGCACCTTCAATGAACTGCTCGAACGCCACGGCAAGGGCCACGTTGGCTGCGACATCTGCAAGCCGGCGGTGGGCAGTATCCTCGCCTCGTGCTGGAACCAGCCGATCATGGACCCGGCGCTGGTGCCGCTGCAGGACACCAACGACACCTTCATGGCCAACATGCAGAAGAACGGCACCTACTCGGTGGTGCCGCGCATCCCCGGTGGTGAAATCACCCCCGACAAGCTCATCGTGATAGGCCAGGTAGCGAAAAAGTACGACCTGTACACCAAGATCACCGGGGGCCAGCGCATCGACCTGTTCGGCGCCCAGTTGCACGAGCTGCCGCTGATCTGGGGCGAACTGATCGAGGCCGGCTTCGAAACCGGCCATGCCTACGGCAAGTCGACCCGCACGGTCAAATCATGCGTCGGCAGTACCTGGTGCCGATACGGTGTGCAGGACAGCGTCGGCATGGCCCTGCGCCTGGAAGACCGCTACAAAGGCCTGCGCAGCCCGCACAAGCTCAAGTTCGCCGTGTCTGGCTGCACCCGCGAATGTGCCGAGGCACAGAGCAAGGACATCGGCGTGATCGCTACCGACAAGGGCTGGAACCTGTACGTGTGTGGCAACGGCGGTATGCGCCCGCGGCACGCCGAACTGTTTGCCACCGACCTGGACGACGAAACCCTGGTGCGCCTGATCGACCGCGTGCTGATGTTCTACATCCGCACCGCCGACAAGCTGCAGCGCACCTCGGTGTGGCGCGAGAACCTGGAAGGCGGGCTGGACTACCTGAAGCAGGTGGTCATCGATGACAGCCTGGGCCTGGCCAGCGAGCTGGAAGCGCAGATGCAGCATGTGGTCGACCAGTATGAATGCGAATGGGCCAACGCCCTCGGCGACCCCGAGAAGCTCAAGCGCTTCCGTACTTTCGTCAACGACCGCCGCGCCGACCCGGACGTGCACTTCGTGCGCGAACGCGAACAGCGCCGGCCTGCTGCGCCGCTGCACCTGATCCCAACCGTCGAGGAGGCTGTCTGATGAACCTGTCCAATGCTGCTGTGAAAACCCACGAGAACTGGCAGGCCGTGTGCCAGGCGGATGACCTGGTGGCGGATTCAGGGGTGGTGGTGTGGTTCGACGGTGCCCAGGTGGCGCTGTTCTACCTGCCGGGGCAGGCGCAACCGCTATACGCGGTGGACAACCGCGACCCGCGCTCCGGCGCCAACATAATCGGCCGCGGGCTGGTGGGCAGTGTACAGGGCGAACTGGTGGTGGCGGCGCCGTTGTACAAGCAGCACTTCAGCCTGCAGAGTGGGGAATGCCTGGAGGATAGCGGGCAGCGACTGCGGGTGTGGCCGGTACGCTTGAACGGGGAGGCGGTGGAGCTGGCTGTGGCCTGATATCCATCTGCCGCTTGTACCGGCCTCTTCGCGGGCACGCCCGCTCCCACAGGTACTGCACATGTCTTGAGAACCGTGCAGATCCCTGTGGGAGCGGGCGTGCCCGCGAAAGGGCCGGTGCAGGCCACCTGCATAATCAGCCCCGACAATGCGGTAAGCTTGAGCCCATGAACCTCGACACCCGCATCAAGTACCGCCATCTGCTGTGCTTCCTGGAGATTGCCCGGCAGGGCAGCCTGGCCAGGGCTGCCGACATCCTGGCAATCAGCCAGCCGGCCATCTCCAAGACCCTCAAGGAACTCGAAGACCTGCTGCAAACGCGGCTGTTCGCGCGCAGCCGCCAGGGCGTCGAGCTGACCCCGGCCGGGGCGCGTTTCATGCGTTATGCCGGGCCCAGCGTGCAGGCCCTGCGCGATGGCGTCAGCAGCCTGCGTGGCGAGGCGAAGGCGCCGTCGCAAGTGCGCATCGGCGTGCTGTCCACGGTCGAGGGCCTGCTCATGCCCGAGGTGCTGTGCCGCCTGCACCAGCGGCATGACGCGCTGGTAGTCAGTGTGGTCACCGGGGTCAGCGCGCAGCTGCTCGGCCAGTTGCGCCTGGGCGAACTGGAACTGGTGGTCGGTCGCATGACTGACAGCCCGCAGATCCAGGGCTTGTCGTTCGAGCATCTTTACAGCGAGTCGATGAGCCTGGTGGTGCGGCCCGGCCACCCGTTGCTGGCCGGCACGCCGGTGGAGCGATTGCAGGTGGGGCGTTACCCGTTGGTATTGCCGCCTGCAGGCACCACCATCCGCCAGCATGCCGACAGCCTGTTCGTACAATGTGGCATCCAGATGCCGGCCCAGCGCCTGGAAACCCTGTCGCTGGCGCTAAGCCGGCGCTACTTGCTGGGCAGCGATGCAGTGTGGGTGGCGCCGCGCGATGCGGTGCTGCTCGATTTGCGCCGTGGCGAATTGGTCGAACTCGACCTGGGCTTGCGCGAACCCGGCGGTTCGGTCGGCATCTGTCGCAATGCCGCCTTGCCGCAGAGCCTGGCGGGGCAGTGGGTGTGCGAAGTGCTGCGCGAGGTGGCAGGGCAGTACCGTGAGGGCAATTACCCCTGAGCGCAGGTTCGGCCCTATCGCCGGCAAGCCAGCTTCCACAGGATTAGCACCTGCTTCGGGCCTGTGGCCAACCTGTGGGAGCTGGCTTGCCGGCGATAGGGCCAGTGCATGCTTCTCAGCATTCAGCAAAAATAAATATCCCGCAAAACTGCGCGAAAGCGGCACAACCGGTCAATACTGGCCAATGGCTGCACATCCTTTGATGAATAACCTTTTAACTACTGAACTTCCTTACCAAAACCCGCTCCTATGCCGGTAGCCATTGGTCATGGCCGCCTGCTAAGCTCGCGGCTTTACCCTGATTGCCCTTTTGGCGCATGAACAAGGAAATAGCATGAAACAGCATCGTTTGGCGGCTGCGGTTGCCCTGGTAGGCCTGGTACTGGCTGGCTGTGATCAACAGACCAGCAGCCCCGAGCTGAAGACTCCGGCACAGAAAGCCTCCTACGGTATCGGCCTGAACATGGGCAAGAGCCTGGCTCAGGAAGGCATGGAAGACCTTGATTCGAAAGCAGTAGCCCTCGGCATCGAAGACGCCGTTGGCAAGAAGGAACAGCGCATCAAGGACGAAGAGCTGGTAGAGGCCTTCACTGCGCTGCAGAAACGTGCCGAAGAGCGCCTGGCCAAGGCCAGCGAAGAAGCCGCCTCGGCCGGCAAGAAATTCCTCGAGGAAAACGCCAAGAAGCCAGGCGTGGTCACCACTGCCTCGGGCCTGCAGTACGAAGTGGTCAAGAAGGCCGACGGCCCGCAGCCCAAGCCGACCGACGTGGTCACCGTCCACTACGAAGGCAAGCTGATCGATGGCAAGGTGTTCGACAGCTCCGTCGAGCGCGGCAGCCCGATCGACCTGCCGGTCAGTGGCGTGATCCCGGGTTGGGTCGAAGGCCTGCAGCTGATGCACGTCGGCGAGAAATACAAGCTGTTCATCCCGGCTGAACTGGCCTACGGTGCACAAAGCCCAAGCCCGCTGATCCCGGCCAACTCGGTACTGGTATTCGACCTGGAACTGATCGCCATCAAGGATCCTGCCCAGCTGCAAGGCGCCGAGCCAGAAGCGGAAGCACCTGCTGAGGCCCCGGCCGAAGCGCCTGCCAAGTAACACTGGCTGGCCCACGCAAAACGCCCCGTCCTGACGGGGCGTTTTCGTTTGTGCCGGATAGTTGGACGAACCTGCAACTACTGATACTGTCCGAGGAAATGCAGCGTAAAGAAGCAAGATGCTTCTGATGCAATTCGTTTGCGGCGGACGCAGCCATGGTGTGAAACGACTGTGTAAAAAACGCCCGATCTGACCGGGGCCCTTGCCTGGCAGGCACCCGGGGTCACAAACGTCGCCCTGTTCACAAGGTTATCCACAATAAATGTGGATAACCTTTCCACTTGGAGGCTCCATGAGCGCACCTTGGAATTTCGCCCGTTTCCTGCCCTTGGCCGAGCGCCTGCTCAGCCGTGGCCGGTTGCCCGCCTTGCTGTTTGCGGTAGCTCGCAAAGGCCCGCGGATTGGCCAGCTGCGTGAAGACGTGAAAGTACTGCAGTCGCTGTGCCTGGCCTGGTGGCGTGGCGAGTACCGCGCCATCAGCCCCAAGGCTCTGGTCACCATCGTCGCCGGGCTGCTGTATTTCGTCAGCCCCATCGACGCCATCCCCGACTGGTTGCTGGGTGTGGGTTTCCTCGACGACATCGCGGTGCTGGGGTGGGTGCTGAAGACTGTGGCTGATGAACTGGCGCGCTTCAAGGCCTGGCGCGACAGCCAGGCCCCCGAGCGGCTGCGGGTGGTCGAGCGCCTGCCAGCCACCCCCGAAGCGCTGCGTCTGGAGCGCAACACGCAGTGAAACCCGCCTGAGCGACACCTCAACTGCACAGACCCCGGAGTTGGTAATATAATTGGCATAAGGGTTATGCCTACGGATTACATGCTGTAATCCTTTCTAAAGGGGTTTGTAATGGGTATTCAGGTAATCAGCCGGGACGGTCAGCCCGAGTACGCCGTCGTTCCCTGGGAGCAGTACCAGGCACTGCTCAAGGCTGCCGGGCAGGCGCCTGTCGAGGTGGTTGCCAGTGAGGCGAGTAGCGCCGCTGCCAGTGCGCCATTGCCAGCATTCAGCGAAGTTGCGCAAATTCGCCAGGCCAAGGGCATTGCCCCTGAGCAACTGGCGCGCAATGTCGGGGTAAGCCCGGCTTATCTGGCCATGATCGAATCGGGCGAGCGCCAGCCGGATGCTGCCATCCGCCGAGCCCTGGCCTGGCATCTGGGGGTGGCTGGCTGGAGCGAGCCATCATGAGCCAGGTCAGGATCAGCCGTCAGCACTGGGATAACCTGCTGGGCGAGCTTGACCTGGCCCGTCGTCAACGTCACTTGCTGACGTACCGAGCGCTGATCGAGCGCTTGCAGTTGCCCAGCCCGGCCATGCAGACACTCACTGCCGCGCTGGAATACCTGGCAGTGCTGGATGCCCGCGCCGAGCAGCCCTTGCGCAGCTCACTGGTGATCAGTCAGGGCGCCAGCCGTTTGCCGCGTACCGGCTTTTTCGAGTGCGTAGAGCGGCTGGGGCGCTTCTCCGGGCCGGTAGACGGCATGGAGGCGGCATCGTGGCATGCCTCCGAAGTCGTCCGGGTGTTCGAATACAGCTACCCCGAAACAGCCTGATTCGCGTCCACAGGTACAACACAAGGCTCAAGAGCTGTGTGAACCTGTGGGAGCGGGCGCGCCGTATTCCTGAAAATGAAAGGGCCGAGCGTTTCCACGCCCGGCCCCTCTGTTTCACGACAGTGCAAAGACTGTTTGATGACAAGTCACATTAACTTGCCATCATTGGCGCAGCGCCTTACTTCTTGGCCACCTTGGTGCTCGCACTCAGGTAGTCGATCAGGATGCGCCCGGTTTCAGACAGGTAGGCATCGTCTTCCGGCTTGGTGTTTTCATCCTCGGTCGGCAGCGCGTCCTCGTCCTCTTTTTTCAGCTCTTTCAGCGGTTCTTCACCCTTGGCCTTGCGGCGGATGTTCTCCAGCGCCAATTGCTTGGCCTCGATCTCATCGTGGCGTGCACGGCGGTCCTGCTCGTTGAGGCTGACGGTCTTCTCGTTCATCAGCTTCTGGGTCAGGGCCAGGCGGTCGCGGATGTAGGTGAACTCCGCGTCCTTGTCGCTGCGGGCTTCATGCTGGGCTTTCAGCTGGGCCAGGAACGGTTTGAACGGGTCGGCCGCCGGTTTGACCACCGGGCGGATGGTGTCCCACGGCATGGCCTCGGGCAGGGCGCTCTCGCCAATTTCCTTGGTGTCGATGATCGACGGGTAATCGATGTCCGGCAGCACGCCCTGGTGCTGGGTGCTCTGCCCGGATACCCGGTAGAACTTGGCCAGGGTCAGCTTCAGCTCGCCATGGTTGAGTGGCTGGATGGTCTGTACGGTGCCTTTGCCGAAGGTCTGGCCACCGATGATCAGCGCCCGGTGGTAGTCCTGCATGGCACCGGCGAAGATCTCCGAAGCCGAGGCCGACAGGCGGTTGACCAGCAACGCCAGCGGGCCCTTGTAGAAGGCACCAGGGTTTTCGTCTTCCAGCACGTCGACGCGGCCGTCGCTGTTGCGTACCAGCACGGTCGGGCCTTTTTCGATGAACAGGCTGGTCAGTTCGGTGGCTTCCTGCAGCGAGCCGCCGCCGTTGTTGCGCAGGTCGATGACCACGCCGTCGACTTTTTCCTTTTGCAGCTCGGTGAGCAGTTTCTTAACGTCACGCGTCGTGCTCTTGTACTCCGGATCACCGGCGCGGTAGGCCTTGAAGTCCAGGTAGAAGGCCGGGATCTCGATGATACCCAGCTTGTAGTCGCGCCCGTCCTGCTTGAGCTTGAGCACCGACTTTTTCGCCGCCTGCTCTTCGAGTTTCACCGCTTCACGGGTTATGGACACGATCTTGCTGGTCTGGTCGCTAGGCGCGTTGCTGGCCGGGATGATCTCCAGGCGCACCACCGAGCCTTTCGGGCCGCGGATCAGCTTGACCACTTCGTCCAGGCGCCAGCCGACCACGTCGACCATTTCCTTGTTGCCCTGGGCCACACCAATGATCTTGTCCGCCGGCGCCACCTGCTTGGTCTTGGCCGCCGGGCCTGCCGGCACCAGACGCACGATCTTGACCTGGTCGTTGTCGCTTTGCAGCACCGCACCAATGCCTTCGAGCGAAAGGCTCATGTTGATGTCGAAGTTCTCGGCGTTGTCCGGCGACAGGTAGTTGGTGTGCGGGTCGTAGGACTGGGCGAAGGTGTTGATGTAGGCCTGGAAGATGTCCTCGGCACGGGTCTGGTCCAGGCGCGCCAGCTGGTTCTTGTAACGCTTGGTCAGGGTTTCCTGGATCTGCTTGGGTTCCTTGCCGGCGATCTTCTGGCGCAGCACTTCGTCTTTGACGCGTTTGCGCCACAAATCGTCGAGCTCGGCCTGGTCCTTCATCCACGGGGCATCCTTGCGGTCGATCAGCAAGGTTTCCTTGGCGTTGAAGTCGATCTTGTCCACGCCTTTGTTCAGCTCGGCCAGGGCGAAGTCCAGGCGTTGCTTGACGCGGTCCAGGTAGCGCTTGTAGATGGTGAAGCCCGGGTCGAGGTTACCGCTCTTGAGGAAATCGTCGAATTGCGTTTTCCATTTGTCGAATTCGGCAATGTCGGCAGCGGTGAAGTAGCTGCGTGCCGGGTCCAGCAGCTTGATGTAGCTGTCATAGATGATGACCGAACGGGCGTCATCCAGCGGCGGCTTGCTGTAGTGGTGGCGCTTGAGCAATTCCACCACGTTGAGGCTGGCGACGATCTCGTCGCGGTCCGGCTGCAGGCTGTCCCACTTGTTGGCGGCCGCCGCATTGCCGCCGAGCGTGAGGCTGCCCAGGCCGATCATCAGGGCCAGGGCGGTGCTTGGGAGGAAATGCTTCATGCTGATTCGACGTGGAGGCAATTGATCACGCATAGTAGGCCGTCTTTTCCGTTCGCCGGTTCCATGGGAGCCGGGCGCATACTGCAAAAAGCCTGGGACATAGCGATCCCAGGCTCGGTCATATGATTCAACTATGGAGGCACTGTGAAGGCATTGCAAGGCGTTGACGGACATGTGGCCTGGGTCGAGGCCGAACGCCCGGCCTGCGACGCTGGCCAGGTACGTATCCGCGTGGCCGCAGCGGGGTTGAACCGCGCCGATCTGCTGCAGATGAAAGGTTTGTACCCGCCACCACCCGGTGCCAGCCCGTACATGGGCCTGGAGTGCGCCGGAGTGATCGAGGAAGTGGGTGCCGGTGCCGACTGGCGGGTGGGGGACAGGGTGTGCGCACTGCTGGCCAGCGGTGCCATGGCCGAGGAAGTGGTGGTCGATGCCCGCCACGTGCTGCCCGTGCCTGAAGGGCTGAGCCTGCACGAAGCGGCGGCGTTGCCGGAGGTGTATGCCACTGCCTGGCTGAACATCTTCCAGCTGGGTGGCGTGAAAGCTGGCGAGAAGGTGCTGGTGCACGCTGGCGCCAGCGGCGTTGGCTCGGCCGCCATCCAGCTGTGCAAGGCGTTCGGCAGCCCGGTGTGGGTCAGTGTCGGTTCGCAGGACCGCCTGGCCTACTGCGAGGCGCTGGGTGCCGCCGGTGGCGTGGTACGTAACGAGAACCTCGAGGCGCTGGAGGGTGTCGGCCCGTTCGACGTGATTCTCGACCCGGTGGGCGCCAGCTACGGCGAGCTCAACCTCAAGCTGCTGGCCCGTGACGGGCGCTGGGTGATCATCGGCCTGATGGGCGGGCGCAAGTTCGAGCTGGACCTGGCACAGGTACTGGGCAAGCGCCTGGAGATTACCGGTTCCACGCTGCGCAACCGCGATGACGGTTTCAAGGCCGAGTTGCTGAGCGAGTTGCAGCAACAGGTGTGGCCGCTGTTTGCCGAAGGGCGCCTGTCGCCGCAGCTGGTGGATACCTACCCGGTGGAGTTTGCCCAGGCGGCGTATGCCGAGCTTGAGACCAACCAGGTGTCGGGCAAGCTGGTGATGGTGATCGACCCGAGCCTGGTGTAAGCAGGCCTGGCCCTTTCGCGGGCACGCCCGCTCCCACAGGGACCGCACAACACTCAAGTTTGTGGTAATTCCTGTGGGAGCGGGCGTGCCCGCGAAGAGGCCCACACAAATCTTCAGCTCCAGCTCAGAATCGGCCAGCCATTGGTCTCGGCATGCTCGCGCAACACCGCATCCGGGTTCACCACATGCGGATGATCCACCTTCAGCAACAACGGCAGGTCATTGCGCGAGTCGGAATAGAAACTAGCCCCCTCCAGATTCTCCTGCTCCTGGTCCAGCCATTCCAGCAACCGCGTGATCTTGCCTTCGCGATACGTCAGCACCCCATGGGTCTTGCCGGTATACACCCCGTTCACCGCCTCCAGTTCGATCGCCAGGTACTCGTCCACTCCCAGCCGCGCCGCTATCGGCCCGACCAGGTGCGTACCCGACGCCGAAATGATCAGGATGCGATCGCCACGCTTGCGGTGCTCGGCAATGCAGCGGCACGCGTCGCCGTAGATGATCGGCTCGATCACATCTTCGACCCACGGCTGCACCAGGTGCTCGACCTCTTCCAGGGTACGCCCGGCAATCGGCTCCAGGCTGAAGGCCATGTAGTCCTCCATCTGCAGGTGGCCTCTGCCGTAGGCTTCCATCAATTCATGGTCGCGGCGCAGGAATTCCTTGCCGTCGACCCAGCCCAGGCGGGCCATCTGCTCGCTCCACAGCGACGCGCAGTCGCCGTGGATCAGGGTTTCGTCCAGATCGAAAATTGCCAGTGCCATGCTGTTGATTCTCCTTAGGCCACTTCCCGTAGCGCCGTGGGGTCGATCGACACGCTTACCCGTTGCCCGTCCGCATGCAGGTCGGCCGGTGAGCGGTTGAGCACGTCGACCACCAGTTCCACGTCGCGCACCTGCACCCGGTAGCGGATCACGTTGCCCAGCAGGCTGTGGCTGCGCACCTCGGCGTCCAGTTCGCCGTTGATACCCAGGGTGATCGACTCGGGGCGGATCGCCAGGCGGCTGGTGACCGGGCGCTGCAGCAGGCGGCTGGCGCTGTCGGCGTCGAGCAGGTTGTAGTTGCCGATGAAGCCGGCGGCAAACAGGTCCACCGGCGCGGTGTAGAGGGTTTCGGCATCGCCGCTCTGGACAATGCGCCCCTGGTTCATCAGGAAGATGCGGTCGGACAGGGTCAGCGCCTCTTCCTGGTCGTGGGTGACGAAGATGGTGGTCAGCCCCAGCTCGCGCTGGATGGCGCGGATCTGCTCGCGCAGGTGCTTGCGGATACGTGCATCCAGCGCCGATAGCGGCTCGTCGAGCAGCAGCAGGCGCGGGCGGGTAACCAGCGAGCGGGCCAGGGCCACGCGCTGGCACTGGCCGCCAGACAACTGGTGCGGGTAGCGCCCGGCGAAGTTGCCCAGCTCCACCAGCTCCAGCGCTTCGCGCACCCGGGCCTGGCTTTCGTCGGTCTTGACCTTCTGCATGCGCAGGCCGAAGGCGACGTTCTGCTGCACGGTCATGTTGGGGAACAGGGCGTAGCTCTGGAACACCATGCCGATGCCACGCTTTTGCGGGCTCAGCGGCACGATGTCATGGCCATCGAGCAGGATCTGCCCGCTGTCCACCGGGGTCAGCCCGGCGATGCAGCGCAGCAGCGTGGACTTGCCGCAACCGGACGGGCCAAGCAGGGTAACGAACTCGCCACGCTCGATACGGCAGTCGATGTTCTCGAACACCGGGCTGCCGGCGTAGCTTTTGTGCAGTTTCTGTACGCTGACGAAGCTCATGTCAGGTCTTGTCCTTGTTCAGGCGGTTGGCGACCCAGGTCAGTACCAGCACGAAGGCGAAGTACGAGATTACCAGTGCGCTGTTGAAGTGGCCGCTGCTGTTGCGCATGTTGTTCAGGTACACCTGCAGGGTCTCGTAGCGGGTGCCGACCAGCAGGTTGGCGAACACGAACTCGCCGAACAGGAACGAGAACGACAGCAGCAGTGCAACCATCAGGCCCTTGCGCAGGTTCGGCAGCACCACCAGCAGCGCCGCCTGCCAGGTGTTGGCGCCGAGCAGCTGGGCGGCGTCCATCAGGTCGCGCAGGTTGATCGCCTGCAGGTTGTTGGTGATGGCCCGGTACATGAACGGCAGGGCGATGGTGAAGTAGCAGCCGATCAGGATCCATGGTGTGCCGACCATGGCCATGGGCCCGCTGCCGTACAGCTGCAGCAGCCCCACCGACGACACCACCGGCGGCACCGCGAACGGCAGCAGTATGAGAATGTTCATCAGTGCATCGAGCCTGGGGAAGTGGTAGTGCACCACGAACAGCAGCGGCAGGATCAGCACCACCGACAGGATCAGGGAGCCCACGCACACCAGCAGCGACTGGCCGAAGGCCGCCAGGAACCGCGGCTCGCTCCACAGTGCGATGTACCATTTGAAGGTCAGGCCGCTGGGTAGCAGGCTGGCCGACCAGCTGGTGGCCAGCGAGTAGAGCAGGGTGCCGGCCAGCGGCAGCAGCAGTATGAGGAACAGCAGGTAGACCACGGCGCGGTGGTACCAGCCTCCGGAACGGGCGTCAGCGTGCATGGTAGCTCCGTTTCAGCAGCCATTGATGCACCACCGTGACCAGCGTCATCAGCCCCACCAGGACCATTGCCAGGGCGCTGGCCAGGTTGGGGTCGAGGCTGATGTCGCCGGCCACCAGGCCGGCGATGCGGATCGGCAGTACGTTGAAGTTGCCGGTGGTCAGCGCGTAGACAGTGGCATAGGCACCGAGGGCGTTGGCCAGCAGGATGACGAAGGTGCCCAGCAGTGCCGGGGCCAGCACCGGCAAGCCGATGTGCCGCCAGAATTGCCAGTGGCTGGCGCCCAGCAGCGCGGCCGACTCGCGCCAGTCTTCGCGCAGGGCGTCGAATGCGGGGTACAGCAGCAACACGCCAAGCGGGATCTGGAAGTAGGTGTACACCAGGATCAGCCCGCTCTTGGAATAGATGCTGAAGTCTTCCAGCAGGCCGACCTGCTTCAGCAACAGGGTCAGCGCGCCGTTGAAGCCGAGCAGGATAATGAAGGCGAAGGCCAGCGGCACCCCGGCGAAGTTGCTGGTCATGTTGGCGAAGGCGCTGACGAAGTCGCGCAGCTTCGAGTCCACCTGGCGCAGCGAGTAGGCGCCGAGGGTGGCGATGACGATGCCGAACAGGCTCGACCAGAAGCTGATCTCCAGGCTGCGTTGCAGGGCCTGCAGGTAGAACTTCGAGGCGAATACCTTGCTGAAGTTGTCCACGCCCCAGCCCGCTTCCGATTGCAGGCTGTTGATCGCCACCCAAGCCAGCGGGGCGATCTGGAAGATGACGAAGCACACGGCGAACGGTAACAGGCAGAGCAGGGCCAGGTAGCGGCCACGGGCGCTGCTGCTCTTGGGGGCGGTCACTTCAGCAGCTCCCGGCAGACGCTCTTGTCATGCGGCGCGCCGAGCAGCTCGCAGATAGTCCCGCACAGCTCGGTCTGCAGCGGTTTGGCCGCAGGGTCGAGGCTGAACGCATCACCGAAGACGAACAGCGGCACTTCGCGCTCCTCGGTCAGCAGGCCATTGTGCGAGCGGTCGTTGTTCATGCCGTGGTCGGCGGTGACCAGTACCTGGTAACCCTCTTCGAGCCAGCCCGGCAGGTAGTCGGCCAGCAGGATGTCGGCGCTGCGCGCGGCGTTGCGGTACTGGCTGCTGTCCAGGCCGTGGTGGTGGCCGACATCGTCGATACTCATCGGGTGCACCAGCAGGAAGTTGGGGGCGTGGCGGCGGCGCAGGTATTCGCCGTCGGCCAGCAGGTGCGAATCGGGGTAGCGGTCGTCCCAGTAGAACAGCCCATGCTGGATCGGCAGTTTCGGTGCGTGGGTATGGCGGTCGCGCTGCGGGTCGAAGGGCGAGCGGTTGTACAGCTCGCTCATCCAGTGATAGGCCGCCGCGGCAGTGCCAAGGTTGGCCTCGCGGGCGTAGTGGAACACGCTGCGCTGGTTGGACAGGCGGTTGACGTTGTTGTGCACGATACCGCTGTCGATCGGCGGTACACCGGTGAGGATGCACTCGTACAGCGGCCGCGACAGCGACGGCAGTTCGCATTCCACGCGGTACAGCGCGGCGCGGTCGGCTTCGACGTAGGCGTGCAGGTGGCCCATGGCGTGGTGGGCGACCTGGTAGTTGAGGCCGTCGAGCAGGACCAGGATGACGTTGTGTTGCATGGTGGCTCCAGTCATGAACTGCGTTGGCTTCTTCGCGGGCTCGCCCGCTCCCACAGGGTCGTGCGCCAGCCTCGAGGTGCGCGCGGTACCTGTGGGAGCGGGCGAGCCTGCGAAGAGGCCCGTCCAGGCGCTAGCTAAGCTAGCCCCTTACTCCATCTCGATGATCACCTGCTCCTGCCACATCTGCGGCAGCTTCTTCGAAGTCATTTCCCAGGCTTCGGCATTCTTGATCGGCTGCGCAGCCTTGTACTGTTCGTTGGGCAGCAGCTTGGCCTGCACGTCGTCCGGCAGCTTCAGGTGCTCGGCACGGATCGGCCGCGCATGCCCCTTGGCCAGGTTGATCTGCCCGGCATCGCTGAAGATGTACTCACGCGTCAGCTTGGCCGCGTTCGGGTGCTTGGCGTACTTGTTGATGACGGTGGTATAGCCGGAGATCACCGACCCGTCCGACGGGATCAGCACTTCGAAACGCTTGGGGTCGATCTGCTCACGGTAGCTCAGGCCGTTGAAGTCCCATACCACGCCGACTTCCACCTCACCCTTCTCCAGGGTCTGGATGGTCGGGTTGGCCAGCGACAGGCGCTTCTGCTGGGCCAGCTTGGTGAACAGTTGCAGGCCCGGTGCCAGGTTGGTCTCGTCGCCCTTGTAGGCGATCGCTGCAGCCAGCACGCCGTTGGCGGCCTGGGCAGCGGTGCCGACGTCACCGATGGCGACCTTGTACTTGCCTTTCTCCAGGTCGTGCCAGGTTGTTGGCCGCTCGTCTTTCTTGACCAGGTCCTTGTTGATGATGAAGGCGATGGTGCCGGTATAGGCCAGCGCCCAGTGGCCGTCCTTGTCCTTGGCCCACTCCGGTACCTGGTCCCAGGTGCTCGGCTTGTAAGGCTGGCTCACACCCTTGCTCACGGCGATCGGGCCAAAGGCAGCGCCCACGTCGCCGATGTCGGCACTGGCGTTGTCCTTCTCGGCTTCGAACTTGGCGATTTCCTGGGCCGAACTCATGTCGGTGTCGCTGTGCTTGAGGCCGTACTTGCTGGCCAGGTCTTCCCAGGTGCCTTTCCAGTTGGCCCAGGCATCAGGCATGCCGACGCTGTTGATGTTACCTTCCTTGCGGGCGGCGTCTTCCAGGGCCTTGAGGTCGGGGCCGGCGGCCATGGCCGAGGTGCACAGGGCAATAGCCGAGCCGAGCAGTGACGCCATGAACAACTTTTTCATCCGAAGCTCCTTGGGTGGGTGCCTTTAGTGATGTTGTTATGAGTGAAGCCGTTGTCTGGTGACCGTTGGTCTAGGTCAGCAAACCTCGAGCCAAGGTAGGCTGCTTGCGTGACAGTTTGATGTAGGCAAGGGCCGGCGAAGGCCCTGAAGCTACAGCGTAGACCACGGAACCGCCCCGGTTCTGCTGGCTTGGCGCGTTTCTGGCAGTATCTGGCCAAAGCCTGTGTCACAGGATGTTCATCAGCCCTGCCTAGGCTTGCTCTATTCTCCAAGTGCCCTGTCATGGGGCTGGACTATTCCAGATAGGTAACATTTGATGCAGTCGATGCCACCGCGTGCGGTAACAGCCATTTGCCATGCCCTGCAGGAGCAGATCGAGCACGGCCTGCTGGCGCCGGGCGGCAAGCTGCCAGCCGAGCGCAGGCTCAGTGAAGTGTTCGACACCACGCGCATTACCCTGCGCGAGGCGCTGGTGCAACTGGAGGCCCAGGGGCTGATCTACCGCGAAGAGCGTCGCGGCTGGTTCGTCGCACCCGAACGGCTGACCTACGACCTGATCGAACGCAGCCACTTCCATGCCATGGTCCGCGAGCAGGGGCGGGAGCCCGCTACCGAATTGTTGTCGGCGCGGCTGCAGCCGGCCTCGGCGGCTATCTGTGCGCGCTTGCAGCTGCCGGCGTTGTCCAGCGTGGTACGCATCTGCCGGTTGCGGCGGATCGACGGGCGCGCAGTGCTTTATGCCGAGCACTACCTCAACCCCCGGTACTTCCCGGAGATTCTCGAACAGGACCTGGCCCAGTCGCTGACCGAGATTTATGGGCGGGTGTATGGCATCCAGTACGGGCAGGTGTGCTTCGAGATCTTGCCGACGGCGTTGCCGGTGGAGGCGGCCAGTGCCCTGAAGGTGTCGGCGGGAAGCCCTGGGTTGCATATCACCCGGGTCAACAGTGACCAGCATGGGCACCTGATCGACTGTGACCTTGAGTACTGGCGGCATGATGCCATCCGCATCCGCGCCCAGGCTGGATGAAGTGTTGGCTTCTTCGCGGGTAAACCCGCTCCCACAGGGGCCGCACAGGTTTCAGCCTTTGCACAGTACTTGTGGGAGCGGGTTCACCCGCGAAGAGGCACTAACTGGCGGAACCGGCAGTCACTACCTGCACTGACAACCTTGGCGTTGCCAAATCCAGCCCGGCCTCGTCCAGCTGCCGTTTCAACGCCAGATTGAACGCCCGCGAAACCTCCCACTGCTTGATCGGCGCGGTCTTGAACCGCGCCCGCAAGATTGCCGACCCCGACTCGAAGCTTTCCACCCCCTGCAGCTCCAGCGGCGACCAGATGTTGCGGCGCATCAGCGGGTCGTTGCGCAGCTTCTGCCCCACTTCGCGAATCAGCGTGATTGCCTGGTCGATGTTCATGCTGTGCGGGATCGCCACGCGGAAAATCGCGTAGCCGAACTCGCGGGAGTAGTTCTTGATGCTCTTGATTTCGCTGAACGGGATGGTATGCACGATGCCGTCGATATCACGCAGGCGCACGGTACGGATGGTAAGCCCCTCCACCGTGCCCAGGTGCCCGCCCACGTCCACGTAGTCGTCAATGGCCAGCGAGTCCTCGATGATGATGAACAACCCGGTTATCAGGTCGGCCACCAGCGACTGCGCACCAAAGCCGATGGCCAGGCCGATCACACCGGCACCGGCCAGCAACGGGGTGACGTTCATGCCCATGTTGGCCAGGGCAACGATCACTGCGATGATGAAGATGACCACGAACATCACGTTGCGGATCAACGGCATCATGGTTTGCGCGCGGGCGTTGGCCAGGCCCCGGCGCGAACGCACCAGGGCGTGGTGCACGGCGGTGTCGGCCAGGATCCACACCAGCCAGGCGACGATCAGCGTGCCGGCCAGGCCCAGCAGGCGCACGCTTATGTCGTGGCCGTCGCCCTCGGCGAAGCTGATCATCGACAGGCCCCACACGCGCAGCCCCAGTTCGATGAACACCAGCCAGATGAACAGGTGCACCAGCAGGTAGCCGAAGTTGCGCAAGCGCTCCGCGTACACCGCCTGGCGCTTGTTGGCGCGCTTGGGGTTGGCGGCGTGGCGGCGCACCAGGCCGTTGAGCACCATGCACACCACCACCAGCACCGTGCACATCAGTGACTGGCGCAGAGCAGTGCTGGTGTCACCGGCCGAGATGAAGGTAGCGAACAGCGAAATCGCCACCAGGATCAATGCCGGCACGAACCAGAAGCTGCCGAGGATTTCGATGGTGTCGCTGAGGGTGCGCCGGGTCAGGCGCCGTGACAGGGGCTGGTTGCGGATCAGGTGGGCGATCGGGCGGCGGAAGCGCAGGATGAACAACCCGGTGCACAGCGCCGCAATTACATTGGCGAGGGTAGCCAGAGCATGGGCCAGGTGGGTGCCCAGGGCGACTGTCAGGCGGGGGTCGCTCATCGCCTCGCCAAACGCGGCGAAGCTGCCGATCAGCCACAGCGGGCGGAACGCCTGGTGGCGCAGAATGTGCAGGGCGCGGTGGCGGTGGGGGCCGTCGAGCAGCGAGAAGGCGATCACGCAGATGGCCGAGAAGCAGGTGCCGACCACCAGCGCGTAGGCCAGCACCATGGCCAGCGACTTGCCCAGTGACGGCGGCAGCACGACGCTCAGGTACACGGTGAATACCAGCGCCACCAGCCACGGGCCCAGCTTGCGCAGGGCAAAGCGCACCAGGTCCCAGGTACGCGGGTGCTGCGGCAGCTCTTCGCTCAGGCCAAAACGCAGGCGCACCCGGTGCCCGACCCAGTTGAAGGCATAGGCCAGCACGCTCCAGACGGCGATGACGGCGGCAAAGCCGAACAGGATGGCCGGCCACTGGTGCACCGGTACTATCAATTCGCTCAGTTCGACCTGGGCCTGTTCGATCTCGGCAGCCCAGCGATGGAACGGGCTGGCCTCGCCGCTGAACTGTTTCTCGAAGTCATGCAGGGCACCGCCGATCAGGCCTAGCACGCCCTGTTCGACGGTGGGTTGCGACTGCCTGGTGGCGTCGCGCAGCTTTTTCAGGTCGGCCAGCAGCTTGGCTCGCTGCTGGTCGTTTTCCAGGTTCTTGATCACCTCGTCCAGCGACTTGCCCAGCGGTTCGGTCGCTTCCGGCTGTGCGGGCGCACTGCCACCAAGCAGGCCGGGCAGGCCCGCCGCCTGTACCGGGGTGACAAACAGGAATAGCAGCAGGAACAGGCAACGCAGAAGGGCAGGCACTGGCAAAACTACCTCAGGTCAAACGATTGACCGAGTGTAGAGGTTCACGACGGCAGTTGCTCCAGGATTTTCCAGCAGGTGAGGCCGAAGATACCCAGCGTGCCGACCCACATCATGACCACGCCAATGTTGCGCTCGCGCAGGCTGAAGCCGACGGTCAGCAACAACAGGAACAGAAACACAGGCACGAACAGGGAGAGGAACGGGGACATGAACAGCAATCCTTTTGCAGTGGGGCGGTGTAACAAGCATAGCGGGTAGCGAGCGAAGCGGGATTGACCTTGGGCAG
This sequence comes from Pseudomonas sp. B19(2017), assembly GCF_002113165.1. Classification (NCBI taxonomy): domain Bacteria; kingdom Pseudomonadati; phylum Pseudomonadota; class Gammaproteobacteria; order Pseudomonadales; family Pseudomonadaceae; genus Pseudomonas; species Pseudomonas sp. B19(2017). Next base: position 41,630 of record NZ_NEJR01000014.1, read on the forward strand.
GTCTGGCCTCTTCGCGGGCATGCCCGCTCCCACAGGTCCCTACAATGCCCGGGCCTGTGGAGATCCTGTGGGAGCGGGCAAGCCCGCGAAGAGGCCAGGCCTGCCTGCATCAAAGCATCAAGGCAGCTCGCGGCAACGGTAGAAGGCGCTCAGCACCTTCACCAGGTGCGCCAGGTCATGGCTGCCGCACAGCTCGCGAATGGAATGCATGGCAAAGGTCGGCAAGCCGATGTCCACCGTACGCACACCCAGGTGGCTGGCCGCAATCGGCCCGATAGTCGAACCACAGCCCATGTCGCTGCGCACCACGAAGCTCTGCACTGGCACTTCCTCGGCCATGCACAGGTGGCGGAAGAACCCGGCGGTTTCGCTGTTGGTGGCGTAACGCTGGTTGTTGTTCACCTTGATGACCGGCCCGGCGTTAAGCTTGGGCCCGTGGTTGCCGTCGTGCTTGTCGGCGTAGTTGGGGTGCACGCCGTGGGCGTTGTCGGCCGACACCATCAGCGAACGCTGAATGGTGCGCACATAGGCATCGCCATCCGGCAGCAGGCGCTGCAGGGTCTGCTCCAGCATCGGGCCGTCGGCGCCACAGGCCGAGCAGCTGCCGACTTCTTCGTGGTCGTTGCACACCAACACACAGGTTTCATCGCTGTCGGCGGCCAGCAGGGCCTGCAGGCCGGCATAGCACGACAGCAGGTTGTCCAGGCGGGCACCGGCGATGAAGTCGCCGTTCAGGCCGACCAGCGCGGCGTCCTGGGTGTCGTAGAAGCTCAGCTCGTAATCCAGCACCACATCGGCGATCAGCTCGTGCTCGCGGGCCAGTTGCTCGGTGAGCAGGGCGCGGAAGTCGATGCGCTCATCACCCGCCACCTGGGCCAGGATTGGCGGCAGCTCGTGCTGCGGGTTGATCGCCCAGCCTTCGTTGGCGGTGCGGTTGAGATGGATGGCCAGGTTGGGGATGACCGCGATTGGCAGCTTGAAGTCGATCAGCTGGCTTTCGACCTTGCCGTCACGGCGGTAGGTTACCCGGCCGGCCAGCGACAGGTCGCGGTCGAACCAGGGCGCCAGCAGGGCGCCGCCATACACTTCGACGCCCAGTTGCAGGAAGCCTTGGCGCTGCAGTTCTGGCTGCGGCTTGACCCGCAGGCACGGGCTGTCGGTATGGGCGCCGACCATGCGGATACCGTTTAGCAGCGGGGCTTGCTTGCCCAGCTTGATGGCGATGATCGACGAGTCGTTACGGGTGACGTAATAGCGGCCGCCAGGCACCGTGGCCCAGCTGTCGCGCTCGTCCAGGCGCTGGTAGCCGGCAGCTTCCAGGCGCTGGGCCAGGCTGGCGGTGGCGTGGAAGGGCGTTGGGGAGGCCTTGAGAAAGTCGATAAGGCCAGAATTCAGTGCGTCGCGCATAGCTCACTCCAGACAGCAGTGGCGCGAGTTTAGCGTATTGGGTCGACAAATTGTGTCTGCCTCTTCGCGGGCTCGCCCGCTCCCACAGGTACTGCACAGATTTCGAATGCAGTGTTATTCCTGTGGGAGCGGGCAAGCCCGCGAAGAGGCCAGTACAGGCAATACAAATTCAGAAAGGAGCAGGGCACTCGAACTTCAATCGCTCCCCGGTCATCGGGTGGGTAAAGCTCAGCATCGACGCATGCAGGCACAGCCGCTCATGGGCCGCCAGTGCTTCGGGGTTGGCATACAGCCGGTCGCCCAGCAGCGGGTGGCCGATCGACAGCATGTGCACGCGCAACTGGTGCGAACGCCCGGTAATCGGTGTCAGCTCTACCCGGCAGTAGTCACCGCAGCGCTCGACGATACGCCAGAAGGTCAACGCATGCTTGCCCTGCTCGTGGTCCACCACATGCCGTGGCTTGGTTGGCGGGTCGTAGCGCAGCGGCAGGTCGATGCTGCCGCTGTCCAGTGTCGGCTGGCCCCAGCACAGCGCGGTGTAGGCCTTTTCGGTTTCGCGGTCATGGAACTGGCGTGACAGCTCGCGGTGGCTGTCGGCATCCCGGGCCAGCAGGATGATGCCGGAAGTTTCCCAGTCCAGGCGGTGCACGATCAACGCGTCGGGGTAGCCGTTTTCCTGCAGGCGGGTGATCAGGCAGTCCTTGTTGTCCTCGGCGCGGCCGGGTACCGACAGCAACAGGGTCGGTTTGTTGATCACCAGGATGGCGGCGTCTTCGTGCAGGATCTGGATATTGGACAGCGGCATTGCTTGGTCTCGGTTATATCGGGGAAAACACTGGGGCCGCTTTGCGGCCCATCGCCGGCAAGCCAGCTCCCACAGGTATAGCGCGGACCCTGTGGGAGCTGGCTTGCCGGCGATGGGCTGCAAAGCAGCCCCAATGATTCAGGCCTGGTCGCGAAATCAGCGATCCGGCAAGGTGATGTTCAGCTCCAGAATCGAGCAGCTACCCTGGTTTTCCAGCTCGATATGCACGTCATCGTTGCCGATGTTCACATACTTGCGGATCACTTCAAGCAGTTCTTTCTGCAGTGCGGGCAGGTAGTCCGGTTCGCTGCGTTGGCCGCGCTCGTGCGCCACGATGATCTGTAGACGCTCTTTCGCTACCGACGCGCTGGTCTGTTTCTGTCTGCCACGAAAGAAGTCAAAAAGGTTCATGGTTTACTTGCCTCCAAACAGGCGCGCGAAGAATCCTTGCTTCGGCACTTCGATGAACCGCAGGGGCTTTTCTTTGCCCAGCAGACGGTCGACGGTATCGCTATAGGCCTGGCCGGCGTCGCTCTGGTCGTCGAGGATGACCGGGATACCCTGGTTGGAAGCCTTGAGCACTGCCTGGCTTTCGGGGATCACACCCTTGAGCTTGATCGCCAGGATCTCTTCGACGTCGGCGATGCTCAGCATTTCGCCCTTTTCCACGCGCTCCGGGTGGTAGCGGGTGATCAGCAGGTGTTCCTTGATCGGCTCTTCGCCGTTCTCGGAGCGGCGCGACTTGCTCGACAGGATGCCCAGCATGCGGTCGGAGTCACGTACCGAGGACACCTCGGGGTTGGTCACCACGACGGCTTCGTCGGCGAAGTACATGGCCAGGTGTGCGCCTTTCTCGATACCGGCCGGCGAGTCGCAGATGACGAAGTCGAAGTCTTTCTTCAGCTCCATCAGCACTTTTTCCACGCCTTCCTGGGTCAGCGCGTCCTTGTCACGGGTCTGGCTGGCGGCCAGCACGTACAGGTTCTCGAGGCGCTTGTCCTTGATCAGGGCCTGTTGCAGGTTGGCTTCGCCGTTGACCACGTTGACGAAGTCGTACACCACGCGGCGTTCGCAGCCCATGATCAGGTCGAGGTTACGCAGGCCCACGTCGAAGTCGACGATGACGGTCTTGTGGCCACGCAGTGCGAGGCCGGTACCAATGGCGGCGCTGGTGGTGGTCTTGCCCACACCCCCCTTGCCGGAAGTAACCACGATAATCTTGGCCAAGGTGTTTCACCCCTAAAATAATCGGGACACAAGTCCCTGCAAAAAATACAAACAAATGGCAACGTCAAGAAAAGTTGCACTAAAAATGCTGGCAAGTATCCGTTAAAGACGGGTGATGTTCAACACGTCGCCAGACAGGCTGACTTGCACGCCGGTGCCCCACAGCGGGTCGCGGCGCAGGTCTTCGCAGACCTTGTACTGGCCGGCGATGGAGACCATTTCGGCGGTCATCTGCTGGCAGAAGATACGTGCCTTGGTATTGCCTTTGATGCCGGCCAGGGCGCGGCCGCGCATGGCGCCGTACACATGGATGTTGCCATCGGCCAGAAGTTCCGCGCCCGGGCTGACCGAACCGGTCACGACCAGGTCGCCGCCCTGGGCGTAGATTTGCTGGCCGCCACGTACTGGCGAAGTGATGATGCGGGTTGGGCGCACCTCGGGTTCAAGAATCGGTGGCGGGACCGGAGCCGGCTCGGGTTTCTTCACCTCCGGCTCGGGCTCCAGCGGCCGTTCGCGGGCGCCGGATGGCGGCAGCACCGGCAGGTCGATGGCGATGGCGGCGGCGATGTCCTCGATGCGGTTGGCGCGGATCGCCAAGGTACGCAGGCCGTGGTGGCGGCAGATCCGCATCAAGCCCGGCAGGTCGATTGCGCCCTCGCCGGCCGGCAGCTTGTCCAGCGCCAGCACCAGCGGCGTGTTGCTGAAGAAGTTCGGTGCCTGGGCGACTTTGGCCGCCAGTTGGCGGTCGAGGGCCTCAAGGTCATTGCGCGCCAGTTCCAGCACGGTAATGGCGAGCATGCTGCCCTTGAGCTGGAACACGGAGGCGGTGTCGGGTGTGTGGTTTGGGCTCATGGTCTGCATAGACGGCTTGTTGCGAAAAAAGTGCCCTGACTTATAACGATAAGACCGGTTGCCCGCAACATGCGCTGATCCGTTGTAGAATGCGCGGCCTTTGTCTTTCCGGAAGCATCAATGGAACGCCCGCGTTTTCGTCCCTATTTCCTTCACCCACGTTTCTGGGGCCTGTGGCTGGGCCTGGGCCTGCTGTGGCTGGTGGTCCAGTTGCCGTACCGGGTTCTGTTGAAGGTCGGTGCCGCGCTGGGAGCGGTGATGTACCGCTTTGCCGGTGAGCGGCGGCGCATTGCCGCGCGCAACCTGGAGCTGTGCTTCCCGGAGCTGTCGGTCGACGAACGGCAGCGCCTGCTCAAGGCCAATTTCGCCTCCACCGGTATTGCTTTCTTTGAAATGGCCATGAGCTGGTGGTGGCCCAAGGCCCGGCTGGCGCGCCTGGCCCATGTCGAGGGGCTGGAGCACTTGCAGGCCGCCCAGCAGGCCGGGCAGGGGGCCATCCTGATGGCGGTGCACTTCACCACCCTGGAAATTGGCGCCGCGCTGCTGGGGCAGCAGCACACCATCGACGGCATGTACCGCGAGCACGGCAACCCGTTGTTCGACTTCATCCAGCGCAGCGGCCGCGAGCGGCATAACCTCGACTCGCTGGCGGTGGAGCGCGAGGATGTGCGCGGGATGCTCAAGCTGCTGCGTTCGGGCCGGGCGATCTGGTACGCCCCCGACCAGGACTACGGCGCCAAGCAGAGCCTGTTCGTGCCGCTGTTCGGCATCCCGGCGGCGACGGTGACGGCCACCACCAAGTTTGCGCGCTTGGGCAAGGCGCAGGTGATTCCGTTCACCCAGAAGCGCCTGGAGGATGGCAGCGGCTATCGTCTGGTGATCCACCCGCCGTTGGCGGACTTCCCTGGGGAGAGCGAAGAGGCTGACTGCCTGCGCATCAACCAGTGGGTGGAAAGCGTGTTGCGCGAATGCCCCGAGCAGTACCTGTGGGCGCATCGCCGGTTCAAGTCACGGCCCGAAGGGGCGCCGCGGCTGTACGACAAGAGAAAGCGCTGAATCTTGTTTTGTCTGTGCCGGCCTATTCGCGGGTGAACCCGCTCCCACAGGTTTTCCGCAGACCCTGAAGGCTGTGCAATACCTGTGGGAGCGGGTTTACCCGCGAAAGGGCCTGCACTGACCGCACATCAACCCCAGGAAGGACTCCTATGGCCCCACCCCCGGTAACCGGTCTTATCCTTTCTGGCGGCGGCGCCCGTGCCGCCTACCAGGTCGGTGTGCTGGCCGGCATTGCCGAGCTGTTGCCCGCCGGCACGCATAACCCGTTCCCGGTCATTGTCGGCACCTCCGCCGGCGCCATCAACGCCGTCACCCTGGCCAGCGGCGCCACCCATTTCAGCGATGCCGTACAGCGGCTCACCGCCTTCTGGCAGAACTTCCGCAGCCATCTGGTCATTCGCAGCGACTGGCCCGGTGTGGTCCGCCAGGCCAGCCGCTTTGTCGCCCATAACCTGCTGGGCGTGGGTGGCCCGGCGCCAGTGGCACTGCTGGACAGCAGCCCGTTGCGCGGCTTGCTACAGGCGCACCTGAACCTGGAGGGTATCGACCACTCCCTGGCCGCCGAACAACTGCGCGCCGTCGCGGTGACCGCCTTTGGCTACGAGTCCGGCCAGGCGGTGACCTTCTACCAGGGGCGCGGCACCATCGAGGCCTGGTTGCGCCACCGCCGCATCGGCATGCCCACGTCGTTGACCATAGACCATTTGCTGGCCAGCGCGGCCATCCCGCTGCTGTTCGCCCCGGTGCGGCTGGGCGACGAATATTTCGGCGATGGCGCGGTACGCCAGTCGGCGCCGATCAGCCCGGCACTGCACCTGGGCGCCAGCCGGGTACTGGTGGTCGGGGTCAGCGGCAACCCGCAGCGGCCGGCGCCACCGTTGCCGACCCAGCGGGTGTTCAGCGGGCAGCAGCCGAGCCTGGCGCAGATCGGCGGGCACATGCTCAACAGCACCTTCATTGACAGCCTGGAAGACGACATCGAGCTGCTGCAACGCCTGAACCACCTGAGCCACCTGTTGCCGGCGCACCTGGATGCCCGGCGCCTGGGCCTGGCGCCAATCGACGTGTTGGTGGTAGCGCCCAGCCAGCCGCTGGACGAGATTGCCGCGCGGCACCGGCGCGAGTTGCCGACGGCGTTGCGTGTGTTCCTGCGCGGGCCGGGGGCGACGCGTACCAGCGGGGCGGGGGTGTTGAGCTATTTGCTGTTCGAGGCCAGTTATTGCAGCGAGCTGATTGAACTGGGGCGAAAGGACGCCTTGGCCAAGAAACGCGAGCTGTGCCAGTTCCTGGGGATTTGAGGTTGTCTGTGCCGGCCCTTTCGCGGGCACGCCCGCTCCCACAGGGTCATCACAGGACCAGTGGGAGCGGGCAAGCCCGCGAATAGGCCGGAACAGGTTTACTCGGCTATTTGCAGTTTGCGCGCCTGGGTATACACATACCGCACCTTCTCGTACTCGAACGGCGAGTTGAGCTGGCCATAGCGGAATTTGGTGCTGTAGCGCTTGTCCACCACACGCAACACGGAGATTTCCGGGTGGTCGCTGCTGGCTTCGGCCACGTTCAGGTAGTTGATCGCCTGTTCGCCTGCATAGTCCACCACCAGCCCGGTGGTATCGCGCAGGTTCGACGGCCCCAGCACCGGCAGCATCAGGTATGGTCCGTCCGGTACGCCATAGAAGCCCAAGGTCTGGCCGAAATCTTCACTTTGCCGCGGCAGGCCCATCCTGGTCGCCGGGTCCCACAGCCCGCCCACGCCGATGATGGTATTGAACATCAGCCGCGCGGTGATCTCCGCCGAGCGCTTGGCCTTCAACTGCAACACGCTGTTGAACAGGTTCGGCACGTCGCCCAGGTTGTTGAAGAAGTTGGTTACCCCTGTGCGCACGAAGCGCGGGGTGACGTACTGGTAGCCGCTTACCAGCGGCAGCAGCACCCATTGGTCCAGGCGGTAGTTGAAGTGATAGACGCGCCGGTTGATCGATTCCAGCGGGTCGTACACGTTCAGCGCCTGCAGGGTAGAGCGCTCGAACTCGCGTTGGTCGAGCCCCGGGTTGAATTTCAGTTCGCGCAGCGGGTCGACGAAACCATCCGCCTCGGGTGCCAGTGGCGCTTCGGTGACTTGCGGGTCGGCCTCGATCACGCTGGCCCGGGGGGCGGTTTCGGCGGCCAGGGCCTGGCCGGCGGCGAGCAATGCAGTGGCGAAGAGGAGTTTGTTAACCACGGAAGAACTCCAGCATGGCGTCACTGTTGACGCGGTAATTGAGGTTGCCGCAATGGCCGCCGTGAGGGTAGAGCGTCAGGCGCTCCCCAAACACCTTGCGCAGGAATCCGATGTCGCCGGGGCCGAGGATGACGTCATCGGCGTTGTGCATCACGGCGATCTTGTCGCTGCGGCTGAGGTAGTCTTCCAGCGCATACAGGCTGACCTGGTTGACCAGTTGCAGGATGCTGTTGCCGTCGGTGCGGGCGCGCCACATCGGGATGACCTGTTCGGTCATGTAGCAGTCGAAATCGCACTGCAGGGCACGCTTGAAGAACGGCGTGAGGCTGCTGCCCTCGGTGATCGGGAACTTCGGCGGAATGATCAGGCCGCGGCGGTTGATCAGGTCGGAGGTGAAGGCGATATCGGCCGCCGAGAAGCGGAACGAGGTGCCGATCAGCATGGCCATCTGCTCGTTGGACAGGTGCTGGCGCGACTGCTGGAAGTCGTACAGCAGCGCTTCATTGAGGTCGATGTAGCCCTTTTCCTGGAAGTAGCGGGTCAGCTTGGCCAGCATCAGCTCGTAGAAGGTGGTGCTGCGGTCGATGCCCTTGACTTGGGTCTGCACCAGCTTGTCGAGGTTGTTGATAGAGGTGTACAGGTTGACCGGTGGGTTCAGCAGCAGCACGCGCTTGAAGTTGAAGCTGCGGCGGGTTTCGTCCAGGTGGCTGACGAACGCCGCGTCGAGTGCGCCCAGGCTGTAGCCAGTGAGGTAGAACTCGCTGATCGGCAGGCGCGGGTGCTGGGCGCGCACGGCCTGCATCACCCGGTACATGTCTTCGGCATCCTCCTGGCTGACGCCTGGGGTGGCGAAGCGCGAGGCGGCGCTCATGAAATCGTAGCTGGTGGGCGAGGACAGCTGTACCACGTGGAAGCCGGCCTGGTAGAACAGCTTTTTCAGGTATTCATTGATGCTGCTGGTATAGGGCGCACCGGTACCGGCGATGATGAAGATCAGCGGTGCCTCGTGGTCCTGGCGGGCCAGGCGGTACTTGAGTTTTTTTACTGCCCAGAAGTTGTCGGGCAAGGTGAACTCACGGTCCGGGCGCAGGTTGAGGCTGTAGTCGGACTGACTGATTTCGTCGTCGTCCGGCAAGGTGGGGCGCTGCTCCGGCGGCGTGGTGGCGATGGTGGCCTCGAACGGGTTGGTCAAGGGGTAGCCATAGCTTGCGGCGTCGATATCCCGCGCCGAAGCGGCCACAGCCATGAGCAGGCTGCCGAGCAAGGCAGCGAGGCGCAAAGATCGAAGCATGTAATCCCCCAAAAGAACGCAAGGTCGAGCCGTGTGCAGGCTAGGACCACAGCGGGCCGGGCAAAGTTGCCAGGTGCGGTGGTCTTTGGTGTGCTTGTTATCTGCAACATAGCTGCAGGGTTGTGATTTTGCCTTACAACCGTGCATAAGCGATCATGGATGCTTTCGATTACCGCTATTGGAGAACCGGATGTCTCGTTCGCTGCCGGCTGCACTGCTTGTGCTGTTCCTGGGGCTTTGGCTTGCTGCCAGTTATGGCGTGCGCTACGGGCTGATGGAGGATGGGCAGTGGGTGGGGCTGTGCACGATGCCGGCTGCGTACTGGCAATGTGAGGTGCGCTCGTTGCTGGGGCTGGGCATTCATCATCAGGTGCTGGCCTGGGGCGGGCTCGGGCTGGCACTGCTGGCGCAGGTAGTTGCCGGCCGCAGCGGCTGGTGGCTGGCGGTGGTGGCGCTGGTGTTCGCGGTGCCGGCGCTGGTGCTGTATACCGCCAGCATTGCCGTGTTCGCGCTGGTGCTGGCGGGGTTGCGGCTGGTCAGGCAACCGCAGTGAAGCTGGCAGGGGCCGCTGCGCGCCCCATCGCCGGCAAGCCAGCTCCCACATTGACCGCGCTGCCTTTCAGAACTTGAGCAAAGACATTGGCCCCCACAGGTACTGCCCAAAACTCGGAGCTGATGCGGTCGGTGTGGGAGCTGGCTTGCCGGCGATGGGGCGCGTAGCGGCCCCGGGGACATCAAGCCGGTCGCAGGCGCAAGCTCCGCCACAAGGCCGCGGTCATCAGCACACTGACTACTGCCCACCCCCAGGCCTGTTGGTTCTCCAAACCCTCCACAAACAACTGCGGCGCCACCCCGGCACCGACAATGAACGCCAGCAGCGCCACCTGCGCCCGTCGCGCCCGCACCGGCCACAGTGCGAACACCAGCGCCGGCAACGCCAGTGCTGCGCTGGGGAAGCTGCGATAGCGTGGGTCGAACACCATCGCCAGCATGCTCACCGCTGCGGCAAAACCCGCCGCCAGCAACAGCCAGCCGGCTCGCGCCTGCAGCCAGGCGAACAGCCGCTCGCGCCAGCCCGTGCGCCTCGCCAGGGCCAGTACGGCATGGGCCAGCACCAGCAGGTTCAAACCCGCCAGCAGCAGCGCCCACAGCCACTCGCCGGCAAAGCGTGCGTGGGTGCGCATCAGCTCGCCCCAAAGCCCCAGGCAACCGGCGCCAAACGCCGCCAGCAGCGGCAACCATATGGCCGTTGTCGGGGTGGCGGGGCGCCCGGCAAGCATCAGCATCAGTAGCATCAGCACGGCACTGGCCAGCAGCCACTGCAGCCAGTCAGGCAGGTTGCTTACCGGCCCTTCAAGAACGCCCTTGTCCTGCCGGTCGGCATCGTAAAGCCCCCAGTAACCGCCGACCGCCCCCTCGTTGGCGCGCTTCCATGGCTGATCGAACGCCTCGATCAGGTTGTAGCGCCAGCCGTTGTGCTCGGCCAGGGTGACAAAGCCACGAATGAAACGCGCCTCGTTGACCCGGCTGGGCGTGGCGGTCTCGCGCTGGCGGCCTTCGCTGGGCCAGCCGGTTTCTCCGATCAGGATGTCCTTGGGCGCGAAGCGCGTGCCGAACACCTGGCGCACATCGGCAACGTGGGCCAGCGCCTCGTCGATGCCGCGCGGGTCGTCTTCCCAGTAGGGCAGCAGGTGAATGGTCAGGAAGTCCACCGCAGGCGCCACCTGCGGGTGCTGCAACCAGAACTCCCACACATCGGCGTAGGTCACCGGCACCTTGACCTGGCTTTTCACCCGGGCGATCAGCGTGGCCAGGTGCGCGCCGGTCATCTCCTTGCGCAGCAACGTCTCGTTGCCAACGATCACCGCACTGACCACGTCTGGGTTGGCGTTGGCGGCGGCGATCAGCAGGTCGATCTCCCGGTCGGTGTCGGCCGGGTGGGCGTTGACCCAGGCGCCGAGCATCACCTTCAGGCCATGCTTGCGCGCCAGCGCCGGGATCGCCTCGAGACCGGTCATGGAGTAGGTGCGAATGCACTGGAAACGCGCAGCCAGCAAGGCCAGATCGGCATCCATGCGTGCCGGGCGCAGGCGGAACGGCTGGTCGTAGGGCGACTGGTCCTTGTCGAACGGGGTATACGAAGCGCATTGCAGCTTGTGCGTCGGGCTGGCCGCGTCCGGCAGCTGCACCGGCTTGCCAAGCCCGTACCAGAGCCCTCCGAGCCCGAGCAGGGCAAGCAGGCAGGCAAGCAGGTACAACGGTAGCAGCAGGCGGGCAGAACTGGGCATCGGGCGGTCCATCGTCAGGCGCAAAAGGATAGATAGTAGCCCGGCGCCAAACCTTTGGCATGCAAGGATCGCGCAGGTCGGCGCAGGGCGATGGCGCTAATGGCATAGTGCTGTCGCATATGGGGCACATACAGGTCGTAGCTGGAGCAGGTCGACTATCGTTGCAGGACGATGATGCAAATTCCGAGACCTGACGAGGGGATGCTTTGATGGCTGCTATTACAAAAATGCGACGTTTCCTGGGTGTGGGCACCGCCATGGTACTGGCCATGAGTGCGGCACAGGCAATGGCCAAAGAAGTCAGCATTGGTTACGTGGATGGTTGGGCTGACAGCGTGGCGACCACCAACGTGGCCGCCGAAGTGATCAAGCAGAAACTCGGTTACGACGTGAAGTTGCAGGCCGTCGCCACCGGGATCATGTGGCAGGGCGTGGCAACCGGCAAGCTCGATGCCATGTTGTCGGCCTGGCTGCCGGTGACCCATGGCGAGTACTGGGCCAAGAACAAGGACAACGTGGTCGACTACGGCCCGAACTTCAAGGACGCCAAGATCGGCCTGATCGTCCCCGAGTACGTCAAGGCGGTGAGCATTGCCGACCTCAAGACCGATGACACCTTCAAGCAGAAGATCGTCGGCATCGACGCCGGCTCCGGCGTGATGCTGAAAACCGAGCAGGCCATCAAGGACTACGACCTGACCGGTTACAAGCTGCAAGCCAGCTCCGGTGCGGCAATGACGGCAGAACTGGGCCGTGCCTATAACAAGCAGCAGTCGATTGCGGTGACCGGCTGGGTGCCGCACTGGATGTTCGCCAAGTGGAAGCTGAAGTTCCTCGAAGACCCGAAAGGCGTGTATGGCGCCGCGGAAACCGTGAACAGCATCGGTAGCAAGGAACTGGCGACCAAGGCGCCGGAAGTGGCGGAGTTCCTGAAGAAGTTCAACTGGCAGTCGAAGGACGAGATTGGCGAGGTGATGCTGGCGATTCAGGAAGGTGCCAAGCCTGAAGCGGCGGCCAAGGACTGGGTCGCGAAGCACCCCGAGCGCGTGAAGGAGTGGACCGGCAAGTAACAACCCGTTACGGCCAATTTTGCTGCTTCGCGGGCGCGCCCGCTCCCACAGGAACTGCACCGACTTCAAGGGCAGCGAAAATCCTGTGGGAGCGGGCGTGCCCGCGAATGGGCCTTCACTTTGTTACGCAACGGGTAAAACACTGTTGCATCTAAGACTAAGGTCGTCTGGTTGGCGTCTGATAGCCGCATAAAGTAAGGGTCGTGGGTTCCACCCCTATCTGTGCTGCTAGGACAAAAACAATGAACGACAGCATTTACCTCTCGATACAAAACAGCCCCCGCTTCAAGGAGCTGGTCACCAAACGCGAACGGTTCGCCTGGATTCTCTCGGCGATCATGCTCGGCCTGTACTGCGCATTCATCCTCCTGATCGCCTACGGTCCTCAGATTCTGGGCGCCAAGCTCAGCCCTGGGTCATCGATTACCTGGGGCATTCCCCTGGGCGTCGGCCTGATCGTCTCGGCATTCGTCCTGACCGCCATCTACGTACGCCGCGCCAACGGCGAATTCGATGAGCTGAACAAGGCCATCCTGAAGGAGGCGCAACAATGATTCGCCACGCCAAAGCCCTGGCCGTACTGGCCTGCGGAGCCTTCGCACCCGCCGTGTGGGCCGCCGATGCCCTGACCGGCGAGGTGCAGAAGCAACCGCTGAACGTTTCCGCGATCGCCATGTTCGTGGCCTTCGTCGCCTTCACCCTCGGCATCACCTACTGGGCCTCCAAGCGCAACAAGTCGGCGTCGGACTACTACGCCGCCGGTGGCAAGATCACAGGCTTCCAGAACGGCCTGGCGATCGCCGGTGACTACATGTCGGCTGCCTCGTTCCTGGGTATTTCCGCGCTCGTGTTCACCTCCGGCTACGACGGCCTGATCTACTCGATCGGCTTCCTGGTCGGCTGGCCGATCATCCTCTTCCTGATCGCCGAACGCTTGCGCAACCTGGGCAAATACACCTTCGCCGACGTGGCCTCGTATCGCCTCGGGCAGAAGGAGATCCGCACCCTGTCGGCCTCCGGCTCGCTGGTGGTTGTGGCCTTCTACCTGATCGCCCAGATGGTCGGTGCCGGCAAGCTGATCGAGCTGCTGTTCGGCCTGGACTACCATGTGGCGGTGATCCTGGTCGGTATCCTGATGTGCCTGTACGTACTGTTCGGCGGCATGCTGGCCACCACCTGGGTACAGATCATCAAGGCCGTACTGTTGCTGTCCGGTGCCAGCTTCATGGCGCTGATGGTGATGAAGCACGTAGGCTTCGACTTCAACACCCTGTTCTCCGAAGCGATCAAGGTGCATGCCAAGGGCGAGGCGATCATGAGCCCGGGTGGCCTGGTCAAGGACCCGATCTCGGCGTTCTCGCTGGGCCTGGCGCTGATGTTCGGTACCGCCGGCCTGCCGCACATCCTGATGCGCTTCTTCACCGTCAGTGATGCCAAGGAAGCGCGCAAGAGCGTGCTGTACGCCACCGGCTTCATCGGCTACTTCTACATCCTCACCTTCATCATCGGTTTTGGCGCCATCCTGCTGGTCAGCACCAACCCGGACTTCAAGGACGCCGCTGGCGCCTTGCTGGGCGGTAACAACATGGCGGCGGTGCACCTGGCCAATGCCGTGGGTGGCAGTGTATTCCTCGGCTTCATCTCGGCTGTTGCCTTCGCCACCATCCTGGCGGTGGTTGCCGGCCTGACCCTGGCCGGTGCCTCGGCGGTGTCCCATGACCTGTACGCCAGTGTATGGCGCAAGGGCAAGGCCAACGACAAGGACGAGATCCGCGTGTCGAAGATCACCACCGTCGCCCTGGGCGTACTGGCGATCGGCCTGGGCATCCTGTTCGAGAAGCAAAACATCGCCTTCATGGTCGGCCTGGCGTTCTCCATCGCCGCCAGCTGCAACTTCCCGGTACTGCTGCTTTCGATGTACTGGAAGAAGCTGACCACCCGCGGCGCCATGATCGGCGGCTGGCTGGGTCTGGTGAGCGCGGTGACGCTGATGGTCCTCGGCCCGACCATCTGGGTACAGATCCTCGGTCACGAGAAGCCGATCTACCCGTACGAGTACCCGGCACTGTTCTCCATGGCCATTGCCTTCGTCAGCATCTGGTTCTTCTCGGTCACCGACAAGTCCAAGGCTGCTGAAGACGAGCGGGCGCTGTTCTTCCCGCAGTTCGTGCGTTCGCAGACTGGCCTGGGGGCATCGGGGGCTGTTTCGCACTGATCCTTCCGGCAATAAAAAAAACCGCGCTTCGGCGCGGTTTTTTTATTTTTGCCGCTAGATCATGCCTAGTAGCAACAACACCAACAGGATCACCAGCACCACGCCGATGATGCCGGACGGGCCATAGCCCCAGCTGCGCGAGTGCGGGAAGACCGGTAAGCCGCCAATCAGCAGAAGGATCAGGATGATGATGAGGATCGTGGTCATGACGGAGTCCTTGCGTGGTTGAGGGTCAAGGGCCTCGGACTGCTGGCCTCTTGTAAATAAGGACTGCCGGAGTTTGTGAAAGATTCCATTTGTGTGCACCTGTACTGGCCTCTTCGCGGGCTTGCCCGCTCCCACAGGATCACCACAGGCCTGAGGTCAGCGCCCTACCTGTGGGAGCGGGCAAGCCCGCGAAGAGGCCAGTGCAGGCTAACCAGATGGTCATGCCCACCCATTCACTACCCTGATTAACCCTGCTGCTACCCAGGCCCTTGTTTAGACTCCTTTCACCAGTCATCAGAACAAGGCCAGCCACCATGCAAAACCGCATCATGATCACCGGCGCCGGGTCCGGCCTCGGTCGCGAGATCGCCCTGCGCTGGGCACGTGAGGGCTGGCGTCTGGCGTTGGCCGATGTCAACGAAGCCGGCCTGCACGAAACCCTGGCGCTGGTCCGCGCGGCCGGCGGTGAGGGTTTCGTCCAGCGCTGTGACGTGCGCGACTACAGCCAGCTCACCGCCCTGGCCCAGGCCTGCACCGAGCAGTTCGGCGGTATCGATGTGATCGTCAACAATGCCGGCGTCGCCTCGGGCGGGTTCTTCGCCGAACTGTCGCTGGAGGACTGGGACTGGCAGATCGCGGTCAACCTTATGGGCGTGGTCAAGGGCTGCAAAGCCTTCCTGCCGCTGCTGGAGCGCAGCAAGGGGCGGATCATCAATATCGCCTCGATGGCCGCGCTGATGCAGGGGCCGGGCATGAGCAACTACAACGTGGCCAAGGCCGGCGTGCTGGCCCTGTCGGAAAGCCTGCTGGTGGAGCTGCGCCAGCTGGAGGTGGCGGTGCACGTGGTGTGCCCGTCGTTCTTCCAGACCAACCTGCTGGACTCGTTCCGCGGGCCGAACCCGGCCATGAAAGCGCAGGTTGGCAAACTGCTGGAAGGCTCACCGATCAATGCGGCGGAAATCGCCGACTACATCTACCAGCAGGTTGGCGCGGGTGAATTCCTGATCCTGCCCCACGAGGCCGGGCGCCAGGCCTGGCAACTGAAGCGCCAGGCCCCCGAGCGGCTGTATGACGAAATGGCCGAGATGGCGGTGAAAATGCGGGCCAAGGCTCGGTCGCGATGACTCGTCTGTAAGGCAAATTACCTCAAGATGTAGGGTGCTTCTGATTCCCAGCGGAGCTATTGAGTAGCCGAATGCCATCAAGGCAGGCTCCGGTTTTCCCTTTCGCTGGAGGATCGGAGCATGCTGGTAATAGGGCGCGAAGTAGGGGAGGTCATCATGATTGGTGATGACATTCGGATCATGGTCGTGGAAACGCGGGACGGGGTGGTGCGTTTTGGTGTGGATGCACCGCGGCAGGTGCCGGTGCATCGGGCCGAGGTGTACAAGCGCATCAAGGAAGGGCAGAAAGATAAAGCCCGTGGAATCTGATGTTGCCTGTGCCGGCCGGTTCGCGGGCTCGCCCGCTGCCACAGGGACCGCGCAAGGTTCAGGCCTTGGCTCCCCTGTGGGAGCCAGGCTTGCCGGCGACGAGGCCAGACCTGCTAGTCGAGTAGCTCCCGGGGCACATCATGCTTGGCCAGCAACTGGCACTGCTGGCTTTCCGGGTCGAACAGGATGAACGCCTGGCCCTTTGCCAATGCCTGGCGCACCCGCAGCACACGGGTTTCCAGCGGGGTGTCGTCGCCATTGTCGGTACCGTCGCGGGTAACGAAGTCCTCGATCAGGCGGGTCAGGGTTTCGGCTTGCAGTTGGTCGTAAGGGATCAGCATGGTGGGCGTTGCCTAGGGTGTTGGTGGGGGCATGCTACGCGAAACATCTGGCATTTTGGGGCCGCGATGGGCTGCAACGCAGCCCCCAGGGCCCTCAGCCCTTGTTGCCAACCAGGCTATCCACCGCCGGCACCCGCGTATCGCTCTCCATCTGCGCATCATGTTCCAGCTGGTGGCTGAAGCGCTCCAACGACGCATTGGCCGGCTGCGAATCACTGGCAAACACTGGCGGGCTCAGCAGGTATGCAGACAACAACCGGCTCAACGCCGCCAGGCTGTCGATGTGTGTGCGCTCGTACCCATGGGTAGCATCGCAACCAAAGGCCACAAGCGCGGTACGAATATCGTGCCCCGCGGTCACTGCCGAATGGGCATCGCTGAAGTAGTAGCGAAACACATCGCGCCGCACCGGCAGGTCGTGGTCACCGGCCAGCTTCAGCAGGTGCCGGGACAGGTGGTAGTCGTAAGGCCCCGACGAATCCTGCATGGCCACGCTCACCGCATGCTCGCTGGAGGCCTGCCCGGGTGCCACCGGAGCAATGTCGATGCCGACGAACTCGCTGACATCCCAGGGCAGGGCGCCAGCCGCCCCCGAGCCGGTCTCCTCGGTGATGGTGAACAGTGGATGGCAGTCGATCAGCGGTTGGCGACCGCTTTCCACCACAGCCTTCAGCGCCGTCAGCAGCGCTGCCACACCGGCCTTGTCGTCCAGGTGTCGGGCGCTGATGTGGCCGCTTTCGGTGAATTCGGGCAGTGGGTCGAAGGCTACGAAATCACCGATGCTCACACCCAGTGCCTCGCAGTCGGCACGGGTGGCGCAGTAGGCGTCCAGGCGTACCTCCACATGTTCCCAGCTGATCGGCATCTCGTCGATGGCGGTATTGAAGGCATGCCCGCTGGCCATCAGCGGCAGCACGCTGCCACGGTAAACGCCAGTGTCGGTGAATACGCTGACCCGGCTGCCTTCGGCGAAGCGGCTGGACCAGCAGCCGACCGCTGCCAGGGCCAGGCGGCCGTTGTCTTGCAACTGGCGCACGGTGGCGCCGATGGTGTCCAGGTGGGCGGACACGGCACGGTCGGGTGAGGTCTGCCGGCCTTTGAGGGTGGCGCGGATGGTGCCGCGGCGGGTCAGCTCGAAGGGCACGCCCAGCTCGTCCAGGCGTTCGGCCACGTAGCGCACGATGGTGTCGGTGAAACCGGTGGGGCTGGGGATAGCGAGCATCTCCAGCAGCACGCGTTTGAGGTAGTCGAGATCGGGTTCGGGATGTCGGTCGGACATGGTTGGGGGACTCCTTTACTCCTGTGCCGGCCTCTTCGCGGGCATGCCCGCTCCCACAGGGACTTCACGAGCTGTGGGAGCGGGCGAGCCCGCGAAGAGGCCATCAGCCTTTACGCCAAAGGCCGACTATGCGGAAACAGCAGGTCGATAAAACGCTCGGCGGTCGGCTGCGGTTCATGGTTGGCCAACCCGGCACGCTCGTTGGCCTCGATGATCACGTACTCCGGTTGCTCGGCATCAGGCACCATGAAGTCCAGCCCTACCACCGGAATCTCCAGCGCCCGTGCAGCGCGCACGGCGGCGTCTGCCAGCACCGGGTGCAGGCGTTCGGTCACGTCTTCCAGGGTGCCGCCGGTATGCAGGTTGGCGGTGCGCCGTACGGCCAGGCGCTGGCCGGCGGGCAACACATCGTCATAAGCAAAGCCCGCCGCGCGCAGGGTGCGCTCGGTTTCGTCGTCCAGCGGAATGCGGCTTTCGCCACTGGTTGCGGCCTGGCGCCGACGGCTCTGGGCCTCGATCAGCTGGCGGATACTGTGCGTGCCATCGCCCAGCACTTGCGCCGGGTGACGGATGGCGGCGGCCACCACTTCGTAGCCGATCACCACAATGCGCAGGTCATGCCCGGCATGGAAGCTTTCCAGTAATACGCGGCTGTCGAACTGGCGGGCATGCGCCACGGCCTGGGTGATGTCGTCGATGCAGGTGAGGTTCACCGCCACTCCCTGGCCTTGCTCGCCATCGACCGGCTTGACCACCACCGCGCCATGCTCGTCAAGAAACGCCATGTTGTCGTCGGCATTGCCAGCCAACTGTTGCGCGGGCACCTGCAGCCCGGCGTTGTGCAGGGCATGCCGGGTCAGGCGCTTGTCCTGGCACAGGGTCATGGTCACGGCGCTGGTCAGGTCGCTGAGCGACTCACGGCAGCGAATGCGGCGCCCGCCCAGGCTGAGGGTGAACAGGCCGCCGGCGGCATCGTCCACCTGTACCTCGATGCCTCGACGCAGCGCTTCGTCGACAATGATGCGTGCGTACGGGTTGAGATCGGCTTGCGGCCCAGGCCCGAGAAACAGCTGCTCGTTGATGCCGTTCTTGCGCTTGACCGCGAAGGTTGGCAGGTTGCGAAAACCCAGCTTCTGGTACAGGCGCTTGGCCTGGCGGTTGTCGTGCAGCACTGACAGGTCCAGGTAGGCCAGGCCGCGGCTCATGAAGTGTTCGATCAGGTGGCGCACCAGCACTTCACCCACGCCCGGGCGGGTGCAATGCGGGTCGACCGCCAGGCACCACAGGCTACTGCCGTGTTCGGGGTCGTCGAACGCCTTGGCGTGGTTCAGGCCCATGACGCTGCCGATCACCGCGCCGCTGTCTTCGTCCTCGGCCAGCCAGTACACCGGGCCGCCCAAGTGCAGGGGCGTGAGCAGTTCGGCGTCGACCGGTAGCATGCCGCGCGCCTGGTACAGGGTGTTGATTGCCTGCCAGTCGCCCGGGTTCTGCGCCCGGCGCACGCGGAAGCCGCGGAACACCTTTTGCGCCGGGCGGTAGTCGGTGAACCACAGGCGCAGGGTGTCGGACGGGTCGAGGAACAACTGCTGCGGGGCCTGGGCCAGCAGCTGCTGTGGCGCGGCCACGTACAGGGCGATGTCGCGCTCGCCGGGGCGCTCTTCCAGCAGGTCGGCGGCCAGCTCGGCCGGGTTGGGGTAGGTGTGGCCGATCAGCAGCCGGCCCCAGCCGCAATGCACGGCCCGCGGCTGGTCGTGGGGCTGACTGCCATCGCCGGCCAGGCGCGCCTGCAAGCGCTCGTAGGACGGCGCCTGGCCGCGCAGCAGGCGCTGACCGTAAGCAGTTTCGTGAGCTTTCATCGGTCAGATTCCTTGTTCGCTCAGCCACAGGTTCAGTGCCGCCAGCTGCCACAGCTTGGAGCCGCGCAGCGGCGTCAACTGGCCGTGCGGGTTGTTCAGCAAGCGGTCAAGCATGGCCGGGTTGAACAGCCCGCGGTCCTGGCTGGGGTCGGTCAGCAGTTCACGTACCCAGCCGAGGGTGGCGCCTTCCAGGTGCTTCAGGCCCGGCACCGGGAAGTAACCCTTCTTGCGGTCGATCACCTCGTGCGGGATCACCCGCCGCGCGGCCTGCTTGAGCACGTGCTTGCCGCCGTCTGGCAGCTTGAAGCGTGCCGGAATGCGCGCCGACAGCTCCACCAGGCGGTAGTCGAGGAACGGCGTGCGCGCCTCCAGGCCCCAGGCCATGGTCATGTTGTCGACCCGTTTGACCGGGTCGTCGACCAGCATTACCGTGCTGTCCAGGCGCAGCGCCTTGTCAACCGCGTCAGGGGCGCCGGGCCGGGCGAAGTGTTCACGGACGAAGTCGCCGGCCGCGTCGGTTTCCAGCAGCCAGGGGGCCTGCACGGTGTCGCGGTACTCGGCGTGGCTGCGATCGAAGAAGGCATCGCGGTAGGCGGCAAAGGCATCCTCGGCGCCGTCCACCTGCGGGTACCAGTGGTAGCCGGCGAACAGTTCGTCGGCGCCCTGGCCGCTTTGCACGCCCTTGCAGTGCCTGGCCACTTCGCGCGACAGCAGGTAGAAGGCGATGCAGTCGTGGCTGACCATCGGCTCGCTCATGGCGCGGAAGGCGGCTGGCAGCTGGTCGATGATCTCGTGTTCGGCAATGCGCAGTTGGTGGTGACGGGTGCCGTAGTGCCTGGCGATCAGGTCGGAGTACTGGAACTCGTCGCCGCGTTCGCCGCCGGCATCCTCGAAACCGATGGAGAAGGTCGACAGATCGTCCACGCCCACTTCGCGCAGCAGGCCGACCAGCAGGCTGGAGTCGACCCCGCCTGACAGCAGCACACCCACGTCCACCGCTGCCCGTTGACGAATGGCCACGGCGTCGCGGGTGGCGTCGAGCACGCGGGTGGTCCAGCCTTCCAGGTCCAATTCACGTTCGTCAGGGTTGGCGCCGTAGTGCAACTGCCACCAGGTCTGGCGTTCCACTTCGCCATGGCGGTCGATACGCATCCAGGTACCGGGCTCCAGCTTTTGCACGTTGGCCAGCAGGGTGCGTGGCGCCGGCACCACGGCGTGGAAATTCAGATAGTGGTTGAGAGCCACCGGGTCGAGCATCGGGTCGATATCACCACCCTTGAGCAGCGCCGGCAGGGTCGAGGCGAAACGCAGGCGCTCGCCGTTGCGCGACAGGTACAACGGTTTTACGCCCAAGCGGTCGCGGGCCAGGAACAGGCGCTGGTTGTCGCGCTCCCAGATGGCCAGGGCGAACATGCCATTGAGCTTGGGCAGCAAAGCCGCGCCCCAGGCGTGATAGCCCTTGAGCAGCACCTCGGTGTCGCCGTCGGACCAGAAGCTGTAGCCCAGCGCCTGCAATTCCTGGCGCAGCTCGGGGAAGTTGTAGATGGCACCGTTGAAGGCCAACGACAGGCCCAGGGTGTTGTCCACCATCGGCTGCGCCGAGCCGTCGGACAGGTCCATGATTTTCAGGCGCCGGTGGCCGAGGGCGATCGGGCCTTGGCTATGGAAGCCCCAGGCATCCGGCCCGCGGGGCGCCAGGTGGTGGGTGATGCGCTCTACCGCAGCCAGGTCGGCTGGGCGAGGGGCTTGGTCGATGGGGGTGAAACGCAACTCTCCTGCTAATCCGCACATAGATCCTTACCGGTTGTTCCGTTGGGGAGGGGGTGCCCCGGATTAGGGCACCTTAAGGAACTGACCCATGTGGTTTGTGAGAGTTTTAGATCGATCTGTTATATGGGCTGCTGCGCAGCCCTTCGCGGGCTCGCCCGCTCCCACAGGTTCAACGCAGGCCTAGGGGCTTGCGCGGTCCCTGTGGGAGCTGGCTTGCCGGCGATTGGGCTGCGCAGCAGCCCCCGGCCCGATCACTTGCCTCGAATCAACCTGCGCAAGGCAAACCGGTTCGGGTGGCACGCCTCCGCCACCGCACGTGGCAATGGCAGCGGTTCCCCGCACACCCACGCCGCCACCAGTTCGCCGCTCAACGGCGCCGTGATCAACCCGCGCGAGCCATGCCCGCTGTTCACATACAACCCATCCAGCCAAGGGCAGGCCACATCCGGCACCTGCCGCGCGTCCCGGCCCAGCACCGCGTAGGCCTCGGCAAACGCCTGTGCATCTGCCACCGGCCCGACGATCGGCAGGTAATCCGGGCTGGTGCAACGGAACGCCGCACGCCCCTGCAATTGCCCAGGGTCCAGCTCGGCGGTGCCCAGGCGCCGGGCCAGGTCGAGCGAAATTTCGTCCAGTAATGCCAGGTTGCCCTGGTGCTCGGCCACAGTCGGCGCCAGGTCTGTGCTATGGAAGTCGAAACTCGCGCCCAAGGTATGTTCATCTGCGCGCGGCGGCGCCACATAGCCTTCCGCACACACCACGGTGCGCAGCGCGCGGCTGCTGGCGGTGGCCGGCAGGCGGGTGATCTGCCCGCGGATGCGCTTGAGCGGCAGCTGCGCGCACGGCTCGAAGCGCTGTACGTCGGCGGCACCAGCCAGCACCACCACCGGCGCGCTGGCCAGCAGGCGTTCCCCTGCCCAGGCTTGCCACTGCCTGTCGACCTTGCGCAACTCGAGCACTTCCTGGTGCGTGACCAGGCGAATACCCGGGTGCTGCAACTGCTGCTGGCATAGCGCCGGTGGATGCACCCAGCCACCTTCGGGATAGAACAGCCCACCCGCCGGCAAGGCCACCCCGGCGATGGCTTCGGCCTCTGCACGTTCCAGCGAGTGCAGCAGGCCATGTTCGAAGGCGGCGGCCAGTTTGCCCTGGCGTTCGGCTTCCTTGCTGTCGAAGGCCAGTTGCAGCACGCCACAGGCATCCCAGTCGCGGCCACGCTGCAGCCGCTGCAACTGGCGCCGGGTGTAGCCGAAACCGGCCAGGATCATCTGCGATAACGCCGTGCCATGGGCGGACAGTTTGAGGTACAGCACCCCTTGCGGGTTACCCGAAGCTTCCCGTGCCGGGGCATCGTGGCGTTCCAGTACGGTCACCTGCCAGCCTCGCCGGGCCAGGCTGGCGGCGGTGGTGCTGCCGGCTAGCCCGGCACCGACCACCAGTGCTTCGCGCGGCCCGGCTGCGGCACCCGGGCGTGCGTACCACGGCGCGCCAGGGTTGGGCACGGGGCCGACATAGGCGCCGCTCATCACTTCCCACTTCTTGCCGATGCCTGGCACCTTCTTCATCGCGAAGCCAGCATCGACCAGGCTGCGGCGTACCCAGCCGGTGGTGGTGAACGTGCCCAGCACCGTGCCTGGATGTGACAGCCGCGCCAGTTGCGCGAACAGCTCCGGGGTCCACATGTCGGGGTTCTTGGCCGGGGCGAAGCCGTCGAGGAACCACACATCGATCTGCGCATCGAGTTGCGGCAGCTGTTCCAGTACGTCGCCGATCAGCAGGGTGAGGGTGACCCGGCCATCATTGAAGGTGAACTGCTGAAAGCCCGGGTGCACGGCCACGTACTGCTCCAGCAGGGGCTGGCTGTAGGCTGCCAGTTCCGGCCACAAGCGTATGGCGCGGGCCAGATCGTCGCGACCGAGGGGGTACTTTTCGACACTGATGAAATGCAGGCGAGCCTTGGCGTGGGCGTGTTGCTCGAACAGTTGCCAGGCACAGTAGAAGTTCATGCCGGTGCCGAAACCGGTTTCGCCGATCACCATGCAGGCGTGCGGGGCGAGGTCGGCAAAGCGCTCGGCCAGGCGGGTTTGCCCAAGAAACACGTGCCTGGTTTCTTCGATGCCTTCGTTGACCGCGAAATAGACGTCGTCGTATTGCCGCGAGTGGGGGCGGCCCTGGTCGTCCCAGTCGATCTGGGCGTGCTGGAGGAGGGTGGACATGGTTGGCTCGGTTGCAGCGGATGGGCGGATTTTATGCCATCCGGAAGGTTTGCGCAGGCTGTGCCAGCCTCTTCGCGGGTACGCCCGCTCTCACAGGTACTGCACAAGCCTTCAAATCCGCTAGTCTTGCTTATCCATTGAAGGAGCCAATGCATGTTCGAATCCGCCGAAATCGGCCACAGCATCGACAAGGAGACTTACGACGCCGAGGTACCCGCTTTGCGCGAGGCCCTGCTCGAAGCCCAGTACGAACTCAAGCAGCAGGCGCGCTTCCCGGTGATCGTGCTGATCAACGGCATCGAAGGCGCGGGCAAGGGCGAGACGGTCAAGCTGCTCAACGAGTGGATGGACCCGCGCATGATCGATGTACTCACCTTCGACCAGCAGACCGACGAAGAGCTGGCCCGCCCGCCGGCCTGGCGTTACTGGCGGGCCCTGCCCCCGAAGGGGCGGATGGGCGTGTTCTTCGGCAACTGGTACAGCCAGATGCTGCAGGGGCGGGTACACGGGGTGTTCAAGGATGCCGTGCTCGACCAGGCCATCACCGGCGCCGAACGGCTCGAGGAGATGCTGTGCGACGAAGGGGCGCTGATCATCAAGTTCTGGTTCCACCTGTCCAAGAAGCAGATGAAGGCGCGGCTGAAGTCGCTCAAGGACGACCCGCTGCACAGCTGGAAGATCAGCCCGCTGGACTGGCAGCAGTCGGAAACCTACGACCGTTTCGTGCGCTTTGGCGAGCGCGTGCTGCGCCGCACCAGCCGCGATTATGCGCCGTGGCATATCATCGAGGGCGTCGACCCGAACTACCGCAGCCTGGCGGTAGGGCGCATCCTGCTGGAAAGCCTGCAGGCAGCATTGGCCAACAACCCCAAAGGCAAGCACCAAGGCAACGTCGCCCCGCTGGGCCGCAGCATCGACCAGCGCAGCCTGCTCGGCGCGCTGGACATGACCCTGCGCCTGGACAAGTCCGACTACCAGGAGCAACTGGTTACCGAGCAGGCCCGCCTGGCCGGCCTGCTGCGCGACAAGCGCATGCGCCGGCATGCCTTGGTGGCGGTGTTCGAAGGCAACGACGCTGCCGGCAAGGGCGGTGCCATCCGCCGCGTGGCCGCCGCGCTGGACCCGCGCCAGTATCGTATCGTGCCGATTGCCGCACCCACTGAAGAAGAGCGCGCACAACCCTACCTGTGGCGGTTCTGGCGGCACATTCCGGCGCGCGGCAAGTTCACCATCTTCGACCGCTCCTGGTATGGCCGGGTGCTGGTGGAGCGGGTGGAAGGCTTCTGCAGCCCGGCCGACTGGATGCGCGCCTACAGCGAGATCAACGATTTTGAAGAGCAGTTGGTCAATGCCGGCACGGTGGTGGTCAAGTTCTGGCTGGCGATTGACCAGCAGACCCAGCTGGAGCGTTTCGAAGAGCGCGAGCAGATCCCGTTCAAGCGCTACAAGATCACCGAAGATGACTGGCGCAACCGCGACAAGTGGGACGACTATGTCCAGGCGGTGGGGGACATGGTCGACCGCACCAGCACCGAGATCGCGCCGTGGACGCTGGTGGAGGCCAACGACAAGCGCTGGGCGCGGGTGAAGGTGTTGCGCACGATCAACCAGGCGCTCGAGGCGGCGTTTGCCAGGGACAAGAAGTAGCCAAGCTTGTTGGCTGCCTGTTCTGGCCCTTTCGCGGGCACGCCCGCTCCCACAGTGTGCGAATCTGTGGGAGCGGGCGTGCCCGCGAAAGGGCCAGAACAGGCAGCACACCTGCCAAGCCATGCCCCGAAAGAATGACCTGATGAATTATTTTCCCGGCACTCGCCACCGTCTCCGCCCTCCAAGCCCGTAGAATTCAACTACCCCCACCACGGGCTTGATCGAGGATTTTATGCACACCACTTCCGGCCGCTGGGGCTATGGCCTGTTCCTGGCACTTCTGACCGCGTTGCTCTGGGGCATCCTGCCGATCAAGCTCAAGCAGGTGCTGCAAGTGGTCGACCCGGTCACCGTCACCTGGTACCGCCTGCTGGTCTCCGGTGGCCTGCTGTTCGCCTGGCTGGCCGCCAAGCGCAGGTTGCCTTCCTTCGGCAAACTGGCGCCCAAGGGCAAGGGCCTGGTGGCAGTGGCCGTGCTCGGCCTGATGGGCAACTACGTGCTGTACCTGATCGGCCTCAATCTGCTCAGCCCGGGCACCGCGCAACTGGTCGTGCAGCTCGGCCCGGTGTTGTTGCTGGTCGCCAGCGTGTTCGTGTTCCGCGAGCGTTTCAGCCTGGGGCAGGGCGTGGGCCTGCTGATCCTGCTGGCGGGGTTCGGGCTGTTTTTCAACCAGCGCCTGGAAGAGCTGCTGACCTCGCTCGGCACCTACACCACCGGGGTGCTGACCATCCTGCTGGCTACCAGCATCTGGGTGTTCTATGCGCTTAGCCAGAAGCAGCTGCTGACCGTGTGGCATTCGCAGCAGGTAATGATGGTGATCTATCTCAGCTGCGCTGCGCTGCTGACGCCCTGGGCCCAGCCGTTGGAGGCGTTGCAGCTGACCCCGGTGCAAGGCTGGCTGTTGCTGGCCTGTTGCCTGAATACCCTGGTGGCCTACGGTGCGTTCGCCGAAGCGCTGGCGCACTGGGAGGCATCGCGGGTGAGTGCCACGCTGGCGCTGACGCCGCTGGTGACCTTTGTCGCGGTGGCGCTGGCGGCAGTGGTGTGGCCTGAGTATGTGCAGGCCGAGGACATCAATGCCCTGGGTTATGTGGGGGCGGTGACCGTGGTGCTGGGCTCGGCGGTGGTGGCGCTGGGGCCGTCGCTGGTGGCCGGGTGGCGGGCGCGCAGGGCGCGGCTGGCCCAGGTTCATTGATTGCCTGTACCGGCCTCTTCGCGGGCTTGCCCGCTCCCACAGGATCTCCACAGTCTGCAGGTTGATGCAGTACCTGTGGGAGCGGGCAAGCCCGCGAAGAGGCCGGCACAGGCGTTAGACAATCTAGCCTTTGCCCCCCGGAGCCAGCATGTTCTCCGGCCTCACCCACTGGTCGAACTGCTCATTGGTCAGGTACTTCAACTCCAGTGCCGCCTCGCGCAAGGTCTTGCCTTCGCCATAGGCCTTCTTGGCAATTTCCGCCGCCTTGTCATAGCCAATATGCGGGTTTAGTGCCGTTACCAACATCAGCCCCCGTTCCAGGTGCGCCGCCATCTGCTCGGCATCCGGCTCGATGCCCGCCACGCAGTGCTGCTGGAAATTGCGGCAACCGTCGGCCAGCAATTCGATCGACTGCAGCAGGTTATGGATGATCACCGGCTTGAACACGTTCAGCTGCAAATGCCCCTGGCTGGCGGCAAAGCCGATCGCCGCGTCGTTGCCCAGCACCTGGCAGGCCAGCATCGACAGCGCTTCGCACTGGGTCGGGTTGACCTTGCCTGGCATGATCGAGCTGCCCGGCTCGTTGGCCGGCAGGCGTACTTCGGCCAGCCCGGCGCGCGGGCCGGAACCCAGCAGGCGCAGGTCGTTGGCGATTTTCATCAGGGCCACGGCAAGGGTTTTCAGGGCGCCAGCCAGGCTGGTCAGCGGCTCGTGGCCGGCGAGGGCCGCGAACTTGTTCGGCGCAGTGACGAACGGCAGGCCAGACAGCGCCGCCAGTTCGGCGGCGATGGCTTCGGCAAAACCATGCGGGGCGTTGAGCCCGGTACCCACGGCGGTACCGCCCTGGGCCAGTTCGCACACCGCCGGCAGGGTGGCGCGAATGGCGCGCTGGGCGTAGTCGAGCTGGGCGACGAAGGCCGACACCTCCTGGCCGAAGGTGATCGGCGTGGCGTCCATCATGTGCGTGCGGCCGGTTTTCACCAGCTTGTGGTGGCGTGCCGACAGTTCGGCCAGCCCCGAGGACAGCTCGGCAATGGCCGGCAGCAACTTGTCGTGTACCGCGTGCGCCGCAGCTATGTGCATGGCGGTGGGGAAGCAGTCGTTGGAACTCTGCGAGCGGTTGACGTGGTCGTTGGGGTGTACGGGCGCCTTGCCGCCACGGCCCTTGCCGGCCAGTTCGTTGGCCCGCCCGGCGATCACTTCGTTGACGTTCATGTTGCTCTGGGTGCCGCTGCCGGTCTGCCAGACCACCAGCGGGAACTGGTCGTCATGCTGGCCGCCCAGCACTTCGTCGGCGGCCTGTTCGATCAGCCGGGCGATGTCGGCCGGCAAGTCGCCATTACGGTCGTTGACGCGTGCCGCGGCCTTCTTGATCAGCGCCAGGGCGTGCAGCACCGCGATGGGCATGCGTTCCTTGCCAATGGCGAAGTTGATCAGCGAACGCTGGGTCTGCGCACCCCAGTAGGCGTCCTCAGGAACTTCGACCGGGCCCAGGCTGTCTGTCTCGATACGGCTCATTCTGTACTCACTCCTGTGTAGTTCGAAATCGCAGTTTAGGCCCTGATTCGACCGGGCGGTTCAGTCGCTCGTCGTGCCACTTGAGCACATCGCCACCACGGCGCAGAATGCTCTACTCTGAGGTACCCGCCTCCCTCTCTTCCGAAGGAAATGCAATGACCCGTCTCCGTGTCCTTTGTGCCGCCGTTGCCCTGGCTTGCGCCAGCGGCCAGGTACTCGCTGCCACCGCCAGCCACAATGCTGCTGCCGAGAAATTCCTGACCCTGGCCAACGCTGACAAGTTGGGCACCCCGGTGTACATGCAGGTCCAGCAGATGTTTGCCCAGCGTTTCGCCCAGACCAAGGCCCCGGCCAGCAAGCAGCCGGTACTGGAAAGCTACCAGGCCAAGGCCAACGCCGCGCTGGACAACGCCATCGGCTGGAACAAGCTGAAGCCGAAGATGGTCGACCTGTACACCCAGACCTTCACCGAGCAGGAGCTCAAGGACCTGGTCAAGTTCTATGAATCGCCGCTGGGCAAGAAAGTGCTGCGCGAAATGCCCAAGGTCACCCAGCAGTCGGCCCAGCTGACCCAGCAGAGCCTGGAGCCAGCGGTACCGGTGGTGAACAAGCTGCTGGACGACATGACCAAGGAGCTGGACCCGAACGCTGGCAAGGCCGCCGCCCCGGCGAAGAAGTGAGTACGCCGCAATGACCATGCAACAGCGTATCGAACAGCAGCTGGCCACCCTGGCGCCGCAACACCTGCAAGTGCTCAATGAAAGCCACATGCACAGTCGTGGTCAGGAGACCCACTACAAGGCAGTGATCGTCAGCGAGCAGTTTGCCGGGTTGAATAGCGTGAAGCGCCACCAGAAGGTGTACGCCACCATGGGTGAGCTGATGGGCGAGATCCATGCCCTGGCCATTCACACCTACACCGCCGACGAGTGGGCCAAGGTCGGCGTTGCACCGGCCTCGCCGGTGTGTGCGGGCGGCGGGCACTGAAACCTTGCTGTTGTTCTGGTAGAATCCTGCAAAATCCGGGGGCCGCTTTGCGGCCCTTTCGCGACACAAGGCCGCTCCTACAGGGGACCGCAACAGCCATCGGGTTGTGCATTCCCCTGTAGGAGCGGCCTTGTGCCGCGAAAGGGGCGCAAAGCGCCCCCAAGCTTTTTTACACCTGTCAAACCCGGTCCGCCCCTTACGAGGGCAACCACCTGGAGAACCTGCTTCATGTCCCAACCCATCGTCGTCGCGGCGCTGTACAAGTTCGTCACCCTGGAAGACTACGTCGAGCTGCGCGAACCGCTGCTCAAGGCCATGCTCGACAACAACGTCAAAGGCACCCTGCTGCTGGCTCACGAGGGCATCAACGGCACCGTGTCGGCCACCCGCGAAGGCATCGATGGCCTGCTGGCCTGGCTGCGCAACGACCCGCGCCTGGCCGATGTCGACCACAAGGAATCGTACTGCGACGAACAGCCGTTCTACCGCACCAAGGTCAAGCTCAAGAAAGAGATCGTCACCCTCGGCGTACCGGGCGTGGACCCGAACCAGGCGGTCGGCACCTACGTCGAGCCCAAGGACTGGAACGCGCTGATCAGCGACCCGGAAGTGCTGCTGATCGACACCCGTAACGACTACGAAGTGGCAATCGGCACCTTCAAGGGCGCCATCGACCCGAAGACCGAAACCTTCCGCGAGTTCCCCGACTACATCAAGGCCAACTTCGACCCCAGCAAGCACAAGAAGGTTGCCATGTTCTGCACCGGCGGTATCCGTTGCGAAAAAGCCTCCAGCTACATGCTCGGTGAAGGCTTCGAGGCGGTCTATCATCTTAAGGGCGGCATCCTGAAATACTTCGAGGAAGTGCCTCAGGAAGAAAGCCTGTGGGACGGCGACTGCTTCGTCTTCGACAACCGCGTCACGGTGCGCCATGACCTGAGTGAAGGCGAGTACGACCAGTGCCACGCCTGCCGCCACCCGATCAATGCAGAGGAGCGCGCGTCCGAGCACTATTCGCCAGGGGTCAGCTGCCCGCATTGCTGGGACACCCTGAGCGAGAAGACCCGGCGTAGCGCCATCGACCGGCAGAAGCAGATCGAGCTGGCCAAGGCCCGCAACCTGCCGCACCCGATCGGTTACAACTACAAAGCCGAGGCTTGATGCATGTCTGCACGCCTGATCTATGTGATGGACCCGATGTGCTCCTGGTGCTGGGGTTTTGCACCCGTGGCCGCGGCCCTGATCGCCCAGGCGCGTGAGGCAGGCGTGCCGACCCACCTGGTGCCTGGCGGGCTGCGTACCGGCGGCAGTCCCCTTGACAGCTCTACCCGCAAGTACATCCTCGAACACTGGCAGGCGGTGGCCGATGCCACCGGCCAGCCGTTCCGCTTCGAGGGGGCCATGCCCGACGGCTTCGTCTACGACACCGAGCCGGCCTGCCGTGCGCTGGTCACTGCCCGCGAGCTGAACGCCGAGCGCGTCTGGCCGCTGCTGGCGCTGATCCAGCGTTCGTTCTACGAGCAGGGCGTGGACGTGACCGTTGCGCCGCATCTGGTCGATCTGGCCGAGCAGGCAGGCTTCGATCGTGCCGTGTTCGCCGAGGCCTTCGCCCGTGCCGACACCCGCGCCGCCACTGCAGCCGATTTCAGTTGGGCCCAGGACCTGGGCATTGCCGGTTTCCCGACCCTGCTGGCCGAACGCAATGGCCAGCTGGCCCTGCTGACCAACGGCTACCAGCCGCTGGAACGCCTGCAACCTTTGCTCGGCCGCTGGCTGCAGCAGGCCGCCTGTGCTTGATGTGCCGGGGTCACCCGACCCGGTGCCGGGCAAGCCTCACACTGCGGCCGATCGACTGAGCTGGGCGGAAATCCGCCGCCTGGCCCTGCATCACAAGAAAAACCTCTGGTCCGCCAACCTGATCGCCGTATTGGCGGCTTGCTGCAGCGTGCCCATCCCGCTGCTGCTGCCGTTGCTGGTGGACGAGGTGTTGCTGGGCCATGGCGATGCCGCGCTGAAGTGGATGAACCACCTGCTGCCGTCCGGCTGGCAGGTGGCGGCGGGCTACATAGGCCTGATGTTGCTGTTGACCCTGTGCCTGCGCCTGGCCGCGCTGGCGTTCAACGTGATCCAGGCCAGGCTGTTCGCCGGCCTGGCCAAGGACATCGTCTACCGCCTGCGCATTCGCCTGATCGAGCGGCTCAAGCGCATCTCGCTGAAGGAATACGAGAGCCTGGGCAGCGGCACGGTGACCACCCATCTCGTCACCGACCTGGATACCCTCGACAAATTCGTCGGCGAAACCCTCAGCCGCTTCCTGGTGGCCATGCTGACCCTGACCGGCACGGCGGCCATCCTGATCTGGATGCACTGGCAGCTGGCCTTGCTGATATTGCTGTTCAACCCCCTGGTCATCTACTTCACCGTGCAGTTGGGCAAGCGCGTCAAGCACTTGAAAAAACTCGAGAACGACAGCACCGCGCGGTTTACCCAGGCGCTGGCAGAAACCCTCGATGCCATCCAGGAAATCCGCGCCAGCAACCGTCAGGGCTACTTCCTTGGTCGCCTCGGCCTGCGCGCGCGCGAAGTGCGTGACTACGCCGTCGACTCGCAATGGAAGAGCGATGCCAGTGGCCGTGCCAGTGGCCTGCTGTTTCAGTTCGGTATCGATATTTTCCGCGCCGCGGCCATGCTCACCGTGCTGTTCTCCGACTTGTCGATCGGCCAGATGCTGGCGGTGTTCAGCTACCTGTGGTTCATGATCGGCCCGGTGGAGCAGTTGCTCAACCTGCAATACGCCTACTACGCCGCCGGTGGCGCGTTGAGCCGCCTCAACGAACTGCTGGCACGCGCCGACGAGCCGCAGTACCCGGCCGCCAGCGACCCGTTCGCCGGCCGCGAGACAGTCGGTATCGACGTGCGTGACCTGCGCTTTGCCTATGGCGACGAGCCGGTGCTCGAGCACCTCGACCTGTCCATTGCTCCGGGCGAGAAGGTGGCAATCGTCGGCGCCAGCGGTGGTGGCAAGAGCACCCTGGTGCAGCTGTTGCTGGGTCTGTATAGCGCCCAGGCCGGCACCATCCGCTTTGGCGGTGCCAGCCTGCAGGAAATCGGCCTGGAAACCCTGCGCGAAAACGTGGCGGTAGTGTTGCAGCACCCGTCGTTGTTCAACGACACCGTGCGCGCCAACCTGACCATGGGCCGGGACAGCAGCGACGAGGCCTGCTGGCAGGCGCTGGGTATCGCCCAGCTGGATGCCACCATCGCCGCCTTGCCGCAGGGCCTGGACAGTGTGGTAGGGCGTTCCGGCGTGCGCTTGTCCGGTGGCCAGCGCCAGCGCCTGGCCATTGCCCGCATGGTGCTGGCCGAGCCCAAGGTGGTGATCCTCGACGAAGCCACCTCGGCCCTGGATGCCGCCACCGAATACAACCTGCACCAGGCCCTGGCGCGCTTTCTCAGCGGCCGCACCACACTGATCATTGCCCACCGCCTGTCGGCGGTGAAACAGGCCGACCGGGTGCTGGTGTTCGACGGCGGGCATGTGGCCGAGGACGGCGACCATCAGCAGCTGATTGCCGAGGGTGGGTTGTATGCCAAGCTATATGGGCACCTGCAGCAGAGCTGAATTTTTTGGCAGCCTGTGCGGGCCCTATCGCCGGCAAGCCAGCTCCCACAGGTATCCCACAATGCTCAGGCCTGTGGTAATCCTGTGGGAGCTGGCTTGCCGGCGATAGGGCCGGGAAGGCCATGCAAAAATCCCCCGGTTTCCTGCCATAAAAAACCCAACCGCCGGGATGGCAAATGGCCTACGCTGTGCTTGTCTGGGTTGATTTGCGCCTTATCTGCTCTGTGACAGGGACTCCATGAAGGGACATCGCACTCTAGAAGCGCCAAAGCTGCTCGGCATCACCTGGCCCTTCATCGCCGTCGTGGTCTTCCAGGTCGCCTTGGGCAGCCTCAGCCTTTATACGCTCTCGGCCGTGCGTGCCTATGTGGCGGGCGAAAGCCTGTGGTCCAAGGCGCAGAAAGACGCCATCTACTACCTCAACCTGTACGCCGAAACCCGCGACAACATCACCTACCAGCGCTATCGCCAGGCAATCACCGTGCCCCAGGGCGACCACCAGCTGCGCGAGGTGCTCGACCAGCCCAGCCCCGACCTGGACGCCGCGCGCCAGGCTGTGCTGCAAGGTGGCAACCACCCCGACGATGTCGAGCGGATCATCTGGTTCTACCGCAACTTTCGCAACGTCAGCTACATGCAGACGGCTATCGACTACTGGGACATCGGCGATGATTACCTGGGCAAGCTGGATATGCTGGCCATGGAAATGCGCAGCAGCTTCGCCGCTGGCCCGGTCGATGCCCGCACGGTCAGCGACTGGAAGGCGCGCATCGTCACCATCAACGAAGGGGTAACCCCGGCCGCCAGGGCGTTCAGCGATGCCTTGGGCGAAGGCTCGCGCATGCTGCTGCGGGTGCTGCTGATCACCAACCTGCTGACCGCGATGTTCCTGATTGCCATAGCCTGGCGCCGCTCCAGCAAGCTGCTTGCCCAACGTCAGGCCTTTGCCAGCGCCCTGCAGGAAGAAAAGGAGCGGGCGCAGATCACCCTGCAGGCCATTGGCGATGCGGTGATTACCGCGGACGTGGAAGGCAGTATCGGCTACATGAACCCGGCCGCCGAGCAGCTGACCCACTGGCAGTCCGGCCAGGCCCAGGGCCTGCCGCTGTCGGCGCTGTTCAGCCTGGTGGACGAGCAGGCCGAGGAAGACGGCCGTAGCCTGGTCGAGCAGGTGCTCAGCGGGAGCTTGAAGGGCGGCGCCGAGCATGCCCGGCTGATCCAGCGCCTGGACGGTAGCACCGTGTCGGTCAACCTGGTCGGTTCGCCGATTGTCAGTGACGGCCAGGTCGGCGGTATCGTGCTGGTGCTGCACGACATGACCCAGGAGCGCCAGTACATCGCGAACTTGTCCTGGCAGGCGACCCACGACGCCCTTACCGGGCTGGCCAACCGCCGCGAGTTCGAATACCGCCTGGAGCAGGCGCTTAACGACCTGGCGCGCCAGCCCGGGCGGCATTCGCTGATGTTCCTCGACCTCGACCAGTTCAAGCTGGTCAACGATACCTGCGGGCATGCTGCCGGCGACGAACTGCTGCGGCACATCTGCGCCGTGCTGCAGTCGGGCCTGCGCGAAGGCGATACCCTGGCCCGGCTGGGGGGGGACGAATTCGGCGTGCTGCTGGAAAGCTGCCCGCCCGACCAGGCCGAGCGTATTGCCGAGCAGCTGCGTCAGCTGGTGCAAAGCCTGCATTTCGTGTGGAAGGGGCGGCCGTTCGTCACCACTGTCAGCGTCGGCCTGGTGCACATGGCGCAGGCCCCCGGCACGCTTGAAACCTCGCTGCGCGCCGCCGACATGGCCTGCTACATGGCCAAGGAAAAGGGCCGCAACCGCGTGCAGGTGTACCATGCCGACGACAGCGAGCTGTCCATGCGGTTTGGCGAAATGGCCTGGATCCAGCGCTTGCACGTGGCCCTGGAGGAAAACCGCTTCTGCCTGTACGCCCAGGAAATTGCCCCGCTGAAAACCTTCGAAGGCCCTGGCCATATCGAGATCCTGCTGCGCCTGCACGACGAAAGCGGGCGTACCATCCTGCCTAGCAGCTTCATCCCGGCGGCCGAGCGCTACGGCCTTATGACCGCGCTGGACCGCTGGGTAGTGCGCAATGTGTTCCAGGTCATCCGCCAGTGCCTGGACGAAGAGCGCGAGGGGCCGCTGTCGATCTGCGCGATTAACCTGTCGGGGTCGAGTATTGGCGACGACAAGTTCCTCGAATACCTGCAACGCCTGTTCGTCGACTACGCCATTCCGCCGCGGATGATCTGTTTCGAAATCACCGAAACCAGCGCCATAGCCAACCTTGGCAGCGCCATCCGCTTCATCAACGAGTTGAAGGGGCTGGGTTGTCGCTTCTCGCTCGATGACTTCTGCGCCGGCATGTCATCGTTCGCCTACCTCAAGCATTTGCCCGTGGATTACCTGAAGATCGACGGGAGTTTCGTCAAGGACATGCTCGACGACCCGGTCAACCGGGCCATGGTCGAGGTCATCAACCACATCGGTCACGTAATGGGCAAGCGCACCATTGCCGAATTCGTCGAAACACCCTTGATCGAGCAGGCCTTGCAGGAAATTGGCGTGGATTACGCCCAGGGCTATCTCATCGAACGCCCTCAGGTGTTCACCTGTGACAGTCTGCAGCGCCAACGGATCGCCGCCCGGCCTCTGTTGCAGCGGGCACCTGGCACGTTTCGCTAGCTAGAAATCACAAGGATCAAGGAGCTGAAAGTGATTGACGCATTCGTTCGTATCGGGCCTTTGATGGATCCCGCCAGCTACCCCCAATGGGCCCAGCAACTGATTGAAGACTGCCGCGAGAGCAAGCGCCGGGTAGTCGAGCACGAGTTTTACGCGCGTCTGCGCGATGGCCAGCTGAAGCAATCGACCATTCGCCAGTACCTGATCGGTGGCTGGCCGGTGGTGGAGCAGTTCTCGCTGTACATGGCCCACAACCTGACCAAGACCCGCTACGGCCGACATCAGGGCGAAGACATGGCGCGGCGCTGGCTGATGCGCAACATCCGTGTCGAGCTCAACCACGCCGACTACTGGGTGAACTGGTGCCAGGCGCATGGCGTGCACCTGCACGAACTACAGGCCCAGGATGTGCCGCCAGAGCTGAACGGTTTGAACGACTGGTGCTGGCGCGTGTGCGCTACCGAGAACCTCGCCATTTCCATGGCGGCGACCAACTACGCCATCGAAGGTGCGACCGGTGAATGGTCGGCGGTGGTGTGCTCCACCGACACCTATGCACTGGGCTTCCCGGAGGACCAGCGCAAGCGGGCGATGAAGTGGCTGAAGATGCATGCCCAGTATGATGACGCGCACCCGTGGGAGGCGCTGGAGATCATCTGCACCCTGGCCGGCGAGAACCCGACCCTGGGGCTGCGCACTGAACTGCGCAAGGCGATTTGCAAGAGCTATGACTGCATGTACCTGTTCCTGGAACGGTGCATGCAGCTGGAAGGGCGCCAGCAGGGGCGCATGCGACCGGCGTTGGCTGCGGGCTGATCGTTCGCCTGTATCGGCCTCTTCGCGGGTGAACCCGCTCCCACAGGATCACCTCAGCCCTTGAGGACTGCGCCATACCTGTGGGAGCGGGCGTGCCCGCGAAGAGGCCAGTGCAGGCTTACTGGGCGTTGAACGCCTGCCCGTTCACCCCTTTGCTGTCCGGCCCCATCAGGTACAGGTACACCGGCATGATTTCTTCCGGCAGCGGGTTGTTCTGCGGGTTTTCGCTGGGATAGGCCTGTGCCCGCATCGCCGTGCGCGTGGCGCCCGGGTTGATGCTGTTGGAGCGCACCGGTGCCACGCCTTCCAGTTCATCGGCCAGGGTTTGCATCAGGCCCTCGGTGGCGAACTTGGACACGCCATAGGCGCCCCAGTAGGCCCGGCCTTTGCGCCCGACGCTGCTGCTGGTGAACACCACCGAAGCGTCTTCCGACAGCTTCAGCAGCGGCAGCAGGGTGCTGGTGAGCATGAAGGTGGCATTGACGTTGATGTGCATCACGCGCATGAAGTTGTCGCCCGACAGCTGCTCCAGCGGCGTGCGCGGGCCGATGATCGAAGCATTGTTCAGCAGGCCGTCGAGGCGGCCGAACTGCTCCTCGATCATCACCGCCAGTTCGTCGTACTGGTGGGGCAGGGCGGTTTCCAGGTTGAACGGGATCACCACCGGTTGCGGGTGCCCGGCGGCTTCGATCTGGTCGTAGACCTCGTTGAGGTTGGCTTCGGTCTTGCCCAGCAGCAGCACGGTGGCACCCAGCGCAGCGTAGGCCTTGGCGGCAGCAGCGCCGATGCCGCGGCCGGCACCGGTAACCAGGATGACCCGACCTTGCAGCAGGTCGGGGCGGGCGGTGTAGTCGAACATCAGTTTTTTCCCTTGTTCATTGGGCAACGCCGAACCCTGTGGGAGCGGGCATGCCCGCGAACACCGGCAAAGCCGGTGCCATCCACCGCGGTGACTGCTTCGCGGGCATGCCCGCTCCCACAGGGGCGGTCGTCAGCCGTTGCAACTCAGCAGCCGCACAGCGCGCTGTCGATAACCTTGCGCAGTTCCAGCGGGTGGTCCACCACCACGTCGGCACCCCAGTTGTTGGGGTTGTCCTCTGGATGAATATAGCCGTAGCGCACCGCCGCCGTGCGGGTGCCGGCGTCGCGGCCAGACTCGATGTCGCGCAGGTCGTCGCCGACGAACAGCACGCTGGCAGGGTCCAGGTTCAGAGTCTTGCAGGCGAGGATCAGCGGCTCGGGGTCGGGTTTGCTGTTTTTCACGTGGTCCGGGCAGATCAGCAGCGCCGAACGCTCGGCCAGGCCCAGCTGTTGCATGATCGGTTCGGCGAAGCGTACCGGCTTGTTGGTGACCACGCCCCACAGCAGGTTGCCTTTCTCGATGTCGGCCAGCAGCTCGGCCATGCCGTCGAACAGCTTGCTGTGCACCGCGCAGTCGCGCTGGTAACGCTCGAGGAATTCCAGGCGCAGGGCCTCGAAGCCTTCGGCCTCCGGGCTCATGGCGAAGGTCGCGGCGACCATCGCCCGGGCGCCGCCGGAGATCACGTCGCGGATCAGCTTGTCATCGACCGCCGGCAGGCCGCGCTCGACGAGCATGGCCTGGCAGATGGCGATGAAGTCCGGCGCCGTGTCGAGCAATGTGCCGTCCATGTCGAAGAGTACTGCTTGCAAACGCATGCTCATTCCTCGCGCAGGGTCTGGATCATGTAGTTGACGTCGACGTCGCTGCTGAGCTTGTAGTGCTTGGTCAGCGGGTTGTAGGTCAGGCCGATGATGTCTTTCACCTGCAGGCCGGCAACGCGGCTCCAGGCGCCCAGCTCGGACGGGCGGATGAACTTCTTGAAGTCGTGGGTGCCGCGCGGCAGCATCTTCAGGATGTACTCGGCACCGACGATGGCCAGCAGGTAGGCCTTGGGGTTGCGGTTGATGGTGGAGAAGAACACCTGGCCGCCAGGCTTGACCATGCGGTAGCAGGCGCGGATGACCGAAGACGGGTCGGGCACGTGCTCGAGCATTTCCAGGCAGGTGACCACGTCGAACTGTTCGGGCATTTCCTCGGCCAGGGCTTCGGCGGTGATCTGCCGGTATTCCACCTGCACGCCCGACTCCAGCTGGTGCAGCTGGGCCACGGCCAGCGGCGCTTCGCCCATGTCGATGCCGGTGACCGTGGCGCCGCGCAGGGCCATGGCTTCGCTGAGGATGCCGCCACCGCAACCCACGTCCAGCACTTTCTTGCCGGCCAGGCTGGCGCGCTCGTCGATCCAGTTGACGCGCAGCGGGTTGATTTCGTGCAGCGGCTTGAACTCGCTTTCGCGGTCCCACCAGCGGTGGGCCAGCGCTTCGAACTTGGCGATTTCGGCGCGGTCGACGTTGCTCATTAGAACAGTCCTCTGAAACTTCGCAAAATTGCGCCGGAGTATACCCGAGCGCTCGGCCCCGAGGGTCGCTATAATCGCCGGCTTTTGATATCCGAACGACGGGGAGAGGCGATGCGCGAGCGACTTTTGGCGGCGGAGAAGGTGACCGCGATCCGCTGGCAGGGCGGCGTCTTGCACCTGCTCGACCAGCGCCTGCTGCCGTCGGAAGAACGCTGGCAGGCCTGCGACAATGTCGCGCAGGTGGCAGCGGCGATCCGCGACATGGTCGTGCGCGGCGCGTCGGCCATCGGCATTGCCGCGGCCTATGGCCTGGTGCTGGCGCTGGAAGAGCGGCTGGCCGAGGGTGGCGACTGGGAAATGGATCTGGAAGAAGACTTTCTCACCCTGGCCGAAGCACGTCCTACCGCCGCCAACCTGTTCTGGGCGCTGAACCGCATGCGCGAGCGCCTGCAGCGCCTGCGTCCGGATGAGGGCGTGCTGGCGGCGCTGGAAGCCGAAGCGGTGGCCATTCACGAAAGTGACCGCGAAGCCAACCTGACCATGGCCCAGCAGGGAATCGAGCTGATTCGCCGCCACCAGGGCAATGCCCAGGCCCTGCTCACCTACGGCAATGCCGGCGCCCTGGCCTGTGGTGGCATCGGCACTGCATTGGGGGTGATCCGCGCCGGCTACCTGGAGGGCATGGTCGAGCGGGTGTATGCCGGTGAGACCCGCCCCTGGCTGCATGGCTCGCGCCTGACCGCGTGGGAGCTGGCCAACGAAGGCATCCCGGTGACCCTGTGCGCCGATTCGGCGCTGGCCCACCTGATGAAAAGCAAAGGCATCACCTGGGTGGTGGTGGGCGCGGACTGTATCGCCGCCAACGGCGACGTGGCCAGCAAGATCGGCACGTATCAGCTGGCAGTCAGCGCCATGCACCACGGCGTGCGTTTCATGGTGGTGGCGCCGAGCACCAGCATTGACCTGAACCTGGCCACGGGCGAGGACATCCCGCTGGAAGAGCGCGCTGCCGACGAGTTGCTGGACATTGGCGGCACTCGCGTGGCGCCGGATGTCGAGGTGTTCAACCCGGTGTTCGACGTGACCCCGGCCGACCTGATCGACGTGATTGTGACCGAGCGCGGCATCGTCGAGCGGCCTGATACCGCCAAGCTGGCACAGTTGATTTGCCGCAAGCGCCTGCACTGATTTTTGCACTGCCTGTGCCGGCCTCTTCGCGGGTAAACCCGCTCCCACAGGGATAGCACAAGGCCTGAGGGCGGTGGTGTACCTGTGGGAGCGGGTTTACCCGCGAAGAGGCCGGCACAGGCTATTAAAAAATCCAGATTTTCGCTCACGTGAGGCCACCTGCCACATCTCCCCACCTCCCATGCCTTTGTGATAACATCCGGCAGTTTCCAAGACCGCCCATCACGGCGGCCTTCATTGCGCAGATCCATGGCACAACTCATTGATTTGTCGTAAGTCGTCGCACCCTTATGCGCTGCGGCGGCGAGCTTCGTTCGGCCCTTGATGGAGCTGCGAAGTTTCACCAGAAAAAGGAATCAGGCTTCTCATGGGCGAACTGGCCAAAGAAATCCTCCCGGTCAATATCGAAGACGAACTGAGACAGTCTTACCTCGACTACGCGATGAGCGTGATTGTCGGGCGAGCGCTGCCCGATGCGCGTGACGGCTTGAAGCCTGTGCATCGCCGCGTTCTCTATGCGATGAGCGAACTGGGCAACGACTGGAACAAGCCGTACAAGAAATCCGCCCGTGTGGTCGGTGACGTGATCGGTAAGTACCACCCGCACGGCGACACTGCGGTCTACGACACCATCGTGCGTATGGCCCAGCCGTTCTCGCTGCGCTACCTGCTGGTCGACGGCCAGGGCAACTTCGGTTCGGTGGACGGCGACAACGCCGCAGCCATGCGATACACCGAAGTGCGCATGGCCAAGCTGGCCCACGAGCTGCTGGCCGACCTGCACAAGGAGACCGTCGACTGGGTGCCCAACTATGACGGCACCGAGCAGATCCCGGCGGTCATGCCGACCCGTATTCCCAACCTGCTGGTCAACGGTTCCAGCGGTATCGCCGTGGGCATGGCGACCAACATCCCGCCGCACAACCTCGGTGAGGTCATCGATGGCTGCCTGGCACTCATCGACAACCCCGAAGTCACCATCGATGAGCTGATGCAGCACATCCCTGGCCCGGACTTCCCGACTGCCGGCCTGATCAACGGCCGCCAGGGCATCATCGAGGCCTATCGTACCGGTCGTGGCCGCATCTACATGCGCGCTCGTTCCGAGATCGAAGACATCGACAAGGTCGGCGGCCGCCAGCAGATCGTGGTTACCGAGCTGCCGTACCAGCTGAACAAGGCGCGCCTGATCGAGAAGATCGCCGAGCTGGTCAAAGAGAAGAAGATCGAAGGCATCACCGAGCTGCGCGACGAGTCCGACAAGGACGGCATGCGCATCGTCATCGAGCTGCGTCGCGGCGAGGTGCCGGAGGTGGTACTGAACAACCTCTACCAGCAAACCCAGCTGCAGAGCGTATTCGGCATCAACGTGGTGGCCCTGGTCGACGGCCGTCCGCGCCTGCTCAACCTCAAGGACCTGCTCGAAGCGTTCGTGCGTCACCGCCGTGAAGTGGTGACCCGCCGCACCGTGTTCGAGCTGCGCAAGGCCCGCGAACGCGGCCACATCCTCGAAGGCCAGGCGGTCGCGCTGTCCAACATCGACCCGGTCATCGCCCTGATCAAGGCCTCGCCGACCCCGTCCGAAGCCAAGGAAGCGCTGATTGCCACCGCCTGGGAGTCCAGTGCCGTGCAGGTCATGGTCGAGCGCGCCGGCGCCGATTCCTGCCGCCCCGAGGACCTGCCGGAGCAGTACGGCCTGCGTGAAGGCAAGTACTACCTGTCGCCGGAACAGGCCCAGGCCATTCTCGACCTGCGCCTGCACCGCCTGACCGGCCTGGAGCACGAGAAGCTGCTGGCCGAATACCAGGAAATCCTCGAGCAGATCGGCGAACTGATCCGCATCCTCAGCAGCGCCGAGCGCCTGATGGAAGTGATCCGCGAAGAGCTGGAAGCCATCCGCGCCGAGTATGGCGATGCCCGCCGCACCGAAATCCTCGATGCGCGCCACGACCTCAACTACGGCGACATGATCCCGGAAGAAGAGCGCGTGGTGACCATCTCCCACGGCGGCTACGCCAAGACCCAGCCGTTGTCCGCCTACCAGGCCCAGCGCCGTGGTGGCAAAGGCAAGTCGGCTACCGGGGTGAAGGACGAGGACTACGTCGAGCACCTGCTGGTCGCCAACAGCCACGCCACCCTGCTGCTGTTCTCCAGCAAGGGCAAGGTGTACTGGCTGAAGACCTACGACATTCCTGAGGCGTCCCGTGCCGCACGCGGCCGGCCAATGGTCAACCTGCTGCCGCTGGAGGAGGGTGAGCGTATCACCGCCATGCTGCAGATCGACCTCGAGGCCCTGCAGCAGAGCGCTGATGCCGACGAAGAGCTGGAGGATGCGGATGACACCGTGCTCGAAGGCGAAGTTGTCGAGGCCGAGGAAGTGGACGAGGAAGAGGGCGACACCCCTGAGTGGGTTGCCGAGCCGACCGGCGCCTACATCTTCATGGCCACCGCTTCGGGTACCGTGAAGAAGACCCCGCTGGTGCAGTTCGCCCGTCCGCGCTCCAACGGCCTTATCGCCCTGAAGCTGAAGGAAGGTGACACCCTGATCGCCGCGGCCATCACCGACGGTGCCAAGGAAGTAATGATGTTCTCCGACGCCGGCAAGGTGATCCGCTTCGCTGAAAGCGTGGTGCGCGAGATGGGCCGTAACGCCCGCGGCGTGCGCGGCATGAAGCTGGGCAAGGGCCAGCAGATCATCTCCATGCTGATCCCGGAATCCGGCGCGCAGATCCTCACCGCTTCCGAGCGTGGCTTTGGCAAACGCACCCCGCTGTCCAAGTTCCCGCGTCGCGGCCGTGGTGGTCAGGGCGTGATCGCCATGGGCACCAAGGGGCGCAACGGTCTGCTGATCGGCGCCATCCAGGTGCAGGAAGGCGAAGAGATCATGCTGATCTCCGACCAGGGCACGCTGGTGCGTACCCGCGTTGGCGAAGTGTCCAGCCTGGGCCGTAACACCCAGGGCGTGACCTTGATCAAGCTGGCTACCGACGAGACGCTGGTGGGCCTGGAGCGTATCCAGGAGCCTTCCGAGGACGAACTCGATGATGTGATCGAGACGGACGAAGAGGGCGTCGAGGCTGAAGCACCGGACAATGAAGACGCTGCCGGCGCCGAAGAGGCCCCGCAGGAGTAAGCGTAAAACCCGAACGGGGCGACCAAGGTCGCCCCGTTTGACTGATCAGGCCGGGCAATGCCTGGCCCTGTGGGAGCGGGCAAGCCCGCGAATCAGGCGCCGCGATGCATGGCACCGGCTTCGCCGGGGTTCGCGGGCAAGCCCGCTCCCACAGGGTTCCCGCAGAACTAGCTGTTTAGATCTATTAGAGCGAGAGTGGATGTGAGCAAACGAGCCTTTAACTTCTGCGCAGGCCCTGCCGCGCTTCCTGACGCAGTGCTGCAGCGCGCACAGGCCGAAATGCTGGATTGGCGTGGCAAGGGCTTGTCGGTGATGGAAATGAGCCATCGCAGCGACGATTACGTGGCCATCGCCGAAAAGGCCGAGCAGGACCTGCGTGACCTGCTGTCCGTCCCCTCCAACTACAAGGTGCTGTTCCTGCAGGGCGGCGCCAGCCAGCAGTTCGCCGAAATCCCGCTGAACCTGCTGCCGGAAAATGGCACCGCCGACTACATCGAAACCGGCATCTGGTCGAAAAAGGCCATCGAGGAAGCGCGCCGCTTCGGCAACGTCAACGTCGCCGCCAGCGCCAAGCCCTACGACTACCTGGCCATCCCGGGCCAGAACGAGTGGAAGCTGACCAGCAACGC
Source organism: Pseudomonas sp. B19(2017) (assembly GCF_002113165.1). Taxonomy (NCBI): domain Bacteria; kingdom Pseudomonadati; phylum Pseudomonadota; class Gammaproteobacteria; order Pseudomonadales; family Pseudomonadaceae; genus Pseudomonas; species Pseudomonas sp. B19(2017). The sequence goes on from NZ_NEJR01000014.1 coordinate 84,972, forward strand.
GGCCTACGTGCACTATGCATCCAACGAGACCATTGGTGGTCTGCAGTTCGACTGGGTGCCGGAAACCGGTGACGTACCACTGGTGGTCGACATGTCCTCCGACATCCTCTCGCGCCCGATCGACGTGTCGCAGTACGGCCTGATCTATGCAGGGGCGCAGAAGAACATCGGCCCAAGCGGCCTGGTAGTGGTGATCGTGCGCGAAGACCTGCTGGGCCGCGCCCGCAGCAGCTGCCCGACCATGCTCGACTACAAGGTCTCGGCCGACAACGGCTCGATGTACAACACCCCGGCCACCTACTCCTGGTACCTCTCGGGCCTGGTGTTCGAGTGGCTGAAAGAGCAGGGTGGCGTCGATGCCATGGAGCAGCGCAACCGCGCCAAGAAAGACCGCCTGTACGGTTTCATCGACAGCAGCGAGTTCTACACCAACCCGATCAGCCACAACGCCCGTTCGTGGATGAACGTGCCGTTCCGCCTGGCTGACGAGCGCCTGGACAAGGCCTTCCTCGCCGGTGCCGATGCCCGTGGCCTGCTCAACCTCAAGGGCCACCGTTCGGTAGGCGGCATGCGCGCCTCCATCTACAACGCCCTGGGCCTTGAAGCAGTCGAAGCCCTGGTGGCCTACATGGCCGAATTCGAGAAGGAGCACGGCTGATGTCCGAGCACGAGCTGAAGGCGCTGCGCGTTCGCATCGACAGCCTCGACGAGAAAATCCTCGAGCTGATCAGCGAGCGCGCCCGTTGCGCCCAGGAAGTGGCCAAGGTCAAGACCGCCTCGCTGGCGGAAGGCGAAAAGCCGGTGTTCTACCGCCCCGAGCGTGAAGCTGCCGTGCTCAAGCGTGTGATGGAGCGCAACAAGGGCCCGCTGGACAACGAAGAGATGGCGCGGTTGTTCCGCGAAATCATGTCGTCGTGCCTGGCCCTGGAAGAGCCGCTGAAAATCGCCTACCTCGGCCCTGAAGGTACCTTCACCCAGGCGGCGGCCATGAAGCACTTCGGCCATGCGGTGATCAGTCGGCCGATGGCGGCCATCGACGAAGTGTTCCGCGAAGTGGCGGCCGGTGCCGTCAACTTCGGCGTGGTGCCGGTGGAAAACTCCACCGAAGGCGCGGTCAGCCATACCCTGGACAGCTTCCTCGAGCACGACATGGTGATTTGCGGCGAGGTCGAGCTGCGTATTCACCACCATCTGCTGGTGGGCGAGAACACCAAGACCGACAGCATCACCCGCATCTATTCCCACGCCCAGTCGCTGGCCCAGTGCCGCAAGTGGCTGGACGCGCACTACCCGAACGTGGAGCGCGTGGCCGTGTCGAGCAATGCCGAGGCGGCCAAGCGGGTCAAGGGCGAGTGGAACTCGGCGGCGATCGCCGGCGACATGGCGGCCAACCTGTACGGTCTGACCCGCCTGGCCGAGAAGATCGAAGACCGCCCGGACAACTCCACGCGCTTCCTGATGATCGGCAACCAGGAAGTGCCGCCGACCGGCGACGACAAGACCTCGATCATCGTTTCGATGAGCAACAAACCGGGTGCCTTGCACGAACTGCTGGTACCGTTCCACCAGAACGGCATCGACCTGACCCGCATCGAGACCCGCCCGTCGCGCAGCGGCAAGTGGACCTACGTGTTCTTCATCGACTTTGTCGGCCACCACCGCGACCCGCTTATCAAGGCGGTGCTCGAGCAGATCAGCCAGGAGGCTGTGGCGCTGAAGGTGCTGGGGTCGTATCCGAAGGCGGTGCTTTGATTCAAGGCCTTTGGGGCTGCTTTGCAGCCCTTCGCGGGCACGCCCGCTCCCACAGTGACAGCGTGATGTCGAACTCTGTGGGAGCGGGCGTGCCCGCGAAGGGCCGCACAGCGGCCCCAATGGGCCCCGCAGGCTGTCTAGATTTCTGAACAGGGTTCGCACCAGTGGTAAATGCAGTAACAACCAAACCCGCGCCAATCATCAACCGCCTGGTCGTGGTCGGCCTCGGCCTGATCGGTGGCTCGTTCGCCAAGGGCCTGCGTGAAAGCGGCCTGTGCCGCGAAGTGGTCGGTGTCGACCTGGACGCCCCCTCGCGCAAGCAGGCCGTGGCCCTGGGCGTGGTCGATCGCTGCGAGGAGGACCTTGCCGCCGCCTGCGTCGGTGCCGATGTCATCCAGTTGGCCGTGCCGATCCTGGCCATGGAAAAAGTGCTGGCCCGCCTGGCCGGGCTCGACCTCGGTACTGCCATCATTACCGACGTCGGCAGTGCCAAGGGCAACGTCGTCCGTGAGGCGCGAGCCGTCTTCGGTGCCCGCCTGCCGCGCTTCGTCCCCGGCCACCCCATCGCCGGCTCCGAGCAGAGCGGGGTAGAGGCCTCCAACGCTACCCTGTTCCGCCGGCACAAGGTCATTCTCACCCCGCTGGCCGAAACCGACCCGGCCGCCCTGGCCTTGGTCGACCGCCTGTGGCGGGCACTGGACGCCGATGTGGAACACATGTCGGTCGAACGCCACGACGAAGTGCTTGCCGCCACCAGCCACCTGCCGCACCTGCTGGCGTTCGGCCTGGTCGACTCACTGGCCAAGCGCAATGAAAACCTCGAGATCTTCCGGTACGCTGCGGGAGGCTTCCGCGATTTCACGAGAATCGCTGGCAGCGACCCGACCATGTGGCACGACATCTTTCTCGCCAACCGCGACGCTGTCCTGCGCACGCTTGATACATATCGCAGCGATCTCGACGCCTTGCGCGACGCGATCGCAGAAGGGGACGGGCACCAGCTGCTGGGTGTATTCACCCGCGCACGCGTTGCCCGCGAGCATTTCAGTAAAATCCTGGCCCGCCGGGCCTATGTGGACGCTATGAACGCCAACGATCTGATTTTCCTGGCCCAACCCGGTGGCCGCCTGTCCGGGCGAATCCGCGTACCGGGCGACAAGTCGATTTCCCACCGCTCGATCATGCTCGGCTCGCTGGCCGAAGGTACCACCGAGGTCGAAGGCTTCCTCGAAGGTGAGGACGCGCTGGCGACCTTGCAGGCATTCCGTGACATGGGGGTGGTCATCGAAGGCCCCAACCACGGCCGCGTGACCATTCACGGCGTTGGCCTGCACGGCCTCAAGCCGCCGCCCGGGCCGCTGTACGTGGGTAACTCGGGCACCTCGATGCGCCTGCTGTCGGGCCTGCTGGCCGGCCAGCCGTTCGACGTGACCATGACCGGCGACGCTTCGCTGTCCAAGCGCCCGATGAACCGTGTGGCCAACCCGCTGCGCGAAATGGGTGCCGTGGTCGAGACCGGCCCTGAAGGCCGCCCGCCGTTGACCATCCGCGGTGGCCACAAGCTCAAGGCGCTGACCTACACGCTGCCGATGGCCAGTGCCCAGGTCAAATCCTGCCTGCTGCTGGCCGGTCTGTACGCCGAAGGCAAGACCACCGTCACCGAGCCTGCACCCACCCGTGACCACACCGAGCGCATGCTGCGCGGCTTCGGCTACAGTGTCGAGAGCAATGGCCCGGTAGCCTCGCTGCAGTCCGGCGGCAAGCTCACTGCCACCCGTATCGAAGTGCCGGCCGACATCTCCTCGGCGGCGTTCTTCCTGGTGGCGGCGTCCATTGCCGAAGGCTCCGAGCTGGTGCTGGAACACGTTGGCATCAACCCGACCCGCACCGGCGTAATCGACATCCTGCGCCTGATGGGCGGCGACATCACCCTGGAAAACCAGCGGGAAGTCGGCGGCGAGCCGGTGGCCGACCTGCGTGTGCGCGGTGCCAGGCTGAAGGGTATCGACATTCCTGAAGAGCTGGTGCCACTGGCCATCGACGAGTTCCCGGTACTGTTCGTTGCCGCTGCCTGCGCCGAAGGGCGTACCGTGCTGCGTGGTGCCGAAGAGCTGCGGGTGAAGGAATCCGACCGCATCCAGGTCATGGCCGACGGCCTGATCACCCTGGGCATCAAGTGCGAGCCGACCCCGGACGGCATCATCATCGACGGCGGCCAGCTCGGCGGCGGCGAAGTGCACGGCCACGGTGACCACCGTATCGCCATGGCCTTCAGTGTTGCCTCGCTGCGTGCCAGCGCGCCGATCCGCATCCACGACTGCGCCAACGTCGCCACCTCGTTCCCCAACTTCCTGGCGCTGTGCGCCGAAGTGGGCATCCGCGTGGCGGAAGAGGGCAAGTCGTGAGTGCCCTGGCGCCGGTCATCACCATCGACGGGCCAAGCGGTTCGGGCAAGGGCACGGTCGCCGGGCTGCTGGCTCGCGAGCTGGGCTGGAGGTTGCTGGACTCCGGCGCGCTGTACCGCTTGCTGGCGTTCAACGCCAGCAACCACGGCGTCGACCTGACCAACGAAGAGCTGCTGACCAAGCTTGCCGCCCATCTGGATGTGCAGTTCGTCGCCGCCGAGCCCGGTAAGCTGCAACAGATCATCCTCGAGGGTGAGGACGTCAGCAATGTCATCCGCACCGAAACCGTCGGTGCCGGTGCCTCGATGGTTGCTTCGCTGCCGGCGGTGCGGGATGCGCTGCTGGTGCGCCAGCGCGAATTCCGCGAGGCGCCGGGCCTGATCGCCGACGGCCGCGACATGGGCACGGTGGTGTTCCCGGATGCGCCGTTGAAAATCTTCCTCACCGCCAGCGCGGAGGAGCGGGCACGTCGCCGCTACCTGCAGTTGAAGGGCAAGGGTGAAGATGTTAGTCTGTCGAGTCTGCTGGATGAGATTCGTGCGCGTGATGAGCGCGACACCCAACGTGCAGTGGCCCCGCTGAAGCCAGCGGACGATGCCATTCAGTTGGACTCTACCGAGTTGTCCATCGAGCAGGTGTTGCAACGTATCAGGAGCGAGATCGCGCTGCGCGACCTTCTCTGATAGCCAGGAGAGCAGGCAGGGGCACCAGTCAACGTCCTGCCGGCTTTCCTTTACTTAAAACAAACCCACATTGTCTGGAATGTGGCGATGGGCGTCTGTTTCGCCCGAATCTACAGGAATTAAAATGAGCGAAAGCTTTGCAGAACTCTTTGAAGAAAGCCTGAAAACCCTCAATCTTCAGCCGGGTGCCATCATCACCGGTATCGTTGTCGACATCGACGGCGACTGGGTTACCGTACACGCTGGCCTGAAGTCCGAGGGCGTCATCCCGCTCGAGCAGTTCTACAACGAAGCTGGCGAGCTGACCATCAAGGTCGGTGACGAAGTTCACGTTGCGCTGGACGCGGTCGAAGACGGCTTTGGCGAAACCAAGCTGTCCCGTGAAAAAGCCAAGCGCGCCGAGTGCTGGATTGTTCTGGAAGCAGCTTTCGCCGCCGAAGAAGTGGTCAAGGGCGTTATCAACGGTAAGGTTAAGGGCGGCTTCACTGTCGACGTTAACGGCATCCGTGCGTTCCTGCCGGGCTCCCTGGTTGATGTCCGCCCTGTGCGCGACACCACCCACCTGGAAGGCAAAGAGCTGGAGTTCAAGGTCATCAAGCTGGACCAGAAGCGCAACAACGTTGTCGTTTCCCGTCGCAGCGTGCTGGAAGCCGAGAACAGCGCCGAGCGCGAAGCCCTGCTGGAAACCCTGCAGGAAGGCCAACAGGTCAAGGGTATCGTCAAGAACCTCACCGACTACGGCGCCTTCGTGGACCTGGGCGGTATCGACGGCCTGCTGCACATCACCGACATGGCCTGGAAGCGCATCAAGCACCCATCGGAAATCGTTAACGTTGGCGACGAAGTCGACGTACGCGTTCTGAAGTTCGACCGCGAGCGCAACCGCGTTTCGCTGGGTCTGAAGCAGATGGGCGAAGATCCGTGGGTAGCTATCACTGCCCGTTACCCAGAAGGTACTCGCGTACAGGCTCGCGTTACCAACCTGACCGACTACGGCTGCTTCGCTGAGCTGGAAGAAGGCGTTGAAGGTCTGGTACACGTTTCCGAAATGGACTGGACCAACAAGAACATCCACCCGTCGAAAGTCGTTCAGGTTGGCGACGAAGTGGAAGTCATGGTTCTGGACATCGACGAAGAGCGTCGTCGTATCTCCCTGGGCATCAAGCAGTGCAAGTCCAACCCATGGGAAGACTTCTCCGGCCAGTTCAACAAGGGTGACAAGATCACCGGTACCATCAAGTCGATCACCGACTTCGGTATCTTCATCGGCCTGGACGGCGGCATCGACGGCCTGGTTCACCTGTCCGACATCTCCTGGAACGAAACCGGCGAAGAAGCCGTACGTCGTTTCAAGAAGGGCGACGAGCTGGAAACCGTCATCCTGTCGGTCGACCCAGAGCGCGAGCGCATCTCCCTGGGCATCAAGCAGCTGGAAGACGATCCGTTCTCCAACTTCGTTGCTGTCAATGACAAGGGCGCTATCGTCAAGGGCATCGTGAAAGAAGTTGACGCCAAAGGCGCCATCGTCACCCTGGCCGACGACATCGAAGCTACTCTGAAAGCTTCCGAAATCAGCCGTGACCGCGTTGAAGACGCGCGTAACGTCCTGAAGGAAGGCGAAGAGATCGAAGCCAAGATCATCAGCGTTGACCGCAAGTCCCGCGTTATCAGCCTGTCCATCAAGTCGAAGGACGATGCTGAAGAGCGCGAAGCCATCCAGAGCCTGAAAAACGCTCCGGAAGCGGCTGCCGATACCACCATGGCTGCGCTGCTGCGCGAAGCAATGGCCAAGCAGAACTGAGTTCTGTTTGATCGGTAAAAAAGGCGACCCTTGGGTCGCCTTTTTTTTATGCCGGAAATGGACCATATCGGGGGAGGGGGATGATGTTGGTGTTTGGCGACGTAATGACAGGTCGCGGGCGTGATAACAATTTCCTGATTATCAGGTTACTGGCGGCAACCGCTGTGGTGGTTGGGCATTCCTTTGCATTGTCCTACCTGGAGTGCCTGGGGTGTACCGACCCGGCGCTGCTGCTGGGTATGCCGGTGCCGGTTCACAGCTTGGGCGTTGAAGTGTTCTTCATGGTTAGCGGGTTTTTGATCGCTGCCAGTGGTGAGAGGAATAGTGCTCGGGATTTCTACCTGGCGCGTGCACTGAGGATCTTGCCGGGTTTGCTGGTGTGCCTGTTGCTCATGGCCTTTGTGCTGGGGCCTGTGGTTACCTCGTTACCGCTGGCCGAGTATTTCGCGAAAGGCCAGGTTTACAAGTACGTTTATAGCCCGCTGCTGATATTCAAGGATGCCCAGTTCGTGCTGCCTGGGGTGAACTTTACCCCGCGCTTCCATGGGGTTTCGGTCAATGGCAGTTTGTGGACCATTCCGCTGGAAATGCGCATGTACCTGGTGCTGGGGGTGTTGGTGCTGGTGGCCAAGGTTTGTCGCAGGCCAATGGCAGGGCTGACACTGGCGGCGCTGGTGATTGCGCTGGGGCTGCATACCCTGCATCCGGCTTATGGGGAGTACCCGTTCAAGTTGGTGGTATGTTTCCTGGCGGGTTCGGCGTTCTATTCGTGTCGGGCGGTTATTCCGCATGGGTGGTGGCTGCTGCTTGCCTGTGCCGGGCTGTTCTTGCTGAGCAAGGGTGGGCGCTTTGAGGTGTTCACCTTTGCCATCCTGACCCTTTACGGCACGTTGTTCTTTGCTTACTGCCCGCAGGTGAAACTGCCTCCGTTTGTGCAGGATTACTCGTACGGTATCTACCTGTATGCATTTCCGCTCCAGCAAGTGTTGGCTGCCGCGATGCCATGGGCCGGGCCTTACTGGCTGATGTTGGCTGCCGTGCCGGCGTCCTGGTTGGCGGGGTATGTCTCGTGGCAGTTGGTAGAGAAGCCTGCCTTGGCGATGCGCAAGCGCTTTTCCCAGGCGGGTACCCAGCAGCAGTTGGCCTGAGCCCAGGGGAGGGTAGTGGATGGCACGGGCTTCGCCCGTGTTCGCGGGCAAGCCCTAATGCCTGTCAGTTAAGCTATTTGGGGCCGCCTTGCGGCCCATCGCCGGCTAGACCATTCCTGCAAAACTTCAATCTTGAATTTTTTTATTAAGTCAAGAACCACCCTGTTCAAATCCCTCCCAGCGTGCTACAAACTGGTTAAGCAATGATCTAGCTGCTTGATAACGAAGGGAAAAATATGACGAAGTCGGAGCTGATCGAACGTATTGTCACCCATCAGGGGCTGCTCTCGTCCAAGGACGTGGAGCTGGCCATCAAGACCATGCTTGAGCAGATGTCACAATGCCTTGCCACTGGCGATCGTATCGAGATCCGCGGTTTTGGCAGCTTCTCGCTGCACTATCGCGCCCCTCGCGTAGGTCGTAACCCGAAGACCGGCCAGTCGGTCAGCCTCGAAGGCAAGTTCGTGCCGCATTTCAAGCCCGGCAAAGAACTGCGCGACCGGGTCAATGAAGAAGAGCATGAGGCTCACACCTGATTCCACAAGGAGCAATCTGATGCGTAACCTCAAGCGCGCCCTGGCGGCGGTGTTCGTGCTGCTGTTGGCGGCTGTGGTGCTGTTCTTCGTGCTGGAGAACCAGCAAACCGTCTCGTTGGTCCTGTTCGGTTGGGCAGCCCCGGCCATGCCGGTCGCGGTGCTGGTCCTGGCCGCGCTGGTCATTGGCCTGGCAGTCGGCCCGCTGCTGGGCGCCTACGGCGTGCAGCGGAGCAAGCGCAAGATCAGGGCTTCTGCCCGTCAGGCAGCACTGAGCGGTAACTAAGGACATTTCCTACACCTGCTTGGGAAAGTTTCACCTATGCCTGTGCCGGCCGTCATGGAGTAATAACGCACTTCATTTTCGGCCCAGGCGAGTGTGCGCAGCATGGATTTTCCCGTCCTTTCCCATCACGGTGGTACCCGCGGCGTCACCGGCTCCTGCCATCAACTGCACCTCGGCCCGTCCAGCAGCCTGCTGATCGACTGCGGCCTGGAGCAGGGCGCCGAGGCGGCGCCAGGCGCAGCATCGGCGCCGCTGGGCTTTGACGCGCAGGGCATTCTGGCCCTGGTCATCACCCATGTGCACCTCGACCACGTTGGTCGCATCCCGGCCCTGCTGGCTGCCGGCTACCGTGGCCCTATCCTGTGCAGCGAGCCGTCTGCCCGGCTGCTGCCGCTGGTGCTGGAGGATGCCTACAAACTGAGCATCAGCAGCGAGCCTGCCCATGTGGCGAGGTACCTCGATGTTATCCGCGAGCTGATCATGCCCCTGCCTTTCGAGCAGTGGCACACCTTGGCCGAGCATCCCGGCCCCACCTGCCGCATTCGCCTGCAGCGCGCCGGTCATCTGCTGGGTTCGGCCTATGTCGAATGCGATGTCCAGGGCGACCAGGCCAACACCCGCTATGTGTTCTCCGGTGACCTGGGTGCTTTTGGCAACCCCTTGCTGCGCCCCGTGCAGCCCCCGGAGCGGGCCGATGTACTGGTGCTGGAAAGCACCTACGGCGACCGTCTGCACCCGCCTGCCGGCGACCGCCAGCAGCGGCTGGAAGCGGCCATCGACCGCGCCCTGGCCGACCAGGGCACGCTGCTCATTCCAGCCTTCAGTCTCGGCCGCACCCAGGAGTTGCTGTATGAGCTCGAAGGCATTCTCCACCGCAAGGCGCTGCTGAACAAAGCCGGCCCGGCCCCCGATGGCGACCCGCTCGACTGGTCGCAGCTGCCCATCATTCTCGACTCACCCATGGCCCAGCGCATTACCGCTGTTTATCGGGAACTGCATGACTATTGGAATGCCGAGGCCAGAGCACGCCTTGCCGAAGGGCGCGACCCGCTGGGTTTCAGTCAGTTGATCAGCGTGGACACCCATGCCCGCCACCAGCAGGTGGTCAATTACCTGAAAAGCACCGGTCGGCCGGCGATCGTGATTGCCGGTAACGGTATGTGCTCGGGAGGGCGCATCGTCAATTACCTGAAGGCCATGCTGGAGGACCCGCGGCATGAGGTGATGTTTGTCGGGTATCAGGCCAAGGGCACGCCGGGTGCGGTGATACAGGCCAGTGAAGGGGCGGAAGGGTTTGTGCAGATTGACCTGGATGGACGGATGTATGAGGTGCGCGCAAAAGTCGTAACCTTGCCGGGTTACTCTGGCCATGCGGACCAGGAGGGGTTGGTGAGCTTCGCGCTGGGTGGTGCAAAAGCCGCCAGGGCGGTTGTGCTGGTGCACGGAGAGTCCCGGGCGAAAGCATCGTTGGCCCAAGCGCTACGCAAGCGCGGCGGTAAGGACGTCGACGTCACGGTTCCCCTGTAGCGGACCGCAGGCCGTCGGCTAGCCGGGCTGCTGTGGAACTTTGTTGACGGTACCTTCCTCTTAGATTGGATAAGTGCTAAAGCTGTAGGCACGTTTCGTGCGGTCTACGGCGGATGGGCAAAATGCCGCTACGCTAAGGTTCAGCTGGTCTCTACGTCGGATCAGCTGCAGACAAGGCTTGGCCTCGCTGGCATTGGGCTCATGCAAATGGTCGGATCTAAGGAAAACAAGAGCAAATGCGAAATGAACGTAGCCCCGGAGTCGAAAATGACGAAGTTGATGTTCTCGAACTTTGGCATGTATTGTGGAGTCGCAAACTGCTCATCCTCTCGTGCATTGTTTTAGTTACTGCAGCTGCGCTTGTTTATATCTCGCTCAAGACCCCGATGTACGAAGCCAAGTCTTTTATCCTGCCGCCGACCAAAAATGATATTGCCCAATTGAACTATGGTCGCACCGAAGGCAGTGGCCTCGAAGTGTTCACATCCAAGGATGTTTACGCGATTTACCTGCGCGCCCTGCAGTCTGAGTCTCTGCGGCGCCAGTTCTTTCGCACGGTCTATTTGCCTAATTTGCCAGAGGCCGCCCGCCAAGGCTCTCAAGATGCACTTTATGACCAATTTGGCAAGGTATTGACTGTTGGTCCGGTGGCGGGGGATAGTGCCGAGCGCTTTTTAATCAGGGCGCTGAGCGACGACCCCAAGATGAGTGTGAAGTGGGTAACGCGCTTTTCGGAAATGGCCAGTGACACTGCTAAAAAGACACTGGTCGAAGACGCTGATACTGAAGTCAAGGTGCTGGTCAAGAACCTGGAGCAGCAGATCCGCAGCGCACGGGAGGCGGCGCACAAGCAGCGTGAAGATCAAATCGCCCGCCTGGAAGAGGCGCTGAAAGTTGCCAAGGCAGTGAAGCTGAGCAAGCCCCCCATCATTGCCAGTGGCATGAATGCTGAAGTGTCCGGCGATATGCGGGGGGCATTGACCTACATGCGGGGCAGCCAGGCCCTTGAGGCAGAGCTTGCAAACCTTCGCGGTCGGGAATCCGACGACCCCTTCGTCGCTGATTTGCGGGAGGTTCAGGAGAAGCTCGACTTCTACCGCAACCTGCAGCTGAACCCGGCGGTGATCGAGGTATTTCAGCAGGATGGTGCCATCGAGGTGCCTGATAGCCCGGTCCGGCTTCGCAAATTGCTCATTGTCGCAGGGGGCGTGTTCGCGGGGTTGATTCTCGGCGTACTCCTGGCCGCACTTACCCACTTGGTTTCTGCTGAAAGGGAGCGCCGTGTGGGGCGCGCCTGAGCTACCACTCCCCGAGCCTGCATGCTGCGGAAGAGTCGAATCGATAGTGATGAATTTTAACAAGAGGCTGGTTGCGTGAAGCTCATAGAAACAAATATCTCGGACGTAGTCGTTTTTGAACCAACCGTCTTCGAGGACGACAGGGGCTGGTTCTATGAGTCTTATAGCGAGCCTAAATTCCATGCTCTGCTCAGTGCGCAAGGTATTACCCTTCCACCTTCTTTTGTTCAGGAAAACTGCTCTTTATCCAAAAAGGGTGTCATGCGCGGCTTGCACTATCAACTTTATCCGTTTGCCCAGGGCAAGTTGGTAAGTGTGGTTCAGGGTGCGGTGTTCGATGTGGCGGTGGATATTCGCAAAGGCTCCCCCACCTTTGGGCAGTGGGTAGGCAGGGAGCTATCGGCGGCTAACCGCAAGATGATGTGGGTGCCGGAAGGCTTCGCCCACGGTTTCATCGCGCTGGAAGAAGATACGGTGTTCCAGTACCGCACCACTGATGTCTATTCCAAAGAGCATGAACGCAGCATTGCCTGGGATGACCCGGACCTGGCCATCGAGTGGCCACAGGTCGAGGGGCTGCTGATCAGTGACAAGGATGCGGTAGCGCCAAGCCTTGCCGAAGCTGACCTGCCACCCTTGATTCTGAAAGGGCAGGCGGAGGACATGGTCCTTCCGATCATCGGTGATGATCGCGGAAGCCTGATCAGCATTGAAAAGGCACTGAACATTCCGTTCGCCATCCGCCGTGTCTACTACATTTTCGGTACCAAGGCCGGCGTCAGCCGCGGTTTCCATGCTCACCGGGATCTCCAGCAACTGATCATCTGCCTGGCCGGCAGTTGCCGCATGACCCTGGATGACGGCACCGGTCGGGTTGACCATGTGCTTGACGCACCACAGAAAGCCCTGCTGATCAAGAATATGGTCTGGCGTGAAATGCATGATTTCAGCGAGGACTGTGTACTCATGGTCATCGCCAGTGAAACCTACGATGAACGCGATTACATTCGCAGTTATGATGACTTCAAGAGGCTGATCGCCCATGCCTAGTATTCATGCCCTGGCCGATGTACAAACCGATGCCATCGGTGAGAAAACCAGGATCTGGCAATATGCGGTCATCCTCAAAGGTGCGCGAATTGGCAGTAACTGCAACATTTGCGCCCACACCCTGATCGAGGGAGGGGTTGTAGTCGGGGACAACGTCACCGTGAAAAGCGGTGTGTATCTCTGGGAAGGGCTGGTGATCGAGGACAATGTCTTCATTGGCCCCAATGCTACATTCACCAACGACAGGGTACCGCGCTCCAAATGCTACCCCGAAGCTTACGAAGTCACTGTGCTGAAGGAAGGCTGCAGCATCGGTGCGAATGCGACATTGCTCCCGGGCGTGACGATTGGCCGACATGCCATGGTAGGTGCCGGTGCTGTCGTGACCAAGGATGTACCTGATTACTGCGTGGTAGTGGGTAATCCGGCAAAAATAATAAGGGAGCTAGAGCATGGTTGATTTCCTGAATCTGAGGGCCGTCAATAAACAGTATCGCGAAGAACTGTTGCAGGCATGCGCCGATGTCATCGACTCCGGCTGGTACATCGGCGGTAGCGCTCTGGCCCGCTTTGAAAGCAACTTTGCCGCTTATTGCGGTACCGCTCATTGCGTTGGCGTGGCAAACGGCCTGGATGCGCTGACCTTGACCTTGACCGCCTGGAAGCAACTGGGGCGAGTGAAGCAGGGTGATGAAGTCATCGTTCCAGCCAATACCTACATTGCGAGCATCCTGGCAATTACCGCCAGCGGACTGGAGCCGGTGCTCGTCGAGCCGGACCCTGCAACGTTCAATATCGATATCTCCCTCATTCGCCAGGCGATCACCGACAAGACCCGGGTCATCCTGCCCGTGCACTTGTATGGGCAGATTGCAGACATGAAGGCGATCAACGAGATTGCCACCGAATATGATTTGCTGGTGCTCGAAGACTCGGCCCAGGCCCATGGCGCCTCTATCGATGGCAAGCGGGCAGGCAACTGGGGGAATGCTTCGGGCTTCAGTTTCTATCCAGGCAAGAACCTGGGCGCGCTCGGCGATGCCGGGGCAATCACCACCTCGGACGCCGAGTTGGCGGAAGTGCTGCGGGCCCTCAGAAACTATGGTTCCCATGAGAAATACAAGAACTTGTACGTTGGTGTGAACAGCCGCCTGGACGAGATCCAGGCGGCAATGCTGGACGTGAAGCTCAAGTATCTCGATGACGAAATCAGCCGGCGCCGGCATATCACCACGTGCTACCGTGCAGGCATTCACAATACTCATATCGCCCTGCCGCAGAATAGCGCTGCCGAGCAGCATGTGTGGCATCTGTATGTGGTACGGACGGCCTACAGAAACGAACTGCAGCAACACCTTCGCGAGCGGGGTGTACAGACGCTGGTTCACTACCCGATCCCGCCTCACAAGCAACAGGCCTACCGCCAGTACAACGGTTTGAGCCTGCCGCTGACTGAGAAGATTCATGATGAGGTGCTCAGCCTGCCTGTGGACCCAACCATGAGCGACACGGACATCCAGACGGTCATCGATGCCTGCAACAGTTTTACTGTGTCCGGGCAATAATTCATGACGTTGATCAAGACCAGCCTGCTGAATGCTATTGCTGTTGTTGTAAAGATGGCGACATTGCTGGGGCTCAACAAGGTGCTGGCCCTTTATGTAGGGCCATCGGGTTACGCGGCGATCGGGCAGTTGCAGAATGCCGTGACCATGTTCACCACACTGGCCAGCGGCGCTGTCAGCACAGGGGTAACCAAGTACACGGCGGAGTTTGCTGATCGTCCAGATGAGCAATACAGGATCTGGCGAACTGCCGGGACGTTGTCACTGCTGGTTTCGTGTGTGCTGGCCGTGCTGATCGTGGTCCTGCGAGCACCATTGGCCAGCTGGTTTTTCAATGATGAAACACTTGCGCCGGTATTGGTGTGGTTTGCCTCTACCCTGGTGTTTTTTGCTTTCAACTCGTTGCTGCTGGGCATTCTGAACGGCAAGAAGGATGTTCGGCGCTATGTGCTTGCCAACATTCTCGGCAGCCTGATATCGCTGGTGGTGACTTGTGCCTTGACCATCACGCTGGGTTTGTACGGTGCGCTGGTTTCGCTGGCTGTGTACCAGTCGTTGAGCTTCGTGGCGACCTTGGTCATCTGCATGCGCACGCAGTGGTTCAGCCTTACCGGTTTTATCGGCGCGCTGGACAGGCAGTCCCTGTCCCGGCTTGCAAAGTTTGCCCTCATGGCCGTGGTGACGGCGTGCTCGCTGCCCGTATGTCATGTGTTCATTCGGGACTACCTGGGAACGGAGTTCGGCTGGGATCATGCAGGTTACTGGGAGGCCATGTGGCGTTTGAGCACGGCCTATCTCATGTTGATCACCACGACACTTGCGGTCTATTACCTGCCCAGGCTCTCGGAGCTTTCCGATGCAGGTGAATTGCGTCGGGAAATCCTCCAAGGGTACAAGCTCATCCTGCCCCTGACTGTTGCTGCCGGCCTGGTTATCTACCTGCTCAGGGACTTCATCATCCATGTGCTGTTCTCGGAGTCATTTCTGCCCATGCGTGAACTGTTCGCATGGCAGATGGTCGGAGACAGCCTGAAAGTAGTCAGTTGGCTGATGGCCTACCTGATGCTCGGTAAGGCGCTTACCCGCTTGTATCTGGTCACCGAGATTCTCTCGACACTTTCGCTGTATGCACTGACTGTCTATTTCACCCAGCTGTGGGGGTATGAAAAAGTTACCCTTGCTTACGCGGCAAACTACATGTTGTACGGAATCGTCATGTATTTCTCGGTATTCCGTCGTTTGCACATTATTGTTGGCGATACGGCGCGGAGCTGAGTAAAGATGAAGGACGTCATCGAACAGTTACATGGACGCATCCTTGGCGCTGAAGCTGCGCAGGCATTGGTGCAGGCACAGGTTTATGGGGCATTGCTCTGGGCGGTGGACCTGGGTATCTACGACGCCGCTGCCCTGGAGCGCCAGCTGGTGGCTCGCTGCGCCAACCAGGTCACGCTGCCGGCTGCCTGCGGGGTATCGCGCGGCTGCCTGCATGTGGTCAGCGAACCTTATATGCAAGGCGGGCACACCCGGTTGATGGAGCGCCTGGCGCACATGCACGAGGGGCCTGTCGACCTGCTGGTCGCGCGCAGCGCCAAGCCCCAGGTGCTCGAACGCCTGGCAGGCTATTTCGCCCATATCGAGGTGGCGCGCGGCGATGACCCGTGCGCCCGCCTGCAGTCCATCGTCGACACCCTGTCGCAGTACGACAAGGTGGTGCTGCACATTCATCCGGACGACATCATCACCACCGTAGCCTGTGGCCTGCTGAAGCAGCAGCGTGGTGCCGCGCTGACGGTGTACTTCGTCAATCACGCCGACCACGTGTTCAGCTTTGGCGCGTCGGTGGCCGATGTGTATTTCGAGATCAGCGCCTACGGGCACCACCTGGACAAGAAAAAGCACCTCACCTGCCAGAAGAGCTTCCTGGCTATCCCGATCGAGACCAGCGGCGCCAAAGTGACGGATGCCGTGCCCACTCATCAGCGCATCAAGGTGTTCAGCGCTGCCTCGGCGGCCAAGTACAAGCCCCACGGCGGCCTGGACATGCGCCCGTCGATCACGGCGATTCTCCAGCGCTTCCCCAATGCCGAGTGCTGGATCATCGGTGCCAATCCCCTGACCAACACCTGGTGGTGGACAGTGAAGTTGCGCTACCCCAGGCGTTTCTTCATCCGCCGCCATCTGCCGTACAAAGCCTACCTGGCCTTTGCGGAAAAAGCCGACTTCTACCTGGACAGCTACCCGATACCCGGTGGCACGGCGTTCGCCGAGCAGTTGCTCAAAGGCCGGCGTTGCGTGGGCCTGGTGGCGCCGATCCAGGGCTACTCACCCGCGGACAGCCTGAAGGTGGCCAGCGTGGACCAGCTGCTGGCCAGCATTGCCCAGCCCCGGCCCAGTGCCCCGGTGGTGGAGGCGGTGCAGCGGGTCAACTCGGTGGAGGCGGTGAAAGCGCGCTACCTCGCTTGCATCGAGCGCGGCGAACTCAGCGAGAACGAACTGGCAGCCATGCTGCCGTGGACGGGCAACCTCGATTTCATGAAACCGACAGGTAAGGTCACTAGCATGATCCCTGCGGATGTCTTCGATGCCCTGTGCCGCATAGACACGAAGCTGGCGCTGCGAACGCTGCTTGCGTATGCCTGGGTGCCGAGAATCAAGCTCTTGATCAAGGTCACCCTGTTCCGGCTGGCCAGGCTGACCAGAGCGCGAGGGTGAGTGTGATCAGGATCTTTATCGGCGTGCTGTTCTGCCTGCTGTTCTTCAGCGACTTCGTCGTGTTGACGCTGGGGCTGGGCAGTGTGTTTGCCGGTTGGCGAGAAATGCTCAGCCTGCTGATGATCATGTGGCTGCTGCTGCGGGCGCTGGCCAGCGTTACGGCGCGTGGCAGGCTCAACCTCGAAGTCGGGCGGTGGTTGCTGGTCGTGCTGTTCTTTGCCTTCCTGTACCTGCTGTTCGGCGACCTGAGCGCGTCGTCGGCGCGCATGTTCCGCGCACTGGCCGTGCCGGTGTTCATTGGCATGGCGGTGGCCATCTGGGCCCAGGCGGTGTCGACCGAGAAAAAGCTGCGCCATGTGTACTGGTCAGTGCTGGCAATGAGCGTACTCACTGGCGTGTATGCGTTGTATCAGTACCTGACCATCGCTTCGGCCGAGCAGTTCTGGTATTGGCCGCTGCTTACCGCCAAAGGCTATGAACTGCAACCCTACAACTCGATGCGTGACGGGCTGCCGCGGGTGTCCGGTTTCTTTACCGGCACGCTGGAGTTTTCTGCAGTCATCCTCAATACCGCCGCCATGACCCTGGCCGTGTTGCTCAGCGGGCGCAATTGGTCCTTGATCCGGCGCCTGCTGCTGAGTGCCGCCTTCCTGTTGTTGTGCGGGCTGATCGCGATCGGTTCGGTGCGCACGGCCATGATCGGCCTGGTGTGCATCTGCTCGATGCTGGTGGCGGCCCGGATGCTGCGCACGGCCTGGCTGATCTCGCTGTTGGGCTACGTGCAGTTCATTGGCTTGACCGTGGCGATTTTCGCCTACCTGTCGATGGGCTATACCCAGGATTTGTCGGCACTGGACCGCGAGCGCCAGTGGCTGCACATGTATGAGGTGCTGAGCGCGCATCCCATGGGCTATGGCTTTGGCGCGGTTGGCCCGGGCCAGCCACACTGGTTCGATTCGTTCTGGCTCAACCTGCTGGCCACCTGCGGTTTGGTCGGCCTGCTGATCATGGCCGGGTTGATCCTTTGGTACCACAAGCTGGTGACGATCATCGTCCGGGACAGGGCCCATGCCAGCGCCTGGAAAAACGGCCTGGGCAACTTCGTGATTGCCAGCTACCCGTTCTTCCTGAGTTCGTTCTTTTTCCAGTCCTATACGAACAGTGTTGTCCTTTACATATTCGCGATCGTGGTGATGGTGATCATTGGTGAAAACAGAAGAACAAAAGTTGCGCCTGGCAGTCCTGATCGTTCTGTATCGGAAAACTAGCCAGGACTCGATTGCCCTGCAGTCGTTGCTCGCGCAGCAGGCGCTGCTGAATGACGAGGGTATCGACCTGCAACTGTACGTCTGGAACAACTCCCCCGGCGTGGCGCAGCCGTGCCCGGGCGTGCGCTGGTACGAGGCGGACAATCAGCGGCTTTCGGTGGTTTACAACCAGGTTGCCGAACAGGCGTTTGCCGCCGGGGTCGACCTGTTCATGATTTCGGACGACGACACCAACTACTCGAACATCCGCCTGTCCAGCTGCCTGGCGCAGATCGGCCAGGTACGCCGGGCGCCGGGGGGCGACCAGGTGGGCGTATTCATGCCCCGGCTGGTCAGTCATGGGCAGCTGGTCAGCCCCGGCAAGCGCTGGCTGTTCATGGGCCGCCTCACGCCTGACGTGGCCGCCGGGCTGGTGGACTCGAAAAACCTGCTGGGCATCAACAGCGGCCTGATCTTCACCCGTGAGTGCTTCCAGCGCATGACGCCGTTCTATGACGAGCGGCTGCGCTTCTATGCCACCGATACCGACTTTTTCATCCGCTACGAGGGGTATTTCCCCAAGGCCTGCGTGCTGGATGTGGAGATTGCCCACGACCTGTCCGAGCACAGCGCCGATACCCCCGAGCGTGCCTTGTTCCGCTTCGAGGAAATGATCCACGGGCTGCGTATCAGCTTCCGTTCCCATGGTCTGCTGGAGCGTGGCCTGCTTGACCTGTATCTGGTCTATGCAGCCATTCGCAAAGCGCTGGCTTACCGCCGTCCGGCCTTCATCAAGGCCTTGTTTACCCAGGTGAGGGCCGTGAAATGATGCATGCCTTGCTCGAAAAGCTGGTGTTGCTAGTTAAAAAGCGCCCATTGGTGGTCGACCGGCGCATCTCGTCGGGTTATCTGCTGGGGCTGTTCGTGACCAAGCTGCTGATGGCCTGCCGCGGCGTGATTCGCCTTCGCCGGCGGCGCCTGGCATTCATCGGCTCGGGGGTAACCCTGAAGGAAGTGGGCAAGATCGAGTATGGCCCGGGGCTGGTCATCGACCAGGGCTGCTTCGTCGATGCCTTGTCCAATGACGGCATCCGTTTTGGCACCGCGGTGTCGCTGAACAAGCACATCATCATCGAATGTACCGGCAGCCTGGCCAACATCGGCAAGGGCCTGGTGGTTGGCGACAACGTCGGCCTGGGTGCCGGCTGCTTCCTGGGGTGCGCCGGCGGCATCGAGATTGGCAGCGACACCATCATCGGCAATTTCGTCAGCTTCCATTCGGAAAACCACAACTTCGAAGACCCGTTGCAGCCCATCCGCCTGCAGGGCGTGACCCGCCAGGGCATCAAGGTGGGCCGCAACTGCTGGATCGGCGCCAAGGTGACCGTGCTTGATGGCGCGGTGATCGAAGACGGCTGCGTGTTCGCCGCAGGGGCGGTGGTGGCCGCGGGGGTGTACCGCAAGAATTCGATTTATGGCGGCGTGCCGGCCAGGTTCATCAAGGCGCGCGTAGCGGAAGAAGGGGTGGCATGAGAACGTTGCATTTTGTCCACCTGCTGAATGACTACAGCGGTAGCCCCCGGGTATTGAACCAGACCATCACCGCGCTGCAGCAAAGTGGCGCCGATTGCACCCTGCATGTGGGCAGCAGCGGCCACGGCGTGCTAGACGAACTGCAGGTACGCACCTGCAAGTTTGCCTACAAGCGCTTCGATAACCGCTGGTTGACCTTGCTGGCGTATGCCGGGTCGCAGGTGGCGCTGTTCTTCAGCCTGTTGCGTCAGGTGCGGCCGGGGTCGGTCGTGCTGGTGAACACCATGCTGCCCTTTGGTGCCGCCCTGGCCGCCCGCTTGCGCGGTGCCAAGGTGGTTTACCACGTGCACGAAACCTCCATCCGGCCTGCGTTGCTAAAGGCGTTTCTGCGTCGGGTGATTGCAGGTTGTGCCAGCAAGGTGGTCTACGTGTCGAAGTACCTGCAGGTACAAGAGGGGGTGGCCGGCGTGCCGGCGGTAACCGTGTACAACGGCCTGGCCGAGGGCTTCCAGCAGCAGGCGATGGCCACGCCATACCAGCACCTGCACGACGGCCGCTTCAATGTGCTGATGCTGGCGTCGTTGAAGGGCTACAAGGGGGTGGACGAATTCGTTGCCCTGGCCACGGCACTGGCCGCGGACCCTGTGCTGAAGTTTACCTTGGTGCTCAATGCCAGCCCGCAGGAAGTGGACGCCTACTTCGCCGGCAAGGCGCTGCCGCAAAACCTGATGCTCAGCCCGGCCAGTGCCGAGGTGGCGAAGTTCTACCGCAATGCCAGCCTGGTGCTGAACCTGTCCCATGTGGATGGCTGGGTTGAAACCTTTGGCCTGACCATTCTCGAGGCGATGGCTTTCGGCATCCCGACCATCGTGCCCCCGGTAGGCGGCCCGGTCGAACTGGTCAGCGATGGGGTAGAGGGCTATCAGATCGATTCGAAGAACCATGAACAACTGGCGCGCACCGTTTCGCGCCTGTCGCAGGACTCACAGGCGTGCCAGGAGTTGTCCGAGCGCGCACGCAGGAAAGCGAGTGAGTTTTCCACTGCCAACTTCCAGAAAAATATCGTGATGGTGTTTGATGACCTATAAGATTGCAGTGATCGGTACGGTAGGCTTACCCGCTCAATACGGTGGTTGGGAAACACTGACCGAACAATTGGTGCGCAACCTGCCGGGTGACTGCGAACTCACCGTTTATTGCAGTGCGCCCCATTACCCTCAGCGGCCGAAGTTTTTCGAGCGTGCCCGCCTGGTCTACCTGAACCTGAAGGCCAATGGCGTGCAAAGCATCCCGTACGATGTGCTGAGCATGCTGCACGCCTACCGCAAGCATGACCTGATGCTGATTCTGGGGGTTTCCGGCTGCATAGCCCTGCCATTCATGCGCCTGCTGACCCGCAAGCCGATCGTGGTGAACATCGACGGCTATGAATGGAAGCGCGCCAAGTGGTCCAACTTCGCCCGCTGGTTCCTGAAGTTGTCTGAAGCGGTGGCCGTGCGTTTTGCCCATGCGGTCATCACCGACAACAAAGTGCTGCAGGAATACGTGACCGCCGAATACAACAAGCCCAGCGAACTGATTGCCTATGGTGGCGACCAGGCTCGGGCCGGTGAGCCTGGCCAGCAAGCCCGCCAGGCTTACCCGTTCCTGGGTGCGCCCTATGCCTTTACGGTGTGCCGCATCGAGCCGGAGAACAACATCCATGTCATTCTCGAGGCCTTTGCCGGCTCTGGCATGCCGCTGGCGATCATCGGCAACTGGAACCACAGCGAATACGGCGTGCAACTGCGCAAGCAGTATGAAGGGGTGAGCAACATCCACCTGCTGGACCCGATCTATGACGTGGAACAGCTGAGCCCGCTGCGCAGCAATGCCACCGTGTACCTGCACGGCCACAGCGCCGGCGGCACCAACCCGTCGTTGGTCGAAGCCATGTGGCTGGGCCTGCCGGTGGTAGCCTTCGACGTGTCGTTTAACCGCGCCACCACCGAAGACCAGGCGCTGTACTTTTCCGACAGCAGCTCGCTGCGCAAGCACGCCCAGGCACTGTTTGCCGATGAAGGGGCCCGTGCGCAACTGTCCGCGCGACTGCACGAAATTGCCAACCGCCGTTACCGCTGGTCGGTGGTGGCAGACCAGTACCGCAGCGTGTTCACCCGCCTGCTGGGTCGGGCGGGGAGAGGCTGATGGCCGGGCAAGGCAACGTGCAACGGCCGGGTATCCTGGTTACCGGCGGTAGCGGTTTTGTCGGCAAGGTGTTGCTGCAGCGGCTTGCTGCTGACACTCGCTGGGCACCGCGTGCACTGGTGCGGCAATTGCCCGGCCAGCGGCTGGCGGGCGTAGATTACCGGCCGTTCAGCGAGCTGGCGGCGGTAGAGGTGGCGTCCGGGTATTTCGAGCAGGTCGATACCGTAATCCACCTGGCCTCCCGTGTGCACGTAATGCAGGAAACCGCCGCCGACCCGCTGGCCGAGTTCCGCCGGGTAAACGTGGATGGCACCCTGAACCTGGCCCGCGCCGCCGCCCAGGCCGGCGTGCGGCGCTTCATTTTTGCAAGCTCGGTGAAGGTGAACGGCGAGACCACCGACGGCCGCCGGCCTTTCACCGCCGACGAGGCCCCCGCGCCTTCGGATCCCTACGGCATCTCCAAGCGCGAAGCCGAAGACGGCCTGCGCCAACTGGCGGCTGAAACCGGGCTGGAAGTGGTGATCGTGCGCCCGGTGCTGGTGTATGGCCCGGGGGTGAAAGCCAACTTCCGCAGCATGATGAACTGGCTGAGCAAAGGCGTGCCGCTGCCGTTTGGCGCCATCCACAACAAACGCAGCCTGGTGGCGCTGGACAACCTGGTGGACCTGCTGGTGACGTGCATCGACCACCCGGCCGCCGCCAACCAGACCTTTCTGGCCAGCGATGGCTACGACCTGTCCACCACCGAACTGCTGCAACGGCTGGGCCGGGCGCTGGGCAAGCCAGCCAGGTTGCTGCCTGTGCCCGCGGCCTGGTTGAAGGGCGCGGCCATCTTGGCAGGCAAGGGCGGGCTGGCCCAGCGCCTGTGCGGCTCACTGCAGGTAGACATTGGCAAAACCCGTGAACTGCTGGGCTGGCAGCCGCCGCTGGATGTTGACCAGGCACTGCGGGCCACGGCACTCAACTTTTTGAAAGAGCAAAACAAATGACGGCATGGTGGCTTATTCCCCTGGTCGCAGGGGCATCCCTGCTTCTGACCGCAGCGCTGCGGCGCTACGCCCTGAACAAGCAGATCATCGACGTGCCCAACGCGCGCAGCTCGCACACCGTGCCCACCCCACGGGGTGGCGGCGTGGCCATTGTGCTGAGCTTTCTGGGCTGCCTGCCGCTGCTGGGCCTGGCCGGTAGCGTGCCGCTGGCGGCGCTGGCCGCCATCGGCGGGGCAGGGGCGCTGATCGCGGTGATCGGCTTCATGGACGACCACGGCCACATCGCCGCGCGTTGGCGCCTGCTCGGCCACTTCGCCGCAGCTGCCTGGATGCTGTACTGGCTGGGCGGCCTGGCGCCATTGCAGGTGTTCGGCTTTACCCTGGACCTGCAATGGTTCGGCTACATCCTGGCCGCCTTCTACAGCGTGTGGATGCTCAACCTGTATAACTTCATGGACGGCATCGACGGCATCGCCAGTGTCGAGGCAGTCACCGCCTGCCTGGGCATGGTGCTGCTCTCGGCCCTGGCCGGTGCGCCGCAGCTGATGGCGCTGCCGCTGTTGCTGGCCGCGGCCACGCTCGGCTTCCTGTTCTGGAACTTCCCGCCGGCCAGGATTTTCATGGGCGACGCCGGCAGCGGCTTCCTCGGCATCGTGCTTGCGGGCCTGTCGCTGCAGGCAGCCTGGGTTTCGCCGCAGCTGTTCTGGTGCTGGTTGATTCTGCTGGGCGTGTTCGTGGTCGACGCCACTTTCACCCTGATCCGTCGCCTGTTGCGCGGTGACAAGGTGTACGAAGCGCACCGCAGCCACGCCTACCAGTTCGCCTCGCGGCACTACGGCAAGCACCTGCCGGTGACCCTGGCGGTGGGCGCGCTCAACCTGTTCTGGCTACTGCCGATAGCCCTGTGCGTGCTGTTGCTGGGCCTGGACGGCGTGTGGGGTGTGATCATCGCCTACCTGCCGTTGGCATTTCTGGCCGTGCGCTGGCACGCCGGCGAACTCGAACACTAGCTAGAGTGATAGAAAGAAGACGCTAGACATGTCACTTTGTAAAGCTCTCAGAGGTTCTATGGATAAGCTGCGCTCAAGACTGCTTGGACTACCTCGACGCCACAAGCGGGCGATCCAGGTAGCGACTGATGTCATTCTGGTCTGGTTTGCGCTGTGGCTGGCGTTTGTCGTGCGCCTGGGTATCGATGACCTGGCCAATCCTGTCCGTGATCACACCTGGCTGTTCATCACAGCACCGATCATCTCGATCCCGCTGTTCATCCGCTTTGGCCTGTACCGGGCGGTGATGCGCTATTTCGGTAATGACGCACTGATCGCCATCATCAAGGCTGTGACCCTGTCTGCGCTGATCCTTGGCTTCATAATCTACTGGGCCAGTAACCACCAGAACGTGGTGCCGCGCTCGATCACTTTCAACTACTGGTGGCTGAGCCTGATCATGGTCGGCGGCCTGCGCCTGGCCATGCGCCAGTACTTCCTCGGTGACTGGTTTGCCACTGCAGTGCAGCACGTGCCCTTTGCCAACCGTGACGATGGCCTGCCACGGGTGGCCATCTATGGTGCCGGCTCGGCCGGTAACCAGCTGGTGGCGGCCCTGCGCATGGGCAAGGCCATGCGCCCGGTCGCCTTCATCGACGACGATGCCAGCATCACCGACCGGGTGATTGCCGGCCTGCAGGTGTACCAGCCGGAACAGCTGCAACGCATGATCGACGACACTGGCGCGGAAGAAATCCTGCTGGCGTTGCCCTCGGTCAGCCGCAGCCGCCGCCGCGAAATCCTCAACTTGCTGGAAGGCTACCCGCTGCACGTGCGCAGTGTGCCCGGCTTCATGGACCTGGCCAGCGGCCGGGTCAAGGTGGACGACATCCAGGAAGTGGACATTGCCGACCTGCTGGGCCGCGACGCGGTACCTGCGCAAGGCGACCTGCTGCAACACTGCATCATCGACCAGACGGTGATGGTGACCGGTGCCGGCGGCTCGATTGGCTCCGAACTGTGCCGCCAGATCCTCGGGCAGGCGCCGCGCACCCTGCTGTTGTTCGAACACAGTGAATTCAACCTGTACACCATTGCCGGCGAACTGGAACAGCGCATCATTCGCGAAGGCCTGGCCGTGCAGTTGATCCCCATCCTGGGCTCGGTACGCGACCAGGCCAAGATGCTCGATGTGATGCGCGCCTGGCAGGTGGACACCGTGTACCACGCCGCAGCCTACAAGCACGTGCCCATTGTCGAGCACAACATTGCCGAAGGCCTGTCGAATAACGTGTTCGGCACCCTGTACACCGCCCAGGCGGCGTTGCAGGCCGGCGTTGCCAACTTCGTGCTGATTTCCACCGACAAGGCCGTGCGCCCGACCAATGTGATGGGCAGTACCAAGCGCCTGGCCGAAATGGTGCTGCAGGCCCTTAGCCGCGAAGTGGCGCCGGTACTGATGGGGGACGCCAGCAACGTCTCGCAGGTAAACAAGACCCGCTTCACCATGGTGCGCTTCGGCAACGTGCTGGGCTCGTCGGGCTCGGTCATTCCGCTATTCCACAAGCAGATCAAGGCCGGTGGGCCGCTGACCGTGACCCACCCGAAAATCACCCGCTACTTCATGACCATCCCCGAGGCCGCACAGCTGGTGATCCAGGCTGGCTCGATGGGGCAGGGCGGTGATGTGTTCGTGCTGGACATGGGCGAACCCGTGAAGATTGTGGAGCTGGCGGAAAAGATGATTCACCTGTCCGGCTTCAGCATCCGCTCCGAGCGCAACCCGCTGGGCGACATCGCCATCAATTTCACCGGCCTGCGCCCGGGCGAGAAGTTGTACGAAGAGCTGCTGATCGGCGACAACGTGATTGCCACCCGCCACCCCATGATCATGAGCGCCCATGAGGACTATCTGCCCTGGGATGTGCTTAAGCAGCGCCTTGACGCCCTGCGCGTGGCGACTGCAGAGGATGACTTTGCCACCGTACGCCAACTGCTGCGTGACACCGTCAGCGGCTACGTACCAGGTGGGGAAATTGTGGATTGGCTGTACCAGCGCCGGCGCATGGAGCCCTGAACGCTGCACCGACAAGAACAGGCGTTGCCGGCGGCGCAACGCCCACATGAACTTCAAGCGTTGTAGAGTTTGAACGCGGGAATTGGGAAGAACTGAACGATGACTATTCTGGTAACTGGTGGTGCGGGTTTCATTGGCGCGAACTTCGTCCTGGACTGGCTGGCCGGCAATGACGAACCCGTGGTCAACCTCGACAAACTCACCTACGCAGGCAACCTGCAAACCCTGAGCAGCCTGCAGGACGACAAGCGCCATATCTTCGTGCACGGCGATATCGGCGATTCCGAACTGGTTGCCCGCCTGCTCGAGGAGCACCAGCCGCGTGCCATCGTCAACTTTGCTGCCGAGTCCCACGTTGATCGCTCGATCCACGGCCCGGAAGATTTCATCGAAACCAACATCGTCGGCACCTTCCGCCTGCTGGAAACCGTGCGCGCCTACTGGGGCGGCCTGGACGCACAGGTGCGCCAGGCGTTCCGCTTCCTGCATGTGTCCACCGACGAAGTGTACGGCTCGCTGGCCGCCGACGAACCGGCCTTCACCGAAACCCACCAGTACCAGCCCAACAGCCCGTACTCGGCCAGCAAGGCCGCCAGCGACCATCTGGTGCGCTCGTATCACCATACTTACGGCCTGCCGGTGCTGACCACCAACTGCTCGAACAACTACGGCCCGTATCACTTTCCGGAAAAACTCATCCCGCTGATGATCGTCAACGCCCTGGCCGGCAAGCCGCTGCCGGTGTACGGCGACGGCCAGCAGATCCGTGACTGGCTGTATGTAAAGGATCACTGCAGCGCCATCCGCCGCGTGCTGGAAGCCGGTAAAACCGGCGAGGTTTACAACGTGGGCGGCTGGAACGAAAAGCCCAACCTGGAGATCGTCAACCGCGTGTGTGCTTTGCTGGACGAACTGCGCCCCCGCGCCGACGGCAAGCCCTACGCCGAACAGATCACCTACGTGACCGACCGCCCCGGCCATGACCGCCGCTACGCCATCGACGCCCGCAAGCTCGAGCGCGAACTGGGCTGGAAGCCTGCCGAAACCTTCGAAACCGGCATTCGCAAGACCGTGGCCTGGTACCTCGACAACCAGCAATGGGTGCAGAACGTACAGTCTGGCAGCTACCGCGACTGGGTCGAGAAAAACTACGCAGGGCGCTCGGCATGAAGATTCTGCTACTGGGCAAGGACGGCCAGGTAGGCTGGGAATTGCAACGCAGCCTGGCCCCTCTGGGCCAGGTGCTGGCGCTCAATGCCCGCAGCCGGGCACACTGCGGTGACCTGACCAACCTGCCGGGCTTGGCCGAAACCGTGCGTGCCTATGCCCCTGATGTCATCGTCAACGCCGCCGCCTACACCGCCGTGGACAAGGCGGAAAGCGAGCGCGAGCAAGCCTTCAAGGTAAACGCCGACGCCGTTGGCGTGCTGGCCCGTGCTGCTGCCGATTGCGGCGCACTGCTGGTGCATTATTCCACCGACTACGTGTTCCCGGGGCAGGGCACCCAGGCCTGGCGCGAAGACGACGCCGTTGGCCCGCTGAATGCCTATGGCGAAAGCAAGCTGGCTGGCGAACAGGCCATCCAGGCTGCCGGTTGCCGGCACCTGATCTTCCGCACCTGCTGGGTGTATGCCGCACGCGGCAACAACTTCGCCAAAACCATGCTGCGCCTGGCTGCGGAACGCGAAAGCCTGGGTGTGATCGACGACCAGCACGGCGCCCCGACCGGTGCCGAACTGATCGCCGATATCACCGCCCACGCCATCACCGCCGCCCACCGCGACCCGACCCTGGCCGGCCTGTACCACCTGGCGGCAGCCGGCGAAACCACCTGGTGCGGCTACGCCCGTTATGTGCTGGAGCAGGCAGAAGCCCTGGGTGTGCCCTTGAAAGCCCATGCCGAACAGGTCAACCCGTTGACCACCGATGCCTACCCGACCCCGGCCAAGCGGCCGGCCAATTCGCGTCTGGACACCCATAAACTGCAGAAAGCCTTTGCCCTGACCCTGCCAGACTGGCGCCTGGGTGTGGCTCGCATGCTTACGGAAATACACGAGAAATGACCACTATGAAGCGTAAAGGCATCATTCTGGCGGGCGGGTCGGGTACCCGTCTGCATCCGGCCACCTTGGCAATTTCCAAGCAACTGCTGCCGGTGTACGACAAACCGATGATCTATTACCCGCTGACCACCCTGATGCTGGCGGGTATCCAGGACATCCTGATCATCTCCACCCCGCAAGACACCCCGCGCTTCGAGCAATTGCTGGGTGACGGCCACCAGTGGGGCATCAACATCAGCTACGCCGTGCAGGCCTCGCCAGACGGCCTGGCACAGGCATTCCTGATTGGTGAAAACTTCATTGGCAACGACCTGTCGGCGCTGGTGCTGGGCGACAACATCTATTACGGCCACGACTTCCAGCAATTGCTGCGCAATGCCATGGACCGCGGCGAAGGTGCCAGCGTGTTCGCCTACCACGTGCACGACCCCGAGCGTTATGGCGTGGTGGAGTTCGATGACCAGGGCAAGGCGATCAGCCTGGAAGAAAAACCGGCCAAGCCGAAGTCCAGCTATGCCGTGACCGGGTTGTATTTCTATGACAAGGACGTGGTCGAGATTGCCAAAGGCATCAAGCCGTCTGCACGGGGCGAGTTGGAGATTACCGACTTGAACCGGGTGTACCTGGAGCAGAACCGCTTGTCGGTGGAGATCATGGGGCGCGGGTATGCCTGGCTGGATACCGGGACGCATGATTCGTTGCTGGAGGCTAGCGGGTATATTGCGACCATTGAACGCCGGCAGGGGTTGAAGGTGGCTTGCCCCGAAGAGGTGGCGTACCGGCAGGGGTGGATTGGGGCGGAGCAGCTGCTCAAGCTGGCTGAGCCGTTGGCCAAGAATGGGTATGGGCAGTACTTGAAGCGGTTGGTGGGGGATAGGGTTTATTGAAACAGGCCGTGAACCTTGTCTAAGTGACGATGGGAAAATTGATGATGAAGTGTGAGCTGCATACTCGCCTTCATCATCTGTTCTTTGTCTGATGCATTTCAGGATTACGCCTGGCCTCCTTGTTCTTGGTCTAACTGGACACCCTGAAAGGGGGCGTGCTGTTCGATCAACGTCCAAGGTCCAATCTATCTCACTTCGGCCAAAAAAAGCTCGTGGCGGGTCTGCTTGTGTTTACCGTTGTATTCAAACTTGGAAAGCTCATCCGTACCCACGACTACGGTAAGACAGCGCGTATCGCGGCGCCTTGGCGTGCGAAATCACCTGGCACCGCCTTGGTAGTCAATTTGTAATCAGGCTTCGAGCGTAGGATGCGGCGTTACGGTAATATGGCGCTAGGCACGCAGTAGCAAACAGTCTGAAGTCAAAAGAATAAAATAGAGATTTTTAATGGATCAAGGGATTAAATTAAGGAATGATATTCAGGCCCTTCGGGCGGTTGCCGTTCTTGGCGTGATATTATTTCACTTAAATAAAAATTGGCTTCCAGGCGGATTCGTTGGTGTAGATGTATTTTTTGTGATTTCAGGGTTTTTAATAACTCGTATTGTTTTGCAAAAGAAAGAGGATGGTGTATTTTCTGTTTTCGACTTTTATGTTGGTAGGATTTGTAGGATATTTCCGGCGTACTTCGTGTTGTTGATTGTTGTCTCTTTGTGTATGGCTTTGCTGCTAATACCGCGAGACTTTGAGTTATTCAAGGATAGTGCCGTTTCGGCGCTTTACTTTAATGCTAATTCGTTCTTCGCATTGCAGAATGATTATTTCGCACCTGCTGGTTACGAGCTACCGTTACTCCACACGTGGTCGCTTGCTGTAGAAATGCAGTTTTATTTGCTGCTTCCCTTGGGCTTGGTGTTCTTGCCGAGTCGACTCTTAATGCCGACTATGCTGGTAGTAATTGTATTGTTTGTCGCGTTTTCGGAGTATCGCCTTCGGCAGGGGCATCAACAGGAAATGTATTTTTCGCTGTTAGCAAGAGTTCCCGAGTTTCTGATCGGTGGAGTGGCTGCAGCGTGGTCAATTCGTCGAAGTATCTCGCAGGTATCATCAACCGTTTTTGCATGTTCAGGGGGGATTCTGCTTTGCTGTAGTTTTTTCTTTATTACGGAAAATCACAGCTTTCCCGGCCTGATGGCTTTACCAGCATGCATCGGTACAGCTTTGATCCTGATCAGCCCGAAGAGCTCGTTCAATAATGCAATCTCATGTCGGCCGCTAATTTTTTTGGGGGCGCTTTCCTATTCCCTATACCTCTGGCATTGGCCTATTCTGGCGTCCATTCGCTACTACTCGGGTACTTATGAACTGCAGGGGGTGAGCGCACTGGTATTTGTTGCGTTGACGTTGGGTAGCGCATATCTTTCCTATCGGTTTGTAGAATCACCTTTCCGGGGCAGGTTTTCTATTAAGCCAGTCATAGCCCGTCTGGTTGGGTTAGGGGCACTTACCGTCTCGGCTATCCTTCTTGCGGGGATTGTAAATCCGAGGCTGGTTGATCCACTGCCGTCGGATTTGACCCGATATGCTGATAGTTCAGTAATCTGCCACGGAAAAATTGTAGGTGATTGCGTTCTAGGTGACCGCGAAGCCAGTCGCACAATAATGATGCTTGGTGATAGTCACGCCGCGCAGTTGAACGCCTTTGCTGATGTGGTTGGTAAGGCACTTCATGCGAAAATAAGAGTGATCTCGGCAAGTGGCTGTGTAAATATTCCTGGTTTTGACGTTGGCCGAATCGTGGAGTGGGCGCGTACGGCATGTCTTAATCAAATTGCCGAAGCAGAGAAATTTGTGCCTCAGGCTGATGGATTGATTCTTGCTGGAATGTGGCAGCTTCATTCATCCAGCGAAAACTTTATGAGTCAACTGGACAGCTTCATTTCAAGAGCTGCCGAAAGGAAGCAACCAGTGCTCGTTCTTGCTCAAGTACCTATGCTTTCATCAAACCCCCAGCGGATCTATCGAGCCAGTAGTATTGGTCTGCATCTTCCGGTCTCTGTGAATCCAGAATGGGCTGGTGCTAATGCGAAAGTCAAGGAGCGTGTTTCAAAATATCCTAACGTGACGTTCCTGGACTTGTCAGATAATCCATTTTTTTCCGATGCGCCGCTGCAAGATCATACCTTGATCTACCAAGACACTAATCATTTAAATAAGGTTGGTTCGCAGCGATATGGCGAGATGGCAGCCCCGTTTCTGGAAAAATTCATGACCCGCGTAGACGTCTCAAAGGGGGCCACTGCCGATTTTGCATCGACGCCGCGGTAAACCAGTTTAGACGAACGAAGGTACATATGATGAGCAGGGTGTTCGGTCCTTGGTGCCCAAGTGACCGGAATGGCCGTAAGTGTACCAGTAGTTCCATATTCGCTGCGCTTACTTATGAGTACTTGGACAAATATTGTTTTCTCTACAAAGCCAATCGACAAATCGATAAGTTCCATCCCGGCCAAGAAACGCTGACGGTGGGTCCGCTTGCGCTTTGCGGCGTACTCTAAATCGGAAAGCTCAATTGACTCATGGGCAAGGCTTGCGCGAGGCTTGTTGAGCGGGGGCAATTTCAGCACAGGTCGGACGACCTGTGCTGATTTGGTCGCAGAACCCTTAACTGTCTATTCAACGTTGGCACTGAACCTTACATACGATCGATTGAAAAGCGCTCGAAGGCATGCTTAGAAAGCTGGCTCATTGTTGCGCCCTCCGACAACTTCAAGGCGACGGTGAAAGTAGCGACAGGGTCGGTGGAAATAAATTCTAGACAAGAATTTTCCAGAATTTCTCCGAATTTAATGGAGTGCCAACCACGAATGTCGGGCTCGGTCTGGCCGAAGACTAATCGACCACCGATGGAGCTTAGCGAAAACAAACTCCCACTGATGCCGCCTCCATGGAAAGTGAAGACTCCCGGGTCGCATTGACTAATCGTGATATCAGGTCCAAAAAGAAATCGTTGGACTTTGGCCTCTGAAAATGACCGGGAAGATGAGATTTTGTCTATTTTAATAATATCGTTTATCCAGATTTCATCAGGCCAACATACTATTATGGTTCTAGTGGCTGAAACAGTGCCATCCTCCGTTGTGTAGTGGCACTTAACCTCAAAGCCTGAATCGCTCTCGCAGAAAGAATCAATTGATCCCAGAATTCGACCGAAGGTCTTAATAATTTCTGTTCGACGCTGATGATCGAAAGCTAATGGATATATACCTGTGTGCCCAGTTGCTGAATCAACATATCTGCCAAACCCAGCCTCTCTATCGTAAGAATAAGAGCCCGCATCAATTAGTATATCTACTCCTTTATATCTTAATGTGATGCTGGAGTCGTCCATCTGTTTGTGAGTTTCTGCTCTAGATCCGCACTGCAAGGAAAGATAGAAATCATCATTCTTGACAACTGCAAACCCTGAGTCAGGGAAAAATTTTGAGTGATTGATAGATGATTCATTCAACAAATATACAGGAGAATCCCCTATTGGGGGGACGCTGCTGTCTTGGCGTACGCAATGGCGCAACGCAATTTCAGCGCGATTTATGATAGTTCTTAAATTCGAGAATTCGGGTGATGTCAATTCTTTAGCATCAAGTAAATTGAAAAAGACCTGATAGAGCTGAAGGTTGTAATTATGGTAGCCTATGGTATTTTCATTGCATAGGCCGTCTGCGCAGAAGGCTTTGGCTGCAAGTTTTAAGGTTCTGAATGTGGAGATGCTATAATATTTTTTTCTTAAGTCACTGCGTGAAGAGTAATACTGGCTTGCGGTGGCAAGTGCTATGTTGCACATGAGTCCGTGATTGTTTTCCTGGAAATTCTCCTCGGAAGAGAGCCATTCCAGACATCGATAGAGCTCGCGGCAAACTTGGAAGCGAATATCTTGATGCTCTATTTTAGATTTATGTGTGACTTGTAGATATTTGATAAAGACTTTGACGCGGGTGGCAGTCGAGTGATCGCCAGATGGAATGGATTCAACATACAACCTGTTTTCTGGTATGGTTACGAACTGCAAGAAGCTCTCAATGCTTTGAGTTGCCATCGAAAGAAAAATTGACTTTCTATTCACCTCAAAGGTTGACAGCAAGCAGCCTGCGAAGTTAAGGGATAGCAGCCACATAACATTAGAGTTATTGTTGCTTTTAAATTTGCGTCTCCAATCGATTCGCGTAAATTCGCCCAACTCGATTTCTTCGCAATATTTTGCCAGAGAAAAGCGTAGAAATCCGTTTTCGTTGAAATTTTGATTGCGTAGGGGATAAAAATCCTGCGGAATTTGAGTGAAAGGCTGAGAAAACGAATTGATAGATTCAGTGGTTAAGTCTTGTAGGTTTTTTTGTGGAAGTTTATTGTGGTTTGATTTGTATGATATCACGGAGATTTGATTGGATTTTTCAATCTCTACGGGCTCGTTTTCGACCCTCAAAAAGCCAGCGACTTGATAGTTGCCTGTAACTTCTTTGGTGTCAAAAATAAATGATGGGTTTGGTGAATACCTAGAGGTATGAATCCTTTCATTATTTCTGAAGATGTAGTAGGCAAACTGGGCGTTCTCCAGGCATTCATTTAACAGGATTAAACAGTTTATCTTCCCGTCAATGAATTCTGCTTGGACCTTTTTGATTCTCTTCATTTTCCATCCTGGATGACTTTGAGTTTCTGTGTGATCAAATTTATAGAAAGAATGATCACCCCGCGCAATGCAGCTTGCGTTCTGATCGTGTAGTGCGTAGCCGTTTTATCGCGATGCTGTTGCCGGTCGATGAGACGTGGCTGGAGTAGGATGGCGCACTTAGCTAGGTGTTCAGTCTCAGAGAGTCATGGTACATCCTTAGCGCCTCATGAGGAGGATGCATTTCGGACAGACGTATCCGTGGCTCAGTCCGCACGACCCCGAGTATCCGAGTCGAGCTCCAAACGTCAAAAAAAGTCCAATCGAACCGTCATCAAATGGCGATCACGAGCCACCACGCAGGATTTTCGGATGGGCCAGCCAAACCGTCTAGTGCCAAGCTGACAGCCGCTGAGGAGGCGATTGTGGTCGAGTTCCGATAGCGGACGATGATGCCCCCGGACAATATGCTGAGCCACCTCCTTGATTATTTTCCACAGCTAAGCCGCAGCGTCTTACAGAGCTGTTCACTGACGAAAGATTCAGAGGTAGCGCCAGGTCAGTGGCGTTGCTAATGGTAGCTAAGAGATGATGCCTGGATCATGATCAGAACTCGGTTTCTGACCCACCGCTGACGAGCAAGTGGGTCGGAAACGCTCAAGTGATCAGGCAGAGTTGAAGGCGCTATTGAACGCCATTGATGCCAAGCTGCTGTGCTTTTGAGGAGAGAGCTGCAATCGGCTGCGGCAACGTTTCAGTTTTAATTACTTCACGTCCGATCAGCTCTGATCCAACCATGCTCAGGTGGCCGCGATCATAGTAAAGCAGCGCACCGCCCTGATAAGCAGAGCAAACCCCGTTTTTACACACTTGATCTCGCACACCAAACGTGCTGACGTTTGGATATCGACTTGCCAGCTCCGTCAGGTAGGCATTTGTTTCGCTATCCGACGTTGATGCAAATGTGGATTTTGAAGCGCAATCCATTCCCGGGAAGCGAATGGACTTGGCACTGCACATGCGATCCAGCTCTTCAAACACAGGTACGTTCAAGGCGATTATCACTTGATTGCCACTGCTGGCCAATTCGGCGACGGTCTTCTCAAACTGAGCTTTGCCATTTGCTTTGGCATAGTTTTCCCAAGCTGCGCCAATGATCACGGTACGATATTTCCTCGATTCAGCGAAGGCTTTGTTATTGAATTCCTGACAGGACTGCTGCTGTGCTGGTGGAACCAGTCCTTTCAGTTCACGAACCGGTGGGCAGGAGGAGTGCGAGATATTACGCACGGCGAAGTGAGTATCCTCTGCCACCACCTTGATGTATCCCACATAGTGAGCAGCATTGGAGTCGCCCCACAGCAACGTTTCCGCCGGCTGCGACTTATCACCAATCAGGCATCGATCCTGGGTCCACAACTTGGGATCATTCTTGAACATCTGGCAGTTGAATGGGAATTTGCTCGCTGCCTTGGTATTGAAGTCGTGCTGATTTAACTGGGCGAGGTAGGCTTTCCCGGAAGCGGAAGGCCAGAGCCCTTTGTTCTGAACGAGTACGTAGCTAACAGCCACAACCGCCAGGCTCGTTGCGAAGATCGGAGTTGCCTTGGTAATCAGCCAGCGAGGCGAATGGGAACGGAAAGGCGTTTCGATCAGGCGGTACGAGAGCTCGGTTAAAGCCCACATGAGCAGGGCGCATGCGATGCCTCCTGCCAAAGTTGGCTCCCCGTAGGCATACCGATAGAACGCCAGCACTGGCCAGTGCCAAAGGTAGAGTGAGAACGAGCGGAAGCCAATTGCCCGTGCGATGGGCTTGGCCAGAAGTTTGGCAAGCAGGCCAGCTTGGTTGGATCCACCAAGAATCAAAAGCGCCGTGCCTATTGACGGGATGATGGAGCGGATACCAGGGAATCCACCTTTTTCATCGAGTACAGCGAGAGAACCACCGATTAAGAACAAGCCTGCCAGGCCTGCAGCATTCGCCGCTGTGGCACTGACACGGCGAGAGTCCTGCCACAGGAACAGCAACGCACCGATCAGCAATTCACCCGCACGGGACGGCAGCATGTAGTAGGCGAACGACGGGTCGCGGGTTACGTAGTATTCACTTATTGCGAATGAGGCAATTGTGATAATCACCGCGCTGGCCGTAAGCAGACGTTTGCCGCCTAGCTTCATGGCGATGATCATCAGGGCTGGCCAGATCATGTAGAACTGCTCTTCTACACCCAGTGACCACATGTGCAGCAGAGGCACGGTCTCAGAGGATGGCGCGAAATAGCTGGTATCCAGGAATAGCCAGAAGTATACGTTTGCGGCCGAAAGCGCTGCAGCGATTGCGGAACCTGAGAGGTCCTTGACGTCTGCCGGCATAAATAGTGCCGACCCCGCCAGCAGGGTTACTGCTGTCACAAAAATCGCAGCAGGGAGGATCCGACGGACGCGGCGACCGTAGAAGTCAGCAAATGAGAAGCTGGCACCTTTGCCATAGATGATTCCAGTAATCAGGAATCCTGAAATGACAAAGAACACGTCGACACCGACAAAGCCGCCGGGGAGCCACTGCTTGTTGAAGTGGAAGATTGTAACGGCCAAAACGGCCAAGGCCCTCAGTCCGTCTATGTCTGGACGATAGGCCAATTGCTTGCCATGCATTTGCTGAATCCCTAGAACCTCTCGAAAGGGAGGATGATACCGTTTTGCCTTGTTCTTAGCCTAGGGAAACTCCGATCAAATCAGCCCAGGTTGGCCGACCTGGGCTGAAACAGCCCCCCGCTCGGCCGCCTTCCAGAAATCGGATGAGCTTTGCCGATTCCGAGTACGCCTTATGAGTAAGAAAACCTGGCGTGAGCGTTCCATTGCTGGGATCGACCGGTTGTCTCAGGGAGTGGAATGGCGTGCCACCTTGCTCTCCGCTTCGCGCACCAGTATCCATTTCACACCGATCACCTGTCTCGGGGTAGTTCTCACACCCATCGCTGGCTGAATGCTGAACTGTTCTGTGGTAGGAAGCCAGTTGTCGGCTGCTGAGTATAAAATCGGGTGCGCTTGATTTGATGCCGGCTCGAGTTCAGATATGAATACTGATATTGATGTTGTTCCCTCGATTACTGCTCGTTTAGGCGTTCAACGGCCTTACGGTGCATTTGCTAGAAATTTTTTCACCTGAAGAGTCCTGGTAGAAGGCCATTACGGTCAACTCTCCAAGCGTTTCAGGAATAGGGAAGCGTGCATCTGGCAAACTTTCATACCAACGAACGTCATGCCGATCGCCATCGACTAGTAAATAGAAGGCGAATTCGCCACTTTCATGAATTCTTCCTTCCGCTACCAGTGAGCAGTGCGCAAAAATTCCATTTTCAGACTTGCATGCCGCAACTGTAATCGTTGCCCCTTCGGAAATAAGCAGCGATTTCTCCGGTAGGGTATCGTCGCGCAGCAAGACCTTGGTGTTATGTTCAGATTTTATCGAATTCAGTTGTGCGAGAGCTTCTGTATAATATTGCTCGCAATAGTGAAAAGGGGAGGCACCCCAGCGGTGATGTTCGTCTGACGTCATGAGATGTGCTGGGAAGGTAAGAAATTGACGCTTCGGAATCCTTTTTTCCAGTTCGTTATACATCCAGTCCAGTTCTTGGTTGGCCTTTTCAATCGCAGCTAAAGAAACCGGAAAAATTGTATCGCTTGGATTTTCAAAGCGCGAAGCCCAATAAACTTTGTTGACGATCAGGCAGTCAAGTTTTTTATGCTGTTCCAGGACCTCAAGAAATTTGTGCATTCCTTGAAGCCATCGCTCACGACGCTCAGATGACCCCGGTTTGATTAATTTGAAACCATTGACGCTACTATCGGTCAGTAAGCCGCTCTCGGCTAATTCGCTAGAGTTTGTAATAATCTGCCCGGAGGGTAGCGCCACAAGGTCAAATCTTTCGTCGATTAGATCGATGAGGATTATGTCGGCGCTCTGAAAGACTTCCGGTTGCGTAAGAATCTGCTTGGAGAAGTCGCATGCAACCATACGCCGCCTGAATGCAGAAGGTATGCGGTTAAGTGCGTCTTCATTTTCGTATGGGGCACTGTTTAGTGAAGCCATTGAAGATCTTGCAAAGTAATCCGTTAACTTAAATGATCGGCTATCCTCTAGATTGAATATATCTCTAGATACACAACTGCCATAAATAGTTAAGTTCTTGATCACTATCTTCTTCAACCTTCTTGTTCTTGCTTCACATAAATTGTATGGGTCCTGTTCCCTCAGGCCTTTCAGTTCGCTTCGCACCTGCCGTGTTGGACAGCTTGGCTGTGTAGCGGCAGCGGAATCTCATTATCCATAGAAGGCTTGGGAATGCAACGCAGACTCTGCAACCTGTCGACCATTTTCTGCTAGGAGAGCGAGCAAAAACGAATATTGGATCCAACATTCAGGATTAGGAAGATTATTTGAACGAATTGGTGTTGAAATTGCTGCTCTGCAAAACATTGAACCACGTTCAACGTCTAATAGAGAAACGTAAGCGAACGCAAAAAAATGTGATCTCCGTCACACTGGCGGAGGCTGTGGCGCGAGATCTGATTGAAGAAAAATATAGCACAATACGATTTGGGCGATCCATGTGAGTGGTTGGGTCAGGAACTGGAACGCCTGTCGCAGGTCCTCAGTTTAAAATACGAAGCGCCCCTTCGTGGAACCGCACCTCATTCGCATAGCCAATCGCTCCGTGACCCTTAGTCAAGTTAGGTCACGGAGCGCTTACAGTACACTCGCCTTTATCGTCGGACTCAGACCTGTATGGGGTGCTGCTGATCGGTTTCCTTTAGCGGGGGCTTAGACTTGTTAGCCAAGAGAAGAGAGGAGAATTTGTTTGCTAAAGTAATAGCAGGTAAATCGACTTTCAAATGGAAGAAATAGGATGCGATAAGGGTCAGGGTAACTGTTGTGATTAATGTTAATGTCATGGCGGAAAAATTCATGCCGACATGTTTGGTAAAGAACTGAGCGACCATGACCAGGATGAAGGTGTGCAAGAGGTAGAGGGAGAATGAGAGCTTGCCGAGCCACTTCATAGGCTTGCAGTCCAGAATTGCGAATGTGCGTTGTGCTTTCAATACGCTGAGAAGAATGATCAAGCCACCGAATGCAGGCATGATCAATAGCCAGGAAGGCTGATAGCCTGTAGCGGCGGATAGCGAACGAGTCATATTGCCGAGCAATGAGTAGGAAGCGCTCGCAGAATGAAAACCAGCTAAGTACAGCCCAATGAGCAGTCCGATCAAACAGGTCGCAGTTCTTATGGTGCTGGTTTTTTCCTCATTGAATCGGAACGTGATTAGCATTGAGCCGAGGAAAAAGAGCGACGTATACATGGCTGTTTTGTTCGTTGACGCAGAGAGTGCCAGGAACGCTGCGATGCAGAAAATGCGATATACAGCAGAATTTCCGCCAAAAAGGGCGAATGCTGCAAAAATGGCGAAGGATCCAATGAGTTCTATCTGGATGGTCCAAAGCACATAGTTGTAGCGGCTGTCCCCTAAAGCTAATGCGCCATAAATAGCGTCGCGAATAGCGCCGTTCCATGTTGCGTTGAACAGATAGGGCGTTGAAAGCACTGGGGCGGGACTGATAGCTGGTGCTTCATAAACGCCAAGCTTCATCAGGATGCAGCCGATAAGAACAGACGCGGCGACAGGTACGCCTAAGCGAATATAGCGTTTAACTGATGCTTTATGAATAGAGCCGAGCACATCGGCGTGCCGTGAGATGCTATAGGTAAGCACCAGGCCGCTTAAAATAAAAAACATCGATACAGAGAAGCCGCCGCGATAGAAGAAAGAGACTGGGCTATCAAACCATTCGATTCCGTCTAACGGGCGGCCGTTGGTCCGTAGGCCCAGATGCATCGCTGGGTAGTACCAAAACAGCGCATGGGAAAAGATCACGATCACGGCGGCAATGCCGCGAATCCCATCCAGCTTGGACAGACTCATTTTATGAAGTGCTTGTCATTTTCTTATGTCAATCCTGTGGTTATGCTTGATAGCGATCAGTTTGGATGCATTGGAATGAAATCAATGGCGATACTCATTGTCGGCGTCTGTCAGAAGTCAGTCACTCTCGGGTAATGTACTGAGGCTCGCGCATGATGAGCGAGCAAGGTATTTTGGGGAAATTTGCAGTACATCCTGCGCCATTTTCTTCTTGATAGAACGACGTGAGAATTGTTGTACAAATTCAAGGCGGGAGGTATTTTGAATCTCCAGCCGCTGCAGTGCCTGAATGGCCGCCTCGATATCGCAGGGCGGAAACAATGCTACATTCTTGATTCTTTTTTGCGCGAATCGGCCAGCATAGCCTGACAAACCACCCCAGATTGGCTTGTCAGTCGCGGCGTACTCGAAAAGCTTGGAGGGTAATACGCGGCGGAAGGCCTTGAGGTTGTTGAGATGTAGAAAGAGAACATCAGCTTGATAATAAACACGCAGCAACTGATCGCGCTTCATCGGTGGCGATATGCGCACGTTTTGCACCTGAGCATGTTCTAATGACTTTTTCAAGGCATCTAGGGCACTGCCGGCGCCTATCAAATGAAAGTCAACTTTATCAGCCAAGCGCTTGGCCAACTCTGGAAGAATCTGATGCAGCCCTTGCCCCGTACCGATATTTCCGGCGTAGACCACCTGCAACCGCTGTGTGCGTTTTTGGGGGGCTGGAAGCTGGGGCTCTTGCGAGTGCTCGATGAATAGATCATCTACGCCATTGGTATAAAGCGTGAACTCACGTCGAGGATAGCGAGTCGTAAAATAGGGTAAGAAGCCTGGGGAAATCAGGTTGACCCTTGTTGCTTGGTTGACTGTCCATCGCTCTATCGGAGAAAAGATTGATGCCGCTAGCTGACCCCAGCGCGAAGGTAATAGTTCGCGCAAGGTGTCGACCAGGATATCGCGAATGTCGAGATAGAGCCCACACCCGTTGCGTTTTGCGATCAGGGCGCCTAGAGAAGCTGTCATCAGCCTCGACGATGTAGCAAAAACAAGGTCGTATTTTTTCTTGCGAGTTATTTTAAGAGCATTGACCGCGAAGCTGGCGAATGCCAGAGCTTGGTCCCTGATACCACTGCGATGTGCAGGCACATCAATCCGTCGGATCGTCAGTAGTGGCAGCCGCTCAATGCTCACCGCATTTGCAGTGAAAGAGTGATATCGGTTCGGTTGGGTAGTAACAACCTCAATGTCTACTTGATCGCCAAGTTCGGTACGAAGTGCATTGACAAGCGCTTCGGCTCGGAATGAACCCGCAGAAAGGTCCGGTGGATAGTAAAAGCTCAGCAGAAGGATCCGCGTAGTCATGAT
Source organism: Pseudomonas sp. B19(2017) (assembly GCF_002113165.1). NCBI lineage: Bacteria > Pseudomonadati > Pseudomonadota > Gammaproteobacteria > Pseudomonadales > Pseudomonadaceae > Pseudomonas > Pseudomonas sp. B19(2017). The sequence continues at coordinate 125,720 of NZ_NEJR01000014.1, forward strand.
CTTGCCTGCGATGAGTGCGGTGTAGAAGAGAGAACTTGTTGGTACAAATCTACTAACCGCGACTCCTGCTCTTCCCAGTTCAACGTAACAGCAGTCGAGCGGGCATTTTGCGCATAGGCCTCACGCAGGTTGGCATCGGAGACCAAGACGTTAAGAGCATGTGCAAGGCCTGTTGGATCATCAGATGAAACCAGTACGCCGACATCATGTCTGCGCACGATCCTGCGGATCTCTGGGAAGTCCGTTGCCACGACGGGCAAACCGGCAATGAGATATTCGAATAGTTTATTCGAGTCAGTGGTGTAGTGGTTAAGGCACGTGTTCTCGATAGGTTGTACACCGATATCAGCGGAAGCCGTGTAGCTCGGGAGTTCTGCCAGCGGGACCGTGGGTATGATGTGCACTCTGTCTTGCAACTCAAGTTCTTCAATGAGTTGGCTCAGACTGTGGGCAAGGCGTCCCCCCCCGATGAGCACGAAATAGGCATCTGGTACTTTTGCTGCGACACGAATAAGCTTCTCAAGCCCTCGACCTTGCTGGAGCCCTCCTTGATAAATAACGATCGGCCATTGCTCAGCAAGCCCAAGTTCTTCTCGAATTCGGTTTGTGGGGGCGCAGCGCGTTAATCTTGGCCGGTTCTGCAATACTATTGGGCGTGTGACCTGATATGCCCTGGCAAAATACTTGGCGCGAGCATCCGTCGTAGTGATCGTACCATCTGCCGACGGCATAAGTCGCTTCTCAACCATCCCCACCAATCGGCGGAAGCTGTCGTAACCTTCTCGGCTAGTGCTGATTTCATGTGCGTCATAGACCAAGCGAGCACGGCTGATGCGAGAAGCCAACCACGCGGTTGGTAGTGTGTTTACGTCGTGAGAGTGCACCACGCTTGCGCCATATCGGACCATTTGCACCAGTAGAGCAGTGTGAGTCCAGGTACGGGCGATGAGCCGCAATACTTGATGCTTTATACTCAGCTTGCGAATATGCCCCTGATTTTTGCCAGCTTGGGGGGACGCAGCAGAAGCAATCTTGCGTTTACGCAGTTGCCACAGCGGGCTGCGCGCCACACGGAAGACTTCAATTCCGTCTTTGAGGCGCTCTTGCTGCGGTGTGATGCCTGGCGTGTGTAGGGCGAAAACACGGACTTGATATCCCGCATGTTGTAATGTCTGGGCCTCCTTGAGCACTCTTGCGTCATTAAGAAACTCATTCCAGACGATCATCGCGATTTTCTTCACTGGGTGGACTCCTGCCTGAGTTTTATCGGTTTTTCTGCCTCAGTTGCGGCAAGAATGTCATCCAGCAATCGGAATGCGGCTGGATAGTCCTTCCTTAGCAGGAACCTTTCAAAGCTGTACATGAACGCGGCCAGTAAAATATCGTCGGTAGCTGTATTTGCCAGGGCCGGGCGGCGGCTGCGTGCAATCTCGAGCGCCTTGCAAAGGCGCTCTTTCTCGATGATGGGCCAGTTACTTCCTATCGCTTCGATCCGCCAACTGCTCCAATGGCTAAGTTGGTATTGCTTTGAGGCGGAAATCAGTAAAGCCTCTGAAGTGATGTCCAACGACACGATTTGCCGGGGTAGGGCGCTGAGCTTTTTTATAATGAGTTCAAATGAGTTGAGAAGACGCTCTACCTTTTCTGCATCCTCCGCTGTCGAACATACGAAACGCAGCGGTTCTATCAACCCTCTATCTAGCCGTTGCTCCAGGTAGGGACGGGTACGGCTGAAGCGCAATATCAATTCGCTGGCTGGTTCACAGCAGAGAAGTGCCTCGTTTATTGCGACAACGCCATCCCCAATCTGTCGGCGGATCAGCTTCTTGTGACCATCCAGTCGGAAGAGGTGGCAATCAATCCCCTGCAGCAGGTAATGCCCTAGCCACTCGATTGATGGCAAGCGCGGTTGATGCTCAAAGAGCAATCGCTCCTGCTCAGCCAAGGTGGCGATATTATTGCCGAAAAGTTTGGCCAAATACTCCTGAGGCTCGTCGTTGTTGCAGACGGTAATGTGAAATGCATAGACATCAACTGCATCAATTTGGTGCCAGTTGATCTTCAGGCCATTGTGGGTATTTATACCCGCTTGCTCCATCAGCTTTTGTACCCAGGCTTCTCGGCTGGATGGGCTAAGCATGCATTCGAGTTGATGATTATTCTGCCGTTGTTCGAGTAAAGGCTGGGACTGAAAAAACATGGCATTGATCTGTCGATGTTGCATACGCAGGCTGACTACGTCCTGCACCATGCTAGTCAAGCGTTGTAAGGCCTGACGCATGACGAGCACCGCAATGACTGCATGAAAGATGCGTTGGTGCGGGAAGTACAGAAAGTCTACAACCAGGCAGAAGAAACTCAATAGAAAACCAGTAGCCGACAACGCATTGAGGATGTTGCCGTGATTCTGCTGGAATTGCACTTGAATGCCGGAGCTGAAGTTGTAAGCAGCTACACATAAAAACATAGCTAGAACCGTATATCCAAGAACGATCGCGAGCAGTTTTGGATAAATGATCAGGAGAACGGCAGCGCTAATGGCGAAGAAAAGAGCGGACGCCATGGCTCGAGTAAATTTCGAGTACGCATAAGCTGCGATCTTCTCCTGATTTTCAAACATATTCAATTTGGCGCTACGTAGTAGCAGCGCCCGTGCACCGTGACGACAGCAGTAGGCGATCAATAATTCGCTGAGCAGGTAGAGTACGTAGCACGCTGCCGCTGCCACACTGAGTGACACAATCAGGTGGTTTTTTTTCAATGCCTGAAAAGCGCTGGGGAAGTAATTCGGTATTTTTTCGGAGCCCAATAAGATGATTACCTTAAGAGGCAAGAAAAAGGCGAGCAGAAGAAAAATCTGGCTCGCCAGGGTTGTGGCCTGCACAGTTAAAGTTGTGAAGGGCACAACCCGAAGTAGCTTGATGCCTATCGACAGGCACCAGCCTAGCGTCGACTTAATATGTTGCTGAAGTTTCATCGGCGGATGATTCGTTCAATGGATTTAATCGACGCTAGCTGGATCATTTTTCTTGCCAGTAAAGAGTTGCGATGGTGGCAGTGTTTTTGTCGTTGCTGACGGTGGTGTAAATGCCACCAATGACAGGCAGGTCTTTCTTGTAGTATTGGACTTTGAACTGGTTGCTGTCGTTGCTGATTACCTTGCGGGTGAAGCCGGCATTCTGCAATTGCATGTATACGTCGTTCTCAGCCAGCTTATCCGCAGTAGAGTAGCTGTACTCATGCATGCTCAGTTTTCCTGCGCTATTGGGCTTTGCGTAGGATTTCATGTGCTCTGCACTCAGCTGCAGGATTGAGCCGTCAGCAAGGTTCAGTTCGGCTTTCGGCTGTGCAGGTTGTACTGCCTCTGCTGCCTGATTGTCAGTTTTTTCAGATTCAGACGCTTGCTTGTCACAGCCGGATATTGCAATAGCAAGCAGGGAGAGCAAAGCAGCAGTTTTGATTTTCATGTTTTCCATTATTCCTTTGGATCAACTCATGATTCGTGCAAGCAGTTGCTTGGCAACAGTTTTGTAGTAGGTGCTGTCATAGTGATAAGGACAGAAAGCCCACTTGTGGTCGCCGCCCGCGACCAACCCGGCTTCCAAGCCGCCGATCTGTTCGACAGCGGTTGCCGAGTCTTCAAGCGTGGCAAGCATCGGGTCAATGACAGAGTTATTCAACTCGATCAACTTCTCAAACTCACCACCTTTGAAGCTCTCAAGGCTTGAATCTTTTTTGTATTGATGCGCCCATACTGCTCGATGAACGAAAATGTTCGGGCAAATATTGGCGACTCGCTCTAGGAACGCAGGCAGTGCCCACTCTCGCAGTTGTTTTATTTCCGGACTCCAAGGGCGCTTGATCTCATGAGGGATGCTTTTACGCTCCAGTGCTTTGAGTAGTGGTCCGCTGGCGGACATGAGAGAGCTCTGGTGCTGGACAATCCCAATTCGCTCATCAATGAAATCAATTATCACGATATCCGGACGGGCCTGTTCGAGAAGCTGCCAATGCAGTTTGTGCTGGTCCCAATGAGAGCGTTTGCCTTCAAATGAACTTGCATCTATACCAAGCTTTGGATCGAAGCAAGGCGGGGCCATCCAGGAAACGACGGATGAACGAGCCATATAAAAACAGATCTCGAACGCTTCAAGCGCGCTCTTTTGAAACTCGAACAAATCCCGGGTGACACAGGATCCCAGGATTGCAACTCGAATTTTTTCTTTGAGTGGCCCCGCCGGGTTCGGACGAACAGCCGTGCGCTCAAGTTTTGCCTTGCGCGCTATCAGGGCGTTCAGGCATTCACTGGGTTGGTCAGTGCCTTTGTTAAGCTCGATTTTGATCTGGTTGCGGACGTTGCCGAGTTTTTCCAGATACTTATGCGGCATACCTATCGGCGATTGTTTGAGGAGCGCGGACAGGAAGTCCAAACGCTGTTGGCTCAAACCAAACGAACGCAGTTGCGATTCTTTCAGACCTTTGGTTTTGCTTGTGTCGCCGAGAATCCGTGCGCGTGCACCGAAGAAATACGAGTCACTCAAAGGATGCTTGGTGTAGGTGTAAAGCGGGTGCTTTGATTTCAGCAGGATGTGCTTGGCGTTGATCTCCTGCTTTTTCAGTGTCTCCACCACCAAATGGTGGGCATACTGAGTGATGCTCCGGCTCTTGGTTCCACGAGTTTTGTCAACGAGGGTCAACGCCAAGGCCAGTGTGTCATAGGTGACGGCGCGATAGCAGTCGTCAGACGGGAGGAACTCCAAGCCGTTGTGCAGAGAAATCAGCAACATCTCTTCGGCATGCTCGTTTGAGCGTGCGTGCTGTTGAATCGTGTCGATTACATCTTCATGAATGCAGTCGTCGTCATCAATTCTAGAAGTGAGGACGATATCATCGCGCGTTTGTGCCAGGAGCTTGGTCACTTCCTTGCTGGTCAGCGAATAGTCGCTGACCTTCAGAGTCTTGGCGTTTAGGCCGGATGCAGTAATTGCTGCCTCCAGGCGTGCCTGATGCAGGACAGGGAGAGCTTCGTCAATGAAGATCGTCCACTCAAAGTCTCTGTTGCGTTGGTTGGCGAGGGATGGGAAGACCGTGTTGGTGAAGATCTCCAGCCGGTAAGACAACCACAGCTCATCCTTGATTCCGATGCCAAAGTTGGTGAAAACGTAATGTTTCAAAGACTTGCTCATATCTACTTCAAACGTCTCGGAATGTGTTCAGTTCAAGGGTGGCCATCTTCTTCCAGTCGCTTTGGCTGCGTACGCGCTCTGCAGCTTGGCGGGACAGGGTGGAGAACAGCGCTTGATCCAGGTACATGCGTTCAAGGGCCTCGGCCAGTTGTACGGCGCTTTCCGGCTCGACGACAAAACCACTTTCCTTGTCCACGAATTCCGGAATCGCCGCCACACCGGTTGTGACTGGAACAAGACCGGAGGCCATGGCTTCGTCTCGCGATACGCCTTGGGTATCCATACGGCTCGGGCACAGGAATACTCCGTGCTCCTTGTGCAGTGCGGCGATCTCCCCGTGGTTGAGGAAGCGGCGCTCGATGTGCACGTTTGAGTAAGAACGCAGCGGTGCGAGAGTATCTTCAAACAATGGCCCGTCGCCCACGAGTCGGAACGTCATGTCCTTGAACCACGGCTTTTCGGCTAAAAGCTCAATGGCTTTGACAGTCAGATCGTTCGCGTATGTCCGCGAGGTGTACGGGCGGATAGATAATACCTTTTTTCGCTGTTCTGCCGTTTTCTGAACGTAGCTGAAGTTCTCGGTATTGATGGGGTTGTGGATAATCTCGTACTGGCATTCCGGTAGGCGGAAGCCAAGGTCCTCCATAACTTCTTCTGCAAAATAGCGGGAAACAAACACCAGCTTCAGGTTCTTGTGCATCGGCTGGAGTATCTCGCGCCAGAAACTCATGCGTTTTTCACTGGCGAGCTTGCCCAACTGCAGTTGTTCGTCGGTGCTGAAATTGTATTCGCGGCGCCACCATGGTTGGATCTCGGCACCATGTACCCACACAGTGATCTGGGTGGTATTCAGGTGTGAGCGCAGTACATTCCACATATTCTCGTCCAGGAAATGAACGAGAATCGACTTGTAGCGGTTCTTCTCCAGCATTTTTGCCAAGGTAGAGCGGCAGCCGGTAACTACGTCAATGTTCTGGAACTCATGGTAGCTCACGGTCTCATTGTCGCGCAGGCGGAAGACATCTACTTCGACGCCTTGCTGCTGATACGCCGACACTCGGCTATGCACAAACTTGTTGCGGTACAGATCTGCGTATGCCGGGTAGTGGTTGGTCAGCAGCAAATGCTCGCCGCGCCCCATCATTTCAGAAGGTTGCAAGTTGCGATGGCCAAGGACCAGTGCCTTCAACTCAGTGCTACCCGATGCATAGGCGCGAAGGCCGAAGCGAACATAGGCTGCTTCTGGCGGCACCTCGGCTGTTTGGTTACGGTTGGCATGCTGCATTACATGGCTGATCCGCTGTTTGTCAGCGTCGAGGAACAGCACTACCAGCTGCACGTTGAGGCCTGGGGTGCAGTCGAGGAACAGTTTCAGCTTACCGTCTACGCAACCGAGCTCTTCCAGGCTGGATTCCTGCTTCGAGTAGATGTACTCGTGCTTTCCATCTGCCAGCTTGGAATAGACGCGCCAGTAGTCGCGATCAACCGAGAGCTCGAGGAACTTGTTATGGGCGACGCCAAACATTTCGGCCAAGCCACGGCCACTGATTTCTGGAGCATCTCGGCTAACTTTCAGTGGCTCGATGGACTGCGCGCGCGCCTGCAACTGATCGATGGTCATGCCGAGGTTAAGCACAAGGTCGTTGACCTTGGCACTGATGCTTTCATGCTCTGCAGCGCCGTTCTCGCAATAGTTGAACGGATCGATGGCCAGGCCTTGGGGGTGGGTGTACTGCATCGACGGCAGGCTCTTCAGCCAGCTGCGCAGCTGCTGTTCGGCAACGATTTCGGTAGCGATCAGCGAACGGCGGGCGCTCAGGGTCTGGGTCGGGCGGTAGGCCTGTTCGCTCCACAGCAGTTCGGCATTTTGGCCCTTGCAGCGGAAGTGGGCCGCTTTACCGACTACCTGGGCACGGCTGTAACGGGTTGCCAGTGCCAAGTCGAGCAGGTAGTTCGGGCCATAGTAGTCGCCGGGTACAAAGGCGGCAACCCAAGGTGTATTGCCAACCAGCTCGCCCAGCGAGGTCTTTTTCAGCTGTGCCGGTTTGAGCACCAGGATGCGTGGGTCATCGCTGACGATGCTGCTTTGGTAGGCATCGCTGATGATGACCATGCGCACCTGGCTATAGGTCTGACGGTCCAGATGCGCCCGCAGCATGTCGAACTGTTCGCGGTCCTGGGCTTCACCGATCACCACGATTTCCGGCAGGCGCTGGGCCTTCGCGGTCCCGGTGACCTTGCTCATCACATATTCCAGACGCTGGGTGTAGGTGTGCTCCTGCATCACTTTGCGCAGGGCGGCCAGCTTCAGCTTGTCACTGTTGAGTGGGTCTTCAGCCAGCAACTGCAGGCGGCGCAGCATTTCTTCGCCATTGTCGGTAGTGATGACCAGGTCACCGAACAACAGGCGTACACCGCGCGAGAAATTGCTGACGGTAATGGTGTTGCAGCCCAGCAGCTCGAATACTCGACGTGCGAACATCGATTGTGATTGCTTGATCGAGTTCAGGTTGATCGCATAGCGGTAGCCCTTGTATGCCGTGTCGATTTTTTCGAAGGGCAGGGTACCGACGATGTACGGCTGGTATTCCGCAGGGAACTGGTAGTTGACGTCGTTCTTGCCGAAGTTTCGGTCGAAGATCTCCAGCGGGCGGAACTTTGGTAACTCGCAGACGAAGTTGCCCAGGTCGCGCGTACGCTCCGGGTAACGTGCGTAGTAGGCACCAGCGAAACAGAAGGCGTCTTTGCGCTCGTACAGCTCGATCGGGTTATGCAGCGCTGGCTGGCAGGCAAACGGCAGCAGGTAGACACGGTCGTGACCGAGCGCACCTTTATAGCGGTGAATGCAATCGATGTCGGTAGTGAAGACGTGGTCGAACTGCTTGGCGGTGGTCAGGAAGGTCTCGAAGTGAACCGGGTCTTCCTTGTTCCAGAACACGGTCGGGACCTTGTTCTGACGGCACCAGGCGAGAATGTCCTGCAGCTCTTGGCCGTTGTGGCCAACTTTGCTGCCCCACAAGTCATCCTTGCCGCGCCAAGCGGATTCGATGAACAGCAGTTCTGGGCCAAATCCTTCGATTTCCGCTTTCCAGTTGGTTGGAGTGAGCGGCATCAAATCACATTCGTAGCGATAGGAGCCGAAAGTAAACTCATCCATTACGCACGCCACTTTCAGGCGGCTGACGGGTTGATCGGCCTGGCGCAGCAGGGTAGAACGGCTCTGCTCGCTGGTCGGTAGGGCTACCGGCAGCTTCAGGTAGTTCTCGTCCTGTACGACAGGTGCTGGCGGCAGCGCCTTGCGCGGTTCGTTGGCCAACAGCTTCTGCTCGTTCTGTTGGCGTTGTTGGCTGGCCTTGCGGTACAGGCGCAGCAGCCGCACTGGCAGCTTGACCAAACCACCCAGTGAAGTGGCGCTGTTCTTTATCTGGTAGCCAAGCTGATAGGTCATGCTCGCACGGGTTTTGACCAGGCGCTGCTCTGCCAGGTGGCGCTGGGTATTGGCGCGCCCGAGGTTTTCATTGAGCTCGTCGATCTTGCGCTGCTGCGCGGCACTGCGTTCAAGCAACTGATTGAGGCTGGCCTTTAGCTGTGGGATTTGTTCGCCGGTCAAGGCGCGGTACTTCATGTTGGCCGCACCCAAGCCTGCCTTGGACGAGTTGAGCTCGCTTTCAAGTTGCTGGCGCAGGCCTTGCCATTCTTTATTAGTAGCAGCGAGGCTGGCTTCGGCTGCCTGACGGCTGGCGCTTTCAAGCATCAGTTGCTCTTCCAGCATCTCTTTGGCCTGGTTGAGCGAAGCAATGGTCTCTGTCAGGACTGCCCGCGCTTCTTCAGATTCAGTATTGGCAAAGGTCAGCTTTTGCAGTTGCTCTTCCAATTGGGTGCGTTGTTCAACCAAGGCATTGATAGAGTTTGCCTGGGCAGCATGTTCACGCTGGCTTTGAGCCTGAACGTCATTCATCAGTTGCAACTGAATTTCCAGTTCAGCTTGCCGGTTTTGCAGCACAACGATTGTATCAGCTTGCGCTGCATTGGCCTGCTGGCTTTGAAGCTCTAGTTCTTTCATGGCTTGCCGCTGCTTGGTCAGCTCAGCCTCCAGTTCAGCTTGACGTGCCTTCAACAGGGCGATGGTCTCTGCCTGAGCAGCGTCGGCCCGTTGGGTTTGGGCCTGCAATTCCTTCATATACTCCAACTCGCTTTCAAGTTCGGCTTCCAGTTCCGCTTGGCGCAGGCGCAGCGTGCTAATTGTGTTGTCTTTCTCAGCAATATCCTGCTTGCTTTGGGACTGCAGGCGGGTCGTTGCCTCAATCTGGTCTTGCAACTCGACACCCATCGTAGCCAACTGTTCCTGCAATCCTGCGATGGTTGCGAGATGGGCGGCATTGGCTTGGTCAGCCTGGGCCTGAAGCGCGCTTGTTGCCTGCAGGTGTTGTTCGAGGTCGGATTCCACTGCCGTTTTCTGTGCCTGCAACTCTGCGATGTTCTGCAGATAGGTCGCCTCTGCGCGCTGAGCCTGAGCTTGGTAGTCGCTCATTGCCTGCACCTGGCTTACAAGATCGGCCTGCAATGCCGCTTGCTGTGCACGTAACGCGGTGATTGCGTCGATATGCTCGGCGTTTTTCTGTTGTGCATCGATTAGGAGTTCAGCAGCTTGTTGGTGTTGCCTTTCCTGTTCGGCTATCAATGCAGCCTGATGGGCGCGCAAGTCGGTAATGGTCGCGATATGGCTATCGATGACTTCTTGCGCCTGAGCCAATTGGTTGGCTACAGCCTTAAGCTGCTCGTCCTGCGCCAATTGTTTCTCTGCGGAACCACGCAGCTCGTCAGCAGCCTCAGCCAATTGCATTTGCATTTCGGCATGTTGATTCTGCAACTGGTCGAGTCGCTGCTCCGCTTCTGCGAGGCTTTGCGCGCGAGCCTCCTTCAACGCGGTGACTTGCTGCTCCAGCAGGCCGTATTGCTCAGTTGCTATACGATTTCTTTCGTTGGCTTCCGCCAGTTGCTGCGTGATCTCTTCAAGCGCCTGGGCATGCTGTGCGTTAGCTTCAAGTACTTCCCGGTTGGATGCTTGCAGAGTTGCGATGTCCGCTTCGCGCGCCTGCAGTTGCCTGGAGATTGCTTCAGCTTTTTGAGCTTCTGGCTTGAGCAGGTTAATTTGCTCGGTCGCACTGCGGTACTTTTTGTTCGCCTCTTCCAGGCGCTTGCCAACTGTGCCGAGATTTTCACGCAAGGTGCGTTCGATCGATTCAAACGCCTTTTCCAGTTCTCGCACGCGTTCAACAGCCAGCGAGTCGATGGTACCTGGCTTATGCGACTCGCTCTTCACGGCAACGATGCCCAGCCATTTGCCGAGCATCTTCACGTCGATGATCTGCAAGTGCTCGGCCATCAGCCGAAACGGTTCCATCAGGTAGAACGTGTGCTTGTGGTCAATGAAGTCATTGACCCCGAACGGCACGGTAATCACCAGTCGGCCACCCTGCTTTAGCAGGTCGTGGGCCTTTTCGACGAACAGCTCCGGGCGTACCAGGTGCTCGAGCACTTCGCTGATGACAACGGTGTCCGGTTCAGCCTCGAGCGTGTCCAGCGCGAGGAAGTCTGAATTGATATACGTGACGTTCTGCTGGATGTGGGCCGGTTCGGCAGACAGGTAGCCCTTGGCCTCTTCGATGGCCTGCGGGCTGGTGTCCACGCCGGTGACCAGGCAGCCTTCACGTGCCAGCAGCAGGGGCACGATACCCTGCGAGCAGCCGACATCCAGGATCCGGCGCCCTTTGACCTGGGCGCAGATCCAGTGGATGCGGGACTGCGTTTCCCGCATGAACTGATCCCCCAGCTTGCCGTAATAGGCTTCCATCACGCGGTCATGAATATCGGCCAAAGGTGAAGGCAGCTCTGTGTTCACGGTAGGTTTCTCAAGCGTGGGGTTGTTCATGCGGTTTGATCCATCAAGCCTGGGTAACGCCTGCGGCGTCGATCACGAATGCTGCTTCACGCACATTGAAGGTGCCGCGGAATTCGCGATGCTTCACCAGCAGTACGTGGATGTCGGCGCTATCCTGCGCGTAGTCGAATTCCACGTGCTCGTGGCGCGCCAGGCGCTGCGGCAGGGCTTCGATGTTCGGTTCCACCAGTTGCAGGGTGGCTTCCAGCTCGTTGCCCAGGCGCTCGGCGATACTCAGGGCCGGGCTTTCGCGCAGGTCGTCGATGTCGGCCTTGAAGGCCAGGCCGTAGCAGGCGATCTTCACTTGCTGGGCCGACTTGCCCGGGTTTTTGATCAGGAAGTTGGCCAAGGCCATCTTGACCTTGTCGATCACCCACTCAGGCTTGCTGTCGTTGACCACGCGGGCGGTGCGGATCAGGCGCGCCTGCTCTGGGGTCTGGCTGACGATGAACCATGGGTCGACGGCGATGCAGTGGCCGCCCACGCCTGGGCCAGGCTGCAGGATGTTGACGCGCGGGTGGTGGTTGGCCAGGCGAATCAGCTCCCACACATCGATGTCCAGCTTGTCGCAAATGATCGACAGTTCGTTGGCGAAGGCGATGTTCACGTCACGGAAGCTGTTTTCGGTCAGCTTGCACATTTCCGCGGTGCGAGCGTTGGTGACGATGCACTCGCCTTCAACGAAGGTGCGGTACAGGCGTACGGCCGCTTCGGAGCACTTCCTGGTCATGCCGCCGATGATGCGGTCGTTTTCCACCAGCTCGCGCAGAACGTGGCCTGGCAGTACGCGCTCAGGGCAGTGGGCAACGCGGATGTCGGAATCCTCGCCGTGGGTTTGCGGGAAGCTCAGGTCCGGGCGGGCCTGGGCCAGCCAGAAGGCCATCTGCTCGGTGGCACCGACCGGGGAGGTAGACTCCAGGATGACCAGGTCACCCTTTTTCAGCACGGGCGCGATGGCCTTGCTGGCGGATTCGATGTAGCTCAGATCCGGCTGGTGGTCATCCATGAACGGGGTTGGTACGGCGATCAGGAAGGCGTCGGCAGCTTCCGGAACGGTGGAGGCACGCAGGAAGCCTTCGGTTACCGCAGCGTGTACCACCATGTCCAGCTCAGGCTCGACAATGTGGATTTCGCCACGGTTGATGGTGTCGACAGCGTGCTGGTTTACATCGATACCGATCACGTGCTTTTTGCGGGCGGCGAAAACGGCGGCGGTTGGCAGGCCGATATAACCCAGGCCTACGACGGAAATTTTATTGAAACTCATGCTGCGTCCTTGGAGTTAGAGAAGGCGGAGAGTGCGTCGAGGATTCGCGCGCACGCTTTTCCATCGCCGTAGGGGTTGTGGGCAAAGCTCATCTCGCGATAGGTCGTTTCGTCGGTGAGCAGTTTCGCCAGGTGTCCGGTGATCGATTCCACATCGGTACCCACCAGCTTGACGGTACCGGCGGCCACGGCTTCCGGGCGCTCGGTGGTGTCACGCATGACCAGTACCGGTTTGCCGAGGGCAGGGGCTTCTTCCTGGATGCCGCCGGAGTCGGTCAGGATCAGGTAGGAACGGGTCATCAGGTAGACGAACGGCAGGTAGTCCAGCGGCTCGATCAGGTGAATGTTGTTGACGTCGGCCAACAGGCGGTTGACCGGTTCGCGCACGTTCGGGTTGAGGTGCACCGGGTAAACGATATCCACGTCAGGAAATTGGCGCGCGGTTTGTACCAGCGCCTGGCAGATGCGCTCGAAGCCGCCACCGAAGTTTTCCCGGCGGTGGCCGGTGACCAGCACCATGCGGCGCTCGGGGTTCAGGAAGCTGAACCGGGTTTCGAACTGGCTTTTCAGCGCGGGGCTTTCCAGCTTGCGGACCACTTCCAGCAGCGCGTCGATCACAGTGTTGCCAGTGGTGTAGATGGTCGCGGCGTCGGTGCCTTCGCGCAGCAGGTTGTCCTGCGAAGTAGAGGTCGGCGCGAAGTGCAGGGCGGCCAATGCGCCGGTCAGGCGGCGGTTGCCTTCTTCAGGCCATGGCGAATACAGGTTGCCAGTACGCAGGCCGGCCTCCACGTGGGCAATCGGAATCTGCTGGTAGTACGCCGCCAGGCTGGTAGCCAGGGTTGTCGCGGTGTCCCCGTGCACCAGCACCACGTCGGGCTTGAACTCGGCCAGCACGGGCTTCAGACCCTGCAGGATGGCCGTGGTCACGTCGGTCAGGTCCTGGCCGGGCTTCATGATGTTCAAGTCGTAGTCGGGCGTGATCTCGAACAGCTCCAGTACCTGGTCGAGCATCTGGCGGTGCTGGCCAGTTACGCAAACGCGCGACTCGAAACGGTCGTCCTGGGCAAGGTTGAGGGCCAGGGGGGCCATTTTGATGGCCTCTGGGCGGGTGCCAAATACAGTGAGGGTCTTGAGGGACACGGCGACGGTCTTCTTTGGGTGAGTGAAGGCGGTTGAATCAGGTGCTACGGGTGCGAAACGCGGGGGTCATGCAAATCGGCCGGGGGGGGTGGCCTGGGAAACGCTACGCACGAAAAAGCGCGCGGGGGGGGACGGGGGTGAAGAAAAATTCATGTTGGCTCGGATCCTTCAAGCGTAGCGGTTGTCCAATGAACGCAAATTTATCACTTCGTCATCAATATGACATCCCATCTGGCACGTTTTTTTCCCCTGAGCGTGCGAATTTGGCTATATCTATCGATGGATTGGATCCTATTTTCGAAAGTTGCATCAGAAAAAACGATTGTTTGATGTTATTCAGGCATCATGCCAATAACGTAAATTTGACTGATGTATACGACGAAAGGATGGGGGCCTTGTCCGGCAAGGCTTGTGGGAAAAACAACAGCGATTGGTCTGAATGAAACCTAGGTTAAACGGGAATTTACCTAGCGGCGATTTGCCATCGCCTTTGTTTCATGAAGTTAACCTGAAACATGGCGTAACGCCATCATTTTTGGGTAGGCGAAGTTGCTTTTTTTTATGTCGGATTCGGTAACGATTAACTGGGCCAAGTGCCTGTTTGCAAAATGGCAGAGCCGCTAGGGTTGATTGCGCAGCCGAAGGAAAACGGCTGCTGGTAAATGACCAACCCAAGGAGTGTTCACCATGCGTAACAACGTTCTGTCGTACCTGCTGCTGCCGCTGTTCGCCAGCCTGTCCTTTTCCCTTAGCGCGGCCCCGGCCAACGTCACGGCGGTGCCCGAGCCGGTGCCGGTGGTAAGCCAGCAGCAGGCCCAGCAGCCGCAGCGGCTGGACCTGAATACGGCTGATGCGCTGACTTTGCAGAAGGAGTTGAACGGCATAGGGAAGGCCAAGGCCGAGGCCATCGTGGCCTACCGGGAGGCCAATGGGCCGTTTGCTTCGGTGGATGAGTTGCTGGAGATCAAGGGCATTGGCAATGCGTTGCTGGAGCGTAACCGGGACAAGGTGATAGTGGAGTAAGTAGGGGGAGGGTGAGCCTGGCGGTTTAGGGTTGCCTTCTGAAACCAGGGCTGCTTTGCAGCCCATCGCGATACAAGACCGCTCCTGCAGGGTATACGCGGATGCAGGCCGACATGGGAGTTCTATCGGTATGCAATCCTTTGTAGGCGCGGCCTTGTGTCGCTAAAGGTGGCGCAAAGTGCGCCCAATAAATATCAAATAAAACAGTAAGTTAATTCTTTGCTTAGCCTGCCGTCAAAATACTGCTCTGAATAAATGGCCAATAAGCCCTTTGCTTTGACCTTTCAGCGGTCTTGCGCGTCCTTGGCATCCGCTTCGGCATTGCGCTCATGGACCTTGCGTAGCTGTTCTTCGGTCAGTGGCAGTTTTTTTGCCGTATCGCGCAGCAGCATCAGCCCGCCAACGATCGAGCCGAGGGCTATGATGAGGATCAGCCAGGCATACCAGGGCATTGTCGTTCTCCTTTGCTGGTGATGGGCAGCGCTTGTACGAATATTGAGCAATTGCCCGTTCCGTTGGTTCAATTATAGGGGCCAGCCACTGCCGGGCCAATTCCGTGACCCGCGGGCCCCAAAGCCTGCGCCACTTCGTTTACAATGCGCGCCGTTTTCGACTTGCCAAGAGACCCTGCCCATGTCCGCCTGCCAGACGCCCCTGATCGTCGCCCTGGATTTCCCTACCCGTGAGGCCGCCCTGAAGCTGGCTGACCAGCTTGACCCTGCGCTGTGCCGGGTCAAGGTTGGCAAGGAGCTGTTCACCAGCAGCGCTTCGGGCATTGTCGAAACCCTGTGCGACAAGGGCTTCGAAGTGTTCCTGGACCTCAAGTTCCACGACATCCCCAACACTACCGCCATGGCGGTGAAGGCTGCGGCCGAGATGGGGGTGTGGATGGTCAACGTGCATTGCTCCGGTGGCCTGCGCATGATGGCGGCTTGCCGTGAAGAGCTGGCCAAGCGCAGCGGCGCGCAGCCGCTGCTGATTGGCGTGACCGTGCTGACCAGCATGGAGCGTGAAGACCTGGCCGGCATCGGCCTGGATGTCGACCCGCAAGAGCAGGTGCTGCGCCTGGCGGCGCTGGCCCAGAAGGCCGGTATGGACGGCCTGGTGTGCTCGGCGCTGGAGGCCCCGGCGCTGAAGGCGGCGCATCCGTCGCTGCAACTCGTGACCCCGGGTATTCGCCCGGCGGGCAGTGCGCAGGACGACCAGCGCCGTATCCTCACCCCGCGCCAGGCACTGGATGCGGGTTCGGATTACCTGGTAATCGGCCGCCCGATCAGCCAGGCCGCCGACCCGGCACAGGCGCTGGCTGCGGTGGTGGCGGAGATTCGCGGGTAAGTAGCCGTATCATTGAAAAGGGCCAGTACGAAAGTGCTGGCCTTTTTTGTTTCCGGCTGCCTGGCACAGAAGAACACAACCTTTGGAGCGAGTGCGATACCTGGGGAGCAGGTGTGGCTTCGACGGTCAGATCACGACGCGCACGGGCTTGATCAGCCTGATCAGGTAGATCGGTATCAGCGTCAACACGAATACCGCCACCGCCAGCAGCGGTATCAGCCACGCCAGTGAATGCCCTTCGATCAGCGGGCCATAGACGATGCTGGCCCTGTTCATGATGAACACGTGCAAGCAGTAAAGCCCCAGCGTGCAGCCAGACAGCTTGGCTAGCACCTTGCTATGCCATACCAGCTGGCCACCCAGTGCAATAAGCAGGCGGAAGGCGCAGATGGCGGCCAGCACCACCAGCGGCGACATGTAGGAATAGAAGACCTGGCTGGGCACGCCTTGCAGCACCGACAGGGCGTGGGTGGCGGCGGCGGTCAGGGCACCGCTGACGAAGAACCCGCCAAGGTTTACCCAGGCGTTGCCAGGGCCATGCAGCCGAATGTGTTCGAATACATAAGCCCCCAGGAATGCGTAACCCGCAAACCCCATGAACGAAAACAATTCATAGGTAACGGTCAGGTTGGCCAGCGCTGGAGCGAACTGCGCGAAGGTGGGGAGCAGGCAACTGACCGCTAGCCACAGGGCCAGGAAAACCCGCTTTTCCTGTGGGCCGGAATGCTGGTAGACCTTGGCCATGAACGGCATGAACAAGTAGATGCCGATGATCGCGTACAAGTACCAGAGGTGGTAGTAGACGGGGCCTTGGAGCATGGCCAGTGCGGCTTGCCACACACTGCCATGCCCGACGCCCATTTCAGCCCGCCACAGTGTGTAGAACACAGACCAGAACAGCAGCGGCGGCAGTATGCGCACGAAACGCTTCTGATAGAACCTGACGGCACCTTCCGAGCGGTTCAATAGCAGGGCGCCGGACAGCATCAGGAAAAGCGGTACGCAAGACCGGACCAGCGAGTTGTAGATATTGGAGGACATCCAGTTGTCATCCAGTTGGGTTGCCCCGGCCGAAGCGATGTGAAGAACTACCACCATGAAGCAGGCGACGATCCTGCAAAAGTCCAGGCCGGTATTCAAGCGTTGCTGCATCGGTTGCCCACCTTTTCGCTGCCTTGCGCAATGGGTGCTTGTGGATGCCTGAATTTAAGTCTGGCGAGGGAAACTGCAAGCGGCGAATGTGCCACAACACGGGTTTATGGCGAGATCTCAAGGCATACCCCGTCCTGTAGACGCGGCCTTGTCGTGATAGGGCCGCAACGCAGCCCCAGGGTTTCAGCGTTGATGCAGATATTGCCGGGGCCGCTGTGCGGCCCAATCGCCGGCAAGCCAGTGTTGGCTACCTCAATCTCACACCTTCAACACCAACTTGCCAAAATTCTCACCACTGAACAGCTTCAGCAATGTATCGGGGAAGGTCTCCAGGCCTTCCACTACATCTTCCTTGCTCTTCACCTGCCCGCTGGCCAGCCACCCGGCAATCTCCAGCGCGGCCTTGCCATAGTCCTTGGCGTAATCCATCACCACAAAGCCTTCCATGCGCGCGCGGTTCACCAGCAGCGACAAGTAATTGGCCGGGCCTTTCACCGCTTCCTTGTTGTTGTACTGGCTGATTGCGCCGCAAATCACGATGCGAGCCTTGAAGTTGATGCGGGTCAGCACGGCGTCGAGGATGTCGCCGCCGACGTTGTCGAAGTACACGTCCACGCCTTTGGGGCACTCGCGCTTCAGGCCGGCCAGCACGTCTTCGGCCTTGTAGTCGATCACCCCGTCAAAGCCCAGTTCGTCCTTCAGGTACTGGCACTTCTCGGCGCCGCCGGCAATGCCGATCACGCGGCAGCCTTTGATCTTGGCAATTTGCCCGACGATGCTGCCCACCGCGCCGGCCGCGCCGGAAATGACCACGGTTTCACCAGCCTTGGGCTGGCCTACCTCCAGCAGGGCGAAGTAGGCGGTCATGCCGGTCATGCCCAGCGCCGACAGGTAGCGCGGCAGCGGCGCCAGGTTGGGGTCGATCTTGTGCAGGCCCTGGGGTTCGCCAGTGAAATAGTCCTGCACACCCAGCGCACCGCTAACGTGGTCACCTGGTTTGAAACCCGGGTGGTTGGAGGCAACCACTTCGCCAACACCCAGTGCGCGCATCACCTGGCCCAGGGCCACGGGCGGGATGTAGGACTTGCCTTCGTTCATCCAGCCGCGCATGGCCGGGTCCAGCGACAGGTACAGGTTGCGTACCAGTACCTGGCCTTCGCCGGGTTGTTCGGCGGGCACGGTCTCGAAGCTGAAGTCGTCACGGCGCACGGCGCCGACCGGGCGTTTGGCGAGCAGGAAGCGGCGGTTGGTATGGGTCATGGCGAGTCCTTGTGAGCAGTGGAGGGGGGAGGCATTAAATCTACCTTGTTGATGTAGGCAGGTCCTTAACATCACTGACAAGCATGGTAGCCCAACCGGTGGGGTGATGATGCTGCCCGGCCGGGTGATGGCTGACTATGCTCTGAACCCCACCAAGCACGCTTCGGAGCACGCTATGAGCATGACCTTTTCCGGCCAGGTAGCCCTGGTCACCGGCGGTGCCGCCGGCATCGGCCGGGCAACCGCCCTGGCTTTCGCCCAGGAGGGCCTGAAGGTGGTGGTGGCCGACCTCGACCCGGCCGGTGGCGAGGCTACTGTGGCGTCGATTCACGCGGCGGGTGGCGAGGCGCTGTTCATTGCCTGTGACGTTACCCGCGAGGCCGAGGTGCGCCAGTTGCACGAGCGCCTGATCGCCGCCTATGGCCGGTTGGACTATGCCTATAACAACGCCGGTATCGAAATCGAGCAGGGCCGCCTGGCCGAGGGCAGCGAGGCGGAATTCGATGCCATCATGGGCGTCAACGTGAAGGGTGTGTGGCTGTGCATGAAGTACCAGCTGCCGTTGCTGCTGGCCCAGGGCGGCGGGGCGATCGTCAATACCGCTTCGGTGGCGGGCTTGGGCGCGGCACCGAAGATGAGCATTTACAGCGCTTCCAAGCACGCGGTGATCGGGCTGACCAAGTCGGCGGCCATCGAGTACGCCAAGAAGGGCATCCGGGTGAATGCGGTGTGCCCGGCGGTGATCGACACCGACATTTTCCGCCGCGCCTATGAGGCCGACCCGCGCAAGGCCGAGTTTGCCGCTGCCATGCACCCGGTGGGGCGCATTGGCAAGGTCGAGGAAATTGCCAGCGCCGTGCTGTACCTGTGCAGCGACGGTGCGGCGTTTACTACCGGGCATTGCCTGACGGTGGATGGTGGGGCTACGGCGATCTGAGCCGAAACCGCGTCGGCTTCTTCGCGGGCATGCCCGCTCCCACAGGTGCCCCGCTGGCCTCAGGGCTGGTGATACCCCTGTGGGAGCGGGCAAGCCCGCGAAGAGGCCCTGGCAGACCACCACAATGCCAGCCCTACAACCACACATCCCACCATCAACACCCCACCAAACACCAGCAACGCCAACCGCGACCCCAGCCGGTCACTCAGTAATCCGGTGAAGATCACTGGCAGGCTGAACCCCAGGTACGCCAGCAGGAAGAACCCGGCACTGGCCCGTGTCTTTTCGCTTCCAGCCAGCTGATTCACCGCCGCCAGCCCGCCCAGGTAGATAAACCCGTAGCACGCGCTGCTGGCCGCCACAGTCCCCAGCAACACTGCGCCCAGCCGGCCGCTGTCTGCTCCCCAGGCCAGCACGGCATAGCTGCACGGCAATATCACCAGCCCCAGCAAGGTGGCCCTACGGCTGCTGAGGCGCCGGGCCATGGGCTGGAACAACAACCCGCAGCTGATCACGCAAAAGGTCGAGAACCCCGACCAGGCGCTGAGCCCATGCTGGCGCAGGATGCCGGGCAGCAGGGCGATCACCAGCCCCACGCAGGCCCACGCCAGCAAAATGGCCAAGCCATAGGCTACGCTGCCACGCGGGTAGCAGGGCAGGCGCAGCATGGGGGTGCGTTGTGCCGGGCGGGTGTCGGGCAGGCGCCACACCAGCAACATGGCCAGCACCGCCAGCAGCAATTGCAGGTGGAAGCTGCCTGGGGTCAGGCTGGGGCCGCTGAGCAGAAACAGGCTGGTCAGCGCCGCGCCCAGGCCAAAGCCCAGCGAGGTACTGGCGGTAACCCAGTTGGCGGCGCGGGCATTGTCCGTGCCACCCATCAGCTCACCCATGTAGGCGGTGGCCGTGGCCGAGGCCAGGCCGGTGCCCAGGCCGAGGAACAGGCGCGCCAGGCCGAGGGTTTGCAGGCTGGGGGCCAGCAGCATCAGCACGGTGGCGACCATCGACAAGGCCAGTGCGGCAAGAATCAACGGCCGGCGCCCAACCCGGTCTGCCAGCCCGCCCAGGGCCAGCAGCACGGGCAGTACGCCGAGCACATAGCCGGAGAAAGCCACCGCGGTGGCGGCGGCGCCCTGGCCGGACAGGTCGGCGTAGGTGATGTACAGCGGGGCCTGCAGGTTGACGGCCAGGGTGATCAGGCAGAGGGCGAACGCCAGGCGGGCCGGGGCGGTGGGCATGGTAGGAATCCTGGTTCTGTAGTGTCTGTACTGGCCCTTTCGCGGGTGAACCCGCTCCCACAGGTACTGCACCGTTCTCGGGTTGGTGCGATCCCTGTGGGAGCGGGTTCACCCGCGAAAGGGCCGGCCCTGCCCACTCTGATGCCGGCCCATTCCCCTCACCAGACACACCTACAACCCTTTTATGCTTAACTGTTTGCTCAAAACCAGCGAACACTTGCCCCATGCATCTGCCCCTAGACCGCTCCAGCCCCACCCCCTTGGTGCAGCAACTCACCGACCACCTGCAAACCTGGATCGACCAACAACGCCTGCGCCCCGGCGCGCGCCTGCCGTCGATCCGGGCCTTGGCACGCAGCCAGGCGGTCAGTGCGTCGTGTGTGATCGAGGCGTACGACCGCCTGGTCGCCTGCGGCTGGCTGGAGGCCCGCCACGGCACCGGTTTTTTCGTCGCCGAGCGCAAACCCGGCCTGGCCGTGGAAGACGCCCAACCCTGGGGCGAGGCCGGCGACGGCAGCTGGCGGCAGTTCCGCGAGGGCCATGACGAATTGCTCAAGCTGGGCTGTGGTTGGTTGCCCAGCAGTTGGCGCGCCGCCACCGAACTGGCCCAGGCAGTACGCCAGGTCAGCCGCGGCAACCCGCAGGACCTGTTCGACTATTGCCCGCCACTGGGCCTGGCCAGCCTGCGCCAACAGCTGCACAAACGCCTGGCGCAACTGGGGATCGCCGCCGGCCCCGAACGCATCCTCACCACCCACGGCGCCAGCCACGGCCTCGACCTGCTGGTGCGCACCCTGCTGCGCCCGGGCGACACGGTGCTGGTGGAAAACCCCGGCTACTACAACCTGTTCAACCTGCTGCGCCAGCACCAGGTGCACATGCTGCCGGTACCGCGTACCGCCGACGGCCCGGACCTGCCCGCCCTCGAAGCCCTGCTGGCCGCGCACAAGCCGCGCTGCCTGTTCATCAACAGCCTGTACCACAACCCCACCGGCACCAGCCTGACGCCCAAGGTGGCCTACCGCCTGCTGGAGCTGGCCCGCGAGCATGACCTGCGCATCATCGAGGACGATATCTACGCCGATTTCCAGGAGGGCTCGGCCACCCGCCTGGCTACTCTCGACAGTGAGCAACGGGTGATCTACATGGCCAGCTTCTCGAAAACCCTCAGCAGCTCGCTGCGGGTCGGCTACCTGGTCGCCGAGCCGGCGTTGCTGGCGCGCCTGGCCGAGTTGAAGATGGTCAGCGGCATCGGCACCTCGCGCTTTGCCGAGCAGGTGGTGGGGCAGATGCTGGCCAACGGCAGTTACCGCAAGAGCGTGCAGCGCCTGCGCGTGCGCTTGGGGCAGCACATGGCCCGGCTGCTCGGCCAGCTGGAACAGGCGGGCTGGCAGGTGTTCTGCGAGCCCTACGGCGGCATGTTCGTCTGGGCCCGCGTGCCAGGCCGGGATTTCGCCAGCCTGGAGCGCCTGGCGCTGGAACACGATGTGCTGCTCACCCCCGGCAGCGCCTTCGATTACCAGGGTGCGACCCACGACTGGCTGCGCATCAATGTCGCTTATGGGCAGGACGCTCGCGCCCAGGCCTTCCTTCAGCACGCAGGGCGACCTCTGCCAAGCTGATAGCGACACGCTCATAGCTATTTGACACTATTCTGACGTCAGGCCCTTGTCCATCGGCTGGCATCGTTGCCACCCTTGGCCTTCGGTATAACCTCGCACGCAGAAGGGGAATCGGCATGGGCGCGAGCAAGCACGGTGTGCTGGCCAACCTGGGCATGGCCCGCAAACTCGGCCTGGGCTTCGCCCTGGTGCTGGTGCTGACCTTGGCGGTGGCGGCCATCGGCATTGCCGCGCTGCACAGTGTTGGCCAACGCTTCGACAGCCTGCGCCAGCTGGCCCAGTTCAATACCGACCTGCTGCGCTTGCGCCAGCACGAGCAGGCCTTTGCCCTGCGCTCCGACCTGCAGCAGGCCGAGGCCTTGCGCAGCGGCCTGCAGGGCCTGGCCGAACGTGCCCGTGGCCTGCCGTCGCTGGCGGCGGCGGAAACCGACCTGGCGGCCTATGGCAAGGCATTCGAAGCCTTTGTCGAGGCAGTGCAGGCCAAGGAGCTGGCGCTGGATATGGCCAGCTGGTCGGTGTCCAGCGTGGCCAACAACCTCGACGTGCTGCAGGCCGGCCTTGCCGATGACGGCGTGTATACCCTCAAGCAGTCCCAAGGCCAGCAGGGCGGCGCGTTCCTTGAGCAGGCCGCGCAGGTGGCGCAGGTTTCGCGGCTGATGCTGCAGGCCATGGACGAAGCGCGAGTACGCCTGGAAAAAAGCCGCAAGGGCGAAGAGGGCGTCAGCCAGGAACGTATTGCCCAGACTGTCGAGGCCGCCAGTCTGGTCAGCCAGTTGCAGGGCGCCGTCAGCGATGCCGGTTACCAGAGTGTGCTGGGCGAAGTGGCCGGGCACATTGGCAGCTTCTCGGAAAAACTCAACGAATACACCGACCAGCTGGCCCGCGAGCAGGGCTTGAAGGCGCAGCTGCAGGCCAGTGCCGAGCAAGTCACCAGTCGGGTTGACCAGGCCTATCTGGGGCAGGAACAGGCCCTGCAGGGCGAACTGCAACGCAATGCCGTGGCCATCGGCCTGGCCACGGCATTGGCGCTGCTGGTGGGTGTGCTGGCGGCCTGGCTGATCACCCGCGCCGTAGTCGGGCCGCTCAAGCATGTGATCGCCCGCGCCCAGCGCATTGCCGCTGGCGAGCTGGGCTTTGACGCCCAGGCGCCACGCCGTGACGAGGTAGGGCAACTGATGCAGGCCATGCAGCAGATGGCGGAGGGCCTGTCGGGCATTGTCAGCGGTTTGCAGCAGGGTATCGAGCAGCTGGCCGGCAGTGCGCAGGCGCTGTCGGCGGTGACCGAGCAGACCAACCGCGAGGTGGGCAGCCAGAAGGAAGAGACCGAGCAGGTGGCCACGGCCATGCAGCAGATGACCGCCACGGTGCACGATGTGGCGCGCAATGCCGAAGAGGCGGCGCAGGCGGCCCAGGCTGCGGATGAGAAGGTGGATTCCGGGCAGCAGGTGGTGCGCCAGAGCATGCAGCGCATCGAGCAGCTGGCGGCGGCGGCGGAGACGGCCAGCGCCGGTATCGACAGCCTCAGTGCCGAGATCCACACCATTGGCGACGTGCTGGAAGTGATCAAGAGCGTGGCCGAACAGACCAACCTGCTGGCGCTGAATGCCGCTATCGAAGCGGCTCGGGCGGGTGAGCAAGGGCGTGGCTTTGCCGTGGTCGCTGATGAGGTGCGTGCCCTGGCGCGGCGCACCCGGCAGTCTACCGAGCAGATCGAGACCTTGGTCGCCAGCCTGCGCGGTAATGCCCAGCAGTCGGTGGCGCAGATTCGCGGCAGCACCGAGCTGGTGCGCCTTGCGGTAGCCGATGCGCTGCACACCGAAAGCGCGCTGGGCAGCATTGCGGCGGCGGTGTCATTGATCCAGCAGATGAACCAGCAGATTGCCGCGGCGGCCGAGCAGCAGAGCTCGGTGGCGGAAGAGATCAGCCGCAGCGTCACGCAGATCCGCGGCAGTGCCGATCAGGCGGCGTTGGCGATGCAGGATAATGCCCGGTCGAGTATTGAGCTGGCGCAGTTGGGCACCGACCTGAAGGGGATGGTGGGGCATTTCAGGTTGTGAGCCAGCCTCGGGGCGTTGTGCTGCATGTAACGGCCTCTTCGCGGGCACGCCCGCTCCCACAGGGATACCACAATGCTGAATATTGTGTGTTCCCTGTGGGAGCGGGCGTGCCCGCGAAGAGGCCGGTACAGGCAACAAATACCTTCAGGCCCTGCGCGGGTTGAGGATCATCAAGGCCAGCACTCCCGCCACAATCCCCCAGAACGCCGAGCCGATCGAAAACAGGGTCAGCCCCGAAGCGGTAACCATGAAGGTAATCACCGCCGCCTCCCGCTCACGCGCTTCGCTCATGGCCACGGTCAGCCCGTTCATGATCGAGCCGAACAGCGCCAGCGCCGCAATCGACAGCACCAGTTCCTTCGGCAGGGCCGCAAACAGCGCCGCCAAAGTCGCGCCGAACACCCCGGCAATACCATAGAAAATCCCGCACCACACCGCCGCGGTGTAACGCTTGGCCGGGTCTTCATGGGCGTGCGGCCCGGTGCAGATCGCTGCGCTGATCGCCGCCAGGTTGACCCCGTGCGAGCCAAACGGCGCCAGCAGCAGCGAGGCAAAACCGGTGGCCGAGATCAGCGGCGAAGCCGGCACCTGATAGCCGTCCGCTCGCAGCACGGCCACACCCGGCATGTTCTGCGAGGTCATCGCCACCACGAACAGCGGAATGCCGATGCTGATGGTCGCCCCCAGCGAGAAGCTTGGTGTGGTCCACACCGGCGTGGCCGCTTCCAGGCGAAAGCCGCTGAAGTCCAGCAGGCCCAGGGCGCCAGACAGCGCCGTGCCCACCAGCAGGGCGGCCAGTACGCAGTAACGCGGCGACAGGCGCTTGACCAGCAGGTAGCTGAAGAACATGCCCAGTACCAGTAAGGTGCGGTGCTGGGCGGCAACGAAGATTTCGCTGCCGATCTTGAACAGAATGCCCGCCAGCAGCGCCGAGGCCAGCGAAGCCGGGATGCGCCTGACCAGGCGCTCGAAGCTGCCGGTCAGGCCACAGACCAGCACCAGCAAGGCACAGGTGATGTAGGCGCCGATCGCTTCGCCATAGCTGACCCCGCCCAGGCTGGTGATCAGCAAGGCGGCGCCGGGGGTGGACCAGGCCACGGTGATCGGTGTGCGGTAACGCAGCGACAGGCCGATGCTGCAAACCGCCATGCCGATCGACAGTGCCCAGATCCATGATGAAATCTGCGCGCTGGTCAGCCCGGCGGCCTGCCCGGCCTGGAACATCAGTACCAGCGAGCTGGTATAGCCGGTGAGCATGGCGATAAAGCCGGCGACAACCGCCGAGGGGGAGCTGTCTGCCAGGGGCCGCAGGCGTGCCGAAGTGGCATCGGTCATGAACAAAATCCTTGTAAAGGTGTAAGCAGTTTTTTCAGACTACAGCGAGCAAGGTTGATCCTTGCCATACAGCGGCCATTGCTTTTAGCCGTACAGTCGCCAACTATTGGGCGCAAATGCAGAACTGCTTGGGAGTGGAAGGGCGATGTACAAGGTCTATGGCGACTACCAGTCGGGCAACTGTTACAAGGTAAAGCTGATGTTGAGCCTGCTGGGCCGGCCATATGAATGGCACCCGGTGGACATCCTCAAGGGCGAGACCGAAACGCCCGAGTTCCTGGCGATGAACCCCAACGGCAAGGTCCCGGTGCTGGGGCTGGAGGACGGCAGCTACCTGTGGGAATCCAATGCCATTCTCAACTTCCTGGCCGATGGCAGCGAGTTCCTGCCCACCGAGCCACGCCTGCGCACCCAGGTGCTGCAATGGCAGTTCTTCGAGCAGTACAGCCATGAGCCGTACATTGCCGTGGCGCGTTTCATCCAGTTCTACCTGGGGTTGCCGGACGAGCGCGTGGAGGAGTACCGCAAGCTGCACAAGGGTGGTTACAAGGCACTGAGGGTGATGGAGCGGCAGTTGCAGATGACGCCGTACCTGGTCGGCGAGCAGTATTCGATTGCCGATGTGGCGTTGTATGCCTATACCCACGTGGCGCATCAGGGTGGGTTCGACCTGGCCGATTACCCGGCGGTGCGGGCCTGGCTGGAGCGCGTCAGCAGCCACCCGCGGCATGTGCCGATGGTGGGTTGATCTTTAGCCTGTTCCGGCCTCTTCGCGGGTGAACCCGCTCCCACAGGTACCCCGCTGACTTCAGGTCCAGTGATATCCGTGTGGGAGCGGGTTTACCCGCGAAGAGGCCGGTACAGGCTGCCTGCAAACTGTCAGGCCGAAGCGAACCGCTCATCCAGGTAGGCAATGATCGCCTTGGACTCATACATCCAGGTCACCTTGCCCGCTTCTTCAATGCGCAGGCACGGCACTTTCACCCGGCCGCCACCTTCCTGCAGGGCCTGGCGGTGCAGCGGGTCGTTCTTGGCATCGCGCAGCGCCACCGGCACGTTCAAACGGTGCAGGGTGCGGCGGGTCTTGACGCAGAACGGGCAGGCGTGGAACTGGTACAGCGCCAGGCCCTTGGCCGCTTGCTCGACGCGAGCCTGGGCGGCGGCGTCGCGCTTGCGCTTGGCCGGGCGGCTGATCCAGTCGCCGAACACGATGAGCTGGCCGAGGCCAACCCGCAGGGCTTTGACGATCATGGGGAACTCCTGAAATGCAAAAGCCGACCCGGCAGGGTCGGCTCGGGGTCAGCAGCCAATCACTTGATCAGGCTGAGGAACTCGCTGCGGGTGGCGGCGTTTTCGCGGAACTCACCCAGCATCACCGAGGTGATCATGGTCGAGTTCTGCTTTTCGACACCGCGCATCATCATGCACATGTGCTTGGCTTCGATGACCACGGCAACGCCGGCGGCACCGGTTACCTGCTGCACGGCCTCGGCAACCTGGCGGCTGAGGTTTTCCTGGATCTGCAGGCGGCGGGCGTACATGTCGACGATGCGCGCCACCTTCGACAGGCCCAGTACCTTGCCCTTGGGCAGGTAAGCCACGTGCGCCTTGCCGATGAACGGCAGCATGTGGTGTTCGCACATCGAATACAGCTCGATGTCCCGGACCAGCACCATTTCGCTGTTGTCAGAGCTGAACAGCGCATTGTTGGTGACTTCTTCCAGTGTTTGCTCATAACCGCGGCAAAGGTACTTCATCGCCTTTGCAGCCCGCTTGGGCGTGTCGAGCAGGCCCTCACGGGAGACGTCCTCGCCAATCTGGCTGAGGATCTCGGTGTAGTTCTGTTCCAGGGACATGGATCTACCTGTGGGAAAAAATCGCAAAAACGAAGGGTACGGCGGTGAGGGCGGCGCTGCAAGCGCGGCGTTACTCGTCGCGGCCTTCGAGCATGGTTCGCTTGAGCATCACATACACCGCGCCGGTGCCGCCGTGGCGGGCGTTGCACGAGGCAAAACCGAGCACCTGCGGGTGCTGGCGCAGCCAGGTGTTGACGTGGCTCTTGATCATCGGGCGCTTGCCGTCCAGGCGCGCGGCCTTGCCGTGGGTAACCCGCACGCAGCGCACTTCCAGCCTGGTGGCTTCGGCGATGAAGTCCCACAGGGTTTCGCGGGCTTTTTCCACGGTCATGCCGTGCAGGTCCAGGCTGCCCTCGAACGGGATCTGCCCCAGCTTCAGCTTGCGCAGCTGGCCTTCCTGCACGCCATCACGGCGCCACAGCAGCTCGTCTTCGGCGCCAACGTCGATGACGAACTGGTCGGACATGCCGTCGATCACCAGCGCCTTGTCACTGCGCACGGTCGCCGCCTGGCGCAGGCCGGCCAGCTTCTGGCGGTCGGCCTTGGGCTTGCCGACTTCGGCGCGGTCGTGACTGATCGGTTTGACACCGCGCACTTCGGCCTTGAACAGGGAAAAATCGTCGTCTTGCATGATGCCTCCACGTGGGCGGCGTAGTTTACGCGACTGTGGGGCGGTATGCAGCCTGTGCGGGCTCTTTCGCGGGCACGCCCGCTCCCACAGGGCTATCACAGGGACTGAGGGCTGCGCGGTACCTGTGGGAGCGGGCATGCCCGCGAAGAGGCCGCTACAGGCAACACAGCCCTGTCAATCATGCTTCTTCATCAGGTGCGGCGACAGGTTCAGCTCGCGCCCGCGGCGCAGGCGAATGCGGCTGCGCCGCCAGAAGCGCACGCCCAGCCACAGCAGCAGCAAGCCGGCTACGGTGAGGATACCGGCCAGCGGTTTGTTGGCATTGAGTTCCGCCAGGGCAGGGTAATTGCCCAGCAGGCCGGCGACGCCTGCCATCGCCAGCAGTACGCCCAAGGTGGCCAGCAGGGCCGACAGGCCGGCCGCCAGGCGGGCGCCCCAGTTACGCGGTTGGCGCGGGCGCAGGCGCTTGGCGTCGAAACTGCCTTTGAGCTTCATTCCGCTTTCCTCTGTGGATATCCGGAATTCGACCAGGGGCCGCCCATCGGGTTCCGCCCGGCTGCCGGGCGGTTACCTGGCCGCTCAGATCAGGCTGGCGGTGGGCGCCACGCAAGCGAAGTTGTCGGCCATCACGGCCATTTCACACTGGTGGATCTGCGCGGCCGGGATCACCCCATCCTTGAATGCCAGGTCGCGGGTCGCCGAAGCGTCTTCCACCAGGGTGCAGCGGTAACCATAGTCCTTGGCGCGGCGTACCGTGGTGCTGACGCTGGAGTGGCTCATGAAACCGCAGACGATCAGGTCCAGGTGGCCCAGTTCCTGGAGGGTCTCGTGCAGTTTGGTGTTCTTGAACGCGTTGGGCATGCGTTTTTCGATGACGATTTCGCCTTCCAGCGGCTCCAGCCCCGGAATGAACTGGCCAGCCGGGCCTTGTGGGTCGAAGCGGCCACCGACAGTGCCCAGGTGGCGAACGTGGATGATCGGACGGCCGCTCTTGCGCGCAGCGTCGAGCAACCTGGCGATGTTGGCCACGGCCTCGTCCATGCCCGACAGCGCCAGGGGCCCGCTGAGGTACTCCTTTTGCGCATCGATGATGATCAGGCTGGCGTGGCTCAGCTTGGCCGGCGGGTAGTCGCGGCCAGTGAGGCGGAACATCGTGGTTGGAACGGACATCAAGGGCTCCTTGGATAGGGCTTTTGTATACCTATTGTCCCCTGCCTTGGCGCCAATGGGAATGGTTGACAACGTAAGCGGCATGGTTACTGGCCTGTGGCTAGCCATTGGGCAATGCAAAGGAACAAATGTGCGAGTGGGGCTGTTAGACTTTTGTCCGGTCTGAATTAGGAGTACCCCGTGATCACATCCCGCCTGCGCACGCTGCGCGACTACATTCGCTGGGCGGTCAGCCGCTTCCACGAGCACGACCTGTTCTTCGGCCACGGTGCCGACAATGCCTGGGATGAGGCCCGCCTGCTGGTGCTGGGGGCGGTGCACCTGCCGTGGGAGGTGGCCGACAGCTACCTGGACTGCATGCTTGAGGACGACGAGCGGGTACGCCTGCAGCACCTGCTCAAGCGCCGTATCGAAGAACGCGTGCCGGCCGCCTACCTGTTGGGCGAAGCCTGGTTCTGCGGCATGTCGTTCATCGTAGACGAGCGCGTGCTGGTGCCGCGCTCGCCGATTGGCGAGCTGATCGAGAAGCGCTTCGAGCCGTGGCTGGCGAGCGAACCGGCGCGCATTCTCGACCTGTGCACCGGTTCCGGCTGCATCGGCATCGTTGCCGCCGACGTGTTCCCCGAGGCCGAGGTGGTGCTGGCCGACCTGTCGTTCGAAGCGCTCGAAGTGGCCAACCAGAACATCGAACGCCACGGCCTGGACGGGCGCGTGTACACCGTGCAGGGCGACGGTTTTGGCGGCTTGCCGGGGCAGCGTTTCGATCTGATATTGTCCAACCCGCCGTATGTCGACGCAGAGGACTTCGACGACATGCCGGCCGAGTACCACCATGAGCCCGAGCTGGGCCTTGCCTGTGGCAACGATGGCCTGGACCTGGTGCGGCGCATGCTGGCCGAAGCGGCGGACCACCTGACCGACAAGGGCTTGCTGATTGTCGAGGTGGGCAACAGCCAGGTGCATGTCGAGGCGCTGTACCCCGAGGTGGACTTTGCCTGGCTGGAGTTCGAGCGCGGCGGGCATGGGGTATTCATGCTGACTGCCGAGCAGTGCCGCCAGCATCAGGAACTGTTCAAGGCCCGGGTCTGACTCTAGGGCCTCTTCGCGGGCTTGCCCGCTCTCATCAAACAAAATGCAACCCACTGTTTTTTAAGCACTCAGGCAGCCACCAGTTGATACCCCAGTTTCCGGGCTTTGCGAAGCAAAGCCCGGA